>NC_020054.1:2499865-2858918 GCF_000331105.1 Fibrella aestuarina BUZ 2 | reverse complement strand
CGCCCTCAGCAACGCGCTGAGGGCGTTTTTTGCGTTTCAACCGGGCTTCAACACCGCATTTCACGCCCGTATAAGGCTAGTGGTTTCAACCAGACTTCAACATGAAGTACAGCTACAAGCTGCGTTTGAATAAGCATCGTGTCCGTCGTGACGGCACGGCAGCCCTCTTCTTCCAGGTCATTATCGACCGCCGAAAAACCACCCTGGCACTGGACCTTTATTGGCCGGCCACCCACTTCGACGATGACAAGTCGGAAATACTTCCCCGCTCAAAAGGCGATAAGCTGCATGAAGATTATTGTCGACAGATCGAGCGCCGGGCGGGTGAAATCAACGAGGTGTTCATCTGGGCCCGACTGGCCAAGGTCGAGTTGACGATTGAGTTATTCACGCGTGAGTTGGCCTGTTCCGCCAGTCGTGATGATTTCATTGCGTTCTGGAGCCGCGAAGCCGATGAGCGTTTCGAGAAAGGGCTTATCAGTAAGCCAACTCACACGTGCCACAAGTCGAGTTTACAAACGCTCAAAGACTACTGTGGTCAACTGCCCTTCAACACGCTGAATAAAAAGCTACTGACCGAGTACAAGGCCTGGTTGTACCGTCATCCCGACATCAATTCCGGCAATACGGTCTGGAAGAAGCTTCGCGACATGCGGACCTATTGCAACGCAGCCATCGGAGCTGGGTACTTCTTCGACTATCCGTTTAAGGGCTTTGCAATGCCAGCCACTGAAAGCCGTCTGGAGTTTCTGGGGGAGCAGGAATTTCTGGCACTTCGGGACCACTTCTATAGCGATGAACTAAAGCCTGCCCACCTGGTAACTCTCCGGGCCTTTCTGTTCGCCTGTTACACTGGCCTGCGGATTTCTGATCTGAAACGAGTAAGCTGGAAGGAAGTACGGGGTAAGGTGCTCACGTTCAAACCCCTCAAGCGAACAAGGGACATCGTACCACTAATTTCCGTGCCGTTGCATCCTTCAGCCATGAAGTTGATTCCTGAACAGCGTGGCGTACTCATCCCAACAATTGCAGAACAGAACATGAATGAATTGATCAAAGAGGTAGCCGCCAAACTTGGCCTCAGTCAGGCAGTATCATTCCACTGGGCACGGCACACGTTTGCTACCCGGTTCCTTCGGCATGGTGGCCGACTCGAGGTGCTCCAGCAACTGCTCGGTCATAAAAAGATTGAAACGACCATGATCTACGTGCATATAGACGACGACCGCAAACGTGAGGAGATTAACTTACTACCCGAATAACGCAACCACTTAACCAATTACACTATTTATGAAGGAGAATTTAGATGCAGCAAAGTCCATTATCGATTCAGTAGCTTCAAATGTGTGGGGAATGCTATTCAATGCTTTGGTTCTTTTCTTTGGATGGCTCGTAGCTATTTATTTGTTATCACCCTCTTTCTACAAGTACGCTCCTACATATATCTATCTGATTACAGGAGCCACGTTAGCTGCTCAATGGCAGTTTACATTCCTAGCGTTCTTCTTCTTGTTGGCTATATCTGATCAAGATCCATTAGTCTTTAAGAGAAACCTATCAGGGTGGGTAATACCAATGATGACAGCGCTTTTGACTATCTCTATTTTGGGTGTAGGAACATTTACTGCTTACATATATAAAGAACGCTTCCTAACATTGGTGATCTGGTTGTTCGGACCATCGTACATCACACTTACATGCTGTTTTGCCTACGCCGCTTTTTACGAGCTGGTCAAACGATTCTTCAGGAAGAAGTAAGGTCGTTGCATTTTTCAAAGTCGGGAGTCTGCTAATGGGTTTAGCAGACTCTTTGTTTTTTCCCTTAACATAACATCTATTAAAAAACAGCTCTTGCCAGAATCCTACGCCTTGCTTCCCTCCCTGCACCCGTCATCGCTTGTACTTTCCCTAGAATAGCCCCGCGCCTGTTATGTGTTCCGCTGGACGGCTGGTGGTATAAAACCGATCAGCTTTAAACCTGAGCAAAATCAGGCAAAATGATCCCTCAAAAAAAACAACTAAGTATAATTATTATCATACATTTGGCCATTCACTTAACGCTATGCTACCTAAACACACGGCTACACACGATACCTCCTGTCAGATTGATTGGGTAAGCGCCCTGGTCTGGGCCGGTATCCTACTCATATCGGTCACTTTCTGCTATCTGCTGGTCGTAGCGATCTGGCCTTAATGAGGTGATCAACTTTTCTTTTAGTTGGATAAAGCGTATTTCTTAAAGCTTCGGGCTCATTGACCCGAAGCTTTTTTAATGACCTCTACGATCGAATCGGCTCGCTACACGCCAGTAGCGGATAAAAGCCCGCCGATACGAGTCGAGTTACCGAGGCAAAGGCGCAGGCGTCAACCTCTCAATAGACCCACTTCAACGGGAATCAACTGTCGGCCACTGCTCAGCTGGGCCTTCATCGACCCGACCAGGTAGTTGACCCCGCTGATATGTACTTTCTGCCGGAAGGAAAACCGCGCCAGATCGGCGGGCGTCAGGTACACCACTTTGGTGACGGTGAACGTATCGGCCTTGAACTGCTCCAGCTGCCGGTATCCCCGATCGAAGAGGTTATTGGGCCCATGCCAGTAGAGCGACCGATTGCCATGGACAGCCGTGGCGGTTGGCTCCCCATTCACCAGCCCATGCCAGAACAGCAGTTTGGGCGTCGACGGGTTCTTGGTTTCCTTGTTCAGCGGCGAGCTACCCACCTGCGCGGTCATGGCCCTACCCGTACCGGCATCGGTGAGCAGCGTCGACACCCGCGACCGAATCGGTAGCAGGGCACCGCCTTCGGTCACCGTCGTTTCTGAACTCGTGTAGGCTTCAAGGGGCGCGGGGATCGGCTTCAGCAGGGCATCGTTGCTATCTAACTCATACGAAAGCTCCAGGCGGTTCGTCAGATCAGGCGCTTTGGTATGCTGCGGCTGGGCCTTATCGGTCCAGTCGACCACCTGCCCGCCCGTCAGTACCTGCGCGGCGAAGTCCATCGTGCAGACCCGGTTATACACGTCAAACTCCAGATACAGGTTGAACAACTTCCGTAGATCGATCAGCAACTGCGGCATCGTCAGGCCCGGCAGATGGTTGTTGGCGTTGATGGCCGTTAAGCCGTCAAGACTGTAAGTGTTGTACAGCAGCAGCCGCTGAAGATCGGCATCGAGTGTATACTGCCCCTTGAATTGCCAGCCAGTCAACACCCCGAACTGTCCCAAAACCTGTCCCAAAAAGGGCATGGGTACCCTGGCCACCGCGTTGGGCACGCCACCCGTCCATTCGTTCATTAGGCCGTTAAAGCCGGCCACGGCCTGATTCCCGTAGAAGCTTTCGTTGCGGATCGTCGGAAAGGCGTAGGGGTCGACCAGGTGATTGGCGTCAGGGGAGCCACTAACCGGATCGACGCCCAGATTCAGCTGTGACAGGGGCACGTTCTGGCTGTCGCCAAAGATCTCGCCCAGATTTTGCGTAAAATAGACACTATACCCGGACGGCTTCACGTCATGGATCATCACGTACCCCTGCTCGATCAGCTGGCCGGCGAAATACTTCTCGCAACGGAATTTGCGAGCCTGATACCCGACCTGATCTTGGTAGAAGTAACCCAGCAGCCGCCGGTTGGTGGGGGTCGCGGGCAAATCGAACCCATAGACCCGGCTACCCTGTACCGAGTCGAAGGAAAACAGCGGGTTGAAGCGCTCCAGCGTCAGGCTTGTTGAGGGCAGCAGGTCTACCGACTCCCCATCGATGCGAATATCAAGCATTAGGCAAATTCAGATTTTTGAACCACGACGTCGATCTGGTTCTGTACGTTCACGAAGGCCTGGTACGATACCGACAGGTCTTTATCGGCAATCCGGTTCAGCAGCTGCGACTGGTAGTTCTGGGTCTGGTTGGTGTTGTTGACCGCACCCTGTACGCCGTCCAGCCCCTGCTGGGTAGTGGCCTGCAAACTCGTCAGCCCCTGTTTATTGGTTTCGTTCAGCTGGCCCAATGCCTCTTGCGTGGTGGTTTGCAGGCTCGTCATTCCCTGCTTACTGGTTTCGCTAAGTTGGCCGAAACCCTGCTGCGTAGTAGTCTGCAAGCTCGTCAGCCCGCCCGTCAGGTCCGTGGACATCTGTTGCATCGTTATCTGCTGCACCGATCGATTTCGTTCTGCCTCTTTCTCGTTGCTGGCCTGAAGGTCCGACAGGGCCGTCTGCGTACCCGTGTTGAGCATATCAATCGCCACGGTGGTCGACTTCTCCAGCTGCTTGATGTCGGAATTCAGCCCCTGCTTTAGCTCCGTCAGGCTTTGGGTCGTTTGCTGTTTAAGATCGACCAGTTGCCCTTTTAAATCCACGCCCAGCCCACTCAGGCCCGTCGACAGGCTCTTGGTCAGGTTGCCCAGCAACACCTCCAGCGTGCGGATGAGCGTATCGTTGCGTTTGGCCTGCTCCGTGTTCAACTGAAACAGGTATTCCCGCACATCGAGCCTAAACAGGCCCAGCACTTCCATCACCTGCCCCAGATCGTAGGTCTGTTGGAGCGTCATCTTCGCCAGCGCCATATTCGTGTCCAGCAGGGTGAGCGCCGTTGCCCCGGTGTTCTTGCCGATCAGTTCCATCATCGCCTGCGATTGCTTGATCTGCTCATCGGTGACGCTGTCGATCGTCGCGGCGGCACTCTCGGCGGTTTCTTCCGAACCTGACGGCTTATAATCCTGGACCGGCTCCTTATAGCCCCCGCTGTCGTATTCCTCCTCGATCTCGCCCATCCAGCCCCCACCGTCAAACATGACCCCGCCCTTTTGGAAGCGTTGTTTGACGTAATCGCCGTAGCTGCCGCCATCGGAACCGAAGAACCCACCGTCGCGCATGACGGGGGCACCGTTACGGTGCAGCGAGGAATGCATCAGCCCGTCGATAAGCCGACGGTTGTTGCGGTAGGTCGACCGCGACAGCACCATCACCGGCTCACCACCTTCCATTTCGGCCACCTCTTCGCCCGTATCGCGCCGGGTGATGGCCAGGCCTGAGTCACCGTAGCGGTTGCCGTGGCTCGGCCCCTCGACCACGCCGGCATTGCGAACGTACCCACCCCGACGCATCGAGGGCGGTTGCTGGTTTTTGATGATGCCGATCTGGATGCCGGTGGTCACCGCCGCCGCCGCTACCCCGATCAGACCTAGTGGCCAGCCCAGCGTGGCCAGTGATTTGAGCGCGGCCTGCGCCCCGTTGACGATGGCCATCGCGATGTCCAGCTTCTGCTGGTTGCGGAAGGCCTGCACCTGCGCCGCCTTCATTTTATTGTCGGCGTCCTTATTGATCTTATCGACCCCCTTCTCGTACTCGTCTTTGTTGATCAGCCCCCGGTTGTATTTGTCCTTCCAGGCGGCCAGCTGTGAATCGCGCTCGTTCTGGATGTTCTTCAGCTCTTTCTCCAGCTTCATCTGGTTGAGCTTGTTGAGCGCGTTCACGGCCATCAGCGTGTACTCCCCGATCGCGTCGATGGTGGCGATGTTCGATTTCTGCTTTTCGGTCAGCTGCGTTTTTTCCCCCTGAAGTTTTTTGGTCAGGATGTCGGTAAACTCCTTGAAATCGCCCTCCATCAGCGCCTTGATGGCGTTGTAATACTGCTGGTGATTCTGACGGCGGGCCTCGTTTTTCTCCGCCGTCAGGGCCGTTTTATCGTTCTCGTACTTGACATCGTTGGCCGTCAGATTCGCCTTCAGCTGGTCGTCGGTGGCTTTATTGGCCGCTGCCCGTCGATCCGTATCGGCAATGTTGGCATTGTTGTGGGCTACCTGCTCGGCGGCTTCGCGCTCCAGTTTGGCTTTGTTGTAGGTGTACTCCGCATCGAGCCGCAGCTTTTTGGCGTCGTAAATGGCCTGCGCGTTGGTACCCGCCAGCAGCAGCCGCGCGTCGGCATCGGCCACCGTTGCCCGGAACTGGGCATCCTGAAGGGCCGCATCCTCGCGGGCTTTCTTCTGGCGGTACTCCTCCTCGACTTTCTGTTTGTCGGCCACCAGCCGATCGTTGATCTGCTTCAGCAGCGCCGCTTTGTCGGTTTCGTCTTTTACGTCCTTCTCGATCTGGATGCGTTGAGCCGTGGCCACGTCCTCCAGCTTTTGCAGCTTGTCGGCTTTCTCATCGCCCGACAGCTTGATCTTCAGGTCGAGTACCCGTTTGGCCGCTTCCGACTCTTCCTTCTCGTGCTTCAGCCGGTGGTCGGTTTCGATCTTATCCTGGTCCCGGTGCAGCTGCTCGGTCAGGGCTTTTTCCCAGACGGCTTTGGTGGTCTGACTCGCCTTGCTCTTGGCAATGGCGGCCACCTCGTTGTCGTACTTGGATTTGAGGCGGGCCAGGTCCCGTTCCAGATCGTCCTTAATGGCGTTGATACGGGCCTCCTCGGTCTTTCTAATCGCATCGGCCTCGGCTTTGGCGACCTCTTCCGCCTGCCGTTTGGCGGCTTCCTGCGCCTGTTTTAGCTCGGTCTGCCGGTGTTTCTCGGCCTGCGCGGCCTTTTTATCGAGGGCCTTCTGGTCCGACGAGGTGACGATATCAGCCAGTTCGTTGGCAGACTTGGATTCATTCTTGTTTCTGGTGTCCAGGTTTTTTTTGTGATCGTCGGTCTGCTTTTCTTGGCCTTCTTTGAGCTTATCACCGTACCCTTTATTGAAGGCATCCCCAATGCTACCCGCCGCTGACTTTACTTTACTTACCAGCTCGTCCACGTGCAGAAAGGACGAGATGGCCGAACCAACCTGCTTAATCTTCGTGATTGTCGTGTCAATGATCCCTAGAAAACTCGCCAGACTACTGCGGACCGGCTCTAGGGCGGAACTGATCTTACTCAGGCTACCCGAAACAAAAGAACTAACGGCGATAGACAGCGAGTTGAACCACTTAACGCCAACGCCCAGCACGTCCCAAACCAGACCGAGCAGATCGCCGATCCCGTCCAGCACCGGTTTGAGCGGTTCAAGCCCACTGGCGATGAAGTCAACCACCTTGCCCGTCACGTCCGCGATTATGCCGACTCCGGTCTTCATGGCTTCCCACGTACCCGAAATGATTCCGCGCAGGGTGCTACTATTATTATAGAGCGCAATGAATCCCGCCACCAGAATGCCTACAGCGGTAATGACCAAACCAATCGGATTGGCCGTCATGGCGGCATTGAGGAAATTCTGGGCAATGGTCAGGCCGTTGGTTGCAACCGCTTGTGCCGCCTTCAACCCATTCAGAATCGTTGTCTGAGCCCCCTGCAAGCGTTGAGCGATGGTCAGCTTTCCACTTGTGGCAGCTGCCGTTTCTTCGGCAACAGTGGACTCGACCGTTGCCACCGTTGCTGCGGTGTCAGCCAGTGCTTTTCGGGCTGCCATTGCGGCCCGTGCCTTATCAGCGGCTTCGGCCACACTGGAGGCAATAGCGCGGGCTTTATCAGCGGCCGCATTGGCAATGCTGTTCGCGGTGGCCAGAATCAGCGACTGATTGAAGGCAAGAACAGCGATCCCCAGGGCGTAGAAGGAAGTCCGGTTCTCGTCAATAAACTCCGGTACCGCCCGGATGATGTTGACGAACGTGACCACGCCCCGGGTGACGGCCGTCACCGCTGGCAGCAGAGCTTGCCCGATTTCGGTAGCAATCAGATCGAGGGCTTTCTGCGATTTCTCATACTCAGCGGCGGCGTTGCGGTTAACCGTGTTGAACTCCTTTTGCAGGCTGGTACCTTGAGTCATCGCCTCGTTCGCCAGCAGTTGCTTATCCCGGACCAGTTGAGTCTGATCTTTGAGAATCGACATCACTTTAGAGGCCTCCTGACTGGTGATTCCCAATTCTTTCAGCCGTTTCTCAACCTGATCGGTGGGCAGGCCCCGCATACTTTCGGCCAGCTTCAGCAGGAACTCATTCGGATTGGTGTTGATCAGATCGATCATCTGCTGCTCCGTAATACCTAGCTGCTGGGCGAACAGGTCAGTCGCTACGGCGGCCCCCTTCAGAATGTTGGTTAAACCGCCTGACGAGATCTCGGCCGACAGGCCCAACTCCTGGAAGGCCGCGCCTAGTCCCATCGTTTGACTGATCTGCGGGCTCAAATCACCTAGCTGCCCCATACGGGCAGTAAAGTCAGCGATGACCGGCCCGGTGGCCGAGCCACTGGCACCTAGTTCATTGATGGCTGAGCCAATTTTGTTGATAGCCTCACCCGCCTGAAGGTCTTTGGTTTCCTTAAACAGCTTCTGAAGCCCGCCCAGCTTACTGCTGACCTCTTCGGCCCCGCCGCTAAACTCGTCGCCCAGCGCCACGTTAGCCATATCGACGGATTTGACGAAGCCCAGCAGTTCGGTGTTGGCTACGCCCAGCTGCCCGCCAATTTGGGCAATGCCCATCAGGCTCTCCTTCGTCGAGCGGGTATCGATCTTATCGAGTTCTTCGCTCAGGCCCAGCACCTCATCCCGGCTCTGGCCGGTGGCTTTGGCCACGCCCGACATCGAATCTTCGAGTTCGAGCGCCTTTTTGATGCCACCCGCCACGAAGTTGAAGGCCTGCTGAATCAGTTCCGTCGCCGAGAATGCCGCCAGAAAGCCGGTGGCGGCTCCTTTGGCCCGCTCCCACAGGCTGGGCTGCTTCTCGATCTCCTCGTTGGTGGCGCGGGTGGTTGCCCGGTGGTTGGCCAGTAGGGTGTTGACCTCCTGTAGTTCACCGGCCTTTTTCAGGTAGGCTTCGGTGCCAGGCGTGAGCTTGTCGATTTCGGCGGCTAGCTGCTTGTAGTAGCCTTTCAGCTGCTGCACCGTCATCCCCGACACGCCCATCTCCTCGCGGACCTGCTTAATGCTGGCTTCGAGTTCTTTGATCAGCGCCTTATTCTCAGCCCACTCTTTAGTGCCTTTCTCAACCCCTTTCTGGGCTTCTTTGACGTCGTTGAGCTGCTTTTCGAGTTCACCCAACTGGTTGACGACCGGCTTACCGTCGAACTTCAGGGTAAATACAGCTTCCTCTTTGAATTGCATTGTGCTGGTGGATTAGACCAGCAGCGAAAGAATACCCCACCAAGGCGACCTGGTAGGACATAAAAAAGCCCGACCAATGCTGATCGGGCCTGTGTTAGACCAACTGGGCCTGCCTTTCAAGTAAGATATCGTATAACGAATCGGAATCCTCAACCCACCTTTTATACTCCAGGCTGGTCATCCCAAGGTATACGTGAAGCGGCTCTGTCGAGTTGCCATGATGCCACCTATCAATGTAGTCATCAATGTCATCTGGGCGAATTTTCCCACTCAGATAACTGTCCATAAATGAATCCATACCCTAAGTTAAGCAGATTGCTCCAGTTGTTCTTTCATCGCGCGCAGGATCGGCGTCGGCAGCGTCTCCAGCAGCTGGTTGGCCATGTCGTAGATCAGCCGGCCACGTACCGGGTTGTAGAACGCCTTCGCCTTGGATCGGGTGGCGCTCCCCAGATGTAAGCGGTTAACGGCAATACCCCACGCAATGCGGTTGATGGCCCGGCTCTCCGGGATGTGCAGCGTCCGGTACCTGGCTCCCAGCAGATAGCCCGGTACGTACTTGAAGTTGTCCAGGCCAATCTCACGCACATAATCTTCCAGCACCTCGATCGGTGGCATCTTGTTGTAGAGCAGCTTACGCATATCCTTGAAGCGGCCGTACCCGGCAAAGCCCAGCGACATCTCTGCGTATAGATCGCGGCCGATCACCAGCGACTCATGCCGCATCGAGTTCAGCAGATCGCCCGTCAGCACGAAGCCCGCCGCCTGGAGCTTGCGCTGCATGGTGATCTGAGCCTCGGCGACCACCCGGCCCACGATCTCGGTAGCCGCGCTCTCGAACTCCTCCAGCGTCAGATTTAGTACCATGTCGTGCGTAGGTTCAGCACTTCGATAAACAGCCGATCGCCATCGGCCACCGTTTCCCCAACGCCCAGCATGACGTAGCCCATGCCCGCGTTCAGCGGTAACGTCCGGGTGCTGATCAGTACTCCGTTGCGATACACCAGCACCTCACCCACGCCGCCAAAGTCGGCCCGCAGCAGTAGCAGCCAGTTGTGGGGAATGCTCCGAAGCGGCAGCGCCACGTTGTTTTTCGGGTAGCGCCACACATCCGGATTGTTCGGGTCGAGCGCCAGATGCCAGGCATTACCCGCCGCCGGCGTGCCGTCATAATATACCGACAGGTTATCGGGCAGGTTGGTGCGAAAATGGAAATAACCCGGTGGCACCGTCACCACATAATCTTTGGGGTTCAACGCGCAGGAGCCGTACTGATTGGCGTAGGCCTGGGTATCCATTGCCGCCAGCGCCGAGGCCACCCGCGCCGATAGCTGCTCAGCCGTTTCGGCCCCGATGCTGCCCGCCTCCAGGACCAGCGTGGCCGGGCCACCTTCCTTGCCCTCGCCGCAGTTGTTGCGGGCAAAGCGGCCCGTCTGCTCGATGCGGGCGTTAGTAAAGGGCGTGGCCGCGCAGACCGCCGAAGGTACGGGGGCCTGATAGCCTTCCGTACCCGGTACGTTCAATTTCACCCGGCGCGGTTTGACCAGGCTAAAGTCATCGACGTAGCGCTGCTCCAGCTGCACGGCGCCCATCAACCCGGACCGGATGCCCTGCTCGTTGATGAGACAGAACGTATTGACGGGTACCCAGCGCGTGGGCCGGGCGGCGGCGGGCGGCGCGACGGGCAGGGCCGAATACCCAACCTCCGTTTTACCCAGGCCGAAGGTCAGCACCCGACCGGCCAAATCTTCCTCGGCTCCCCGCAGTTCCAGCGCCGTATCACCCGAGGCGGCCAGCGTCAGGGCGACGTACCCTTCCTGACTCACCAGATACACCTCCTCAGCAAACAGCAGTTCGCTCAAATAATCCAGTTCGGCCCCGTCGCGCAGGCCGGTGGCCACCGTCAGGGTACGTTCCCCGCGCCGGTTGAGCTTGACGAACTCCGCCGTGCCGGGCCGGTAATTGGGGTCCAGCGGTCGTTGGATATCGGTTCCCCGCACCAGCAGGCGACGACTAGACGCCCCGGTGCAGCGCAGGGTATCAAACCCGCCGAGCGAGTTGGCCAGCAGCAGATACAACACATTCGGCTGATACTCCCGGTTCACCCAATAGGTACGGACCTCCGATAACCGGGCGTTGGCTTCGTTGGCCAGCCAAACCACGTAGCTCAGCACCACCTTGCCGGTGGCCGCTTCCTTTTCGGGCAGACCCAGCGCCACAAAACCCACCGGCACGCTGTAGACGGTGTACTGCGCCACGTTGGCGGTCTGCATCGGCGTCAGCATCTCGCTCGTGCCATCGGTGTAGGTCACCTCGGCCCGTAAGTGTAGCTCAGTCGGCTTGGGCGTGTAGTTGACCAGGTGATACAGAAATTCGGGCTGGTCGGTTTCCACCCACTTGCGGGCGGGCTGCCAGGTGAGAAACTGCCTCGTTTGACTCAGGTAACTCGTAAAAAAGTCATCCCGCCAACTGGCGAACTGCTCCACCGATAACGCGCCCTTCAGGGCGTATTCCAGCGGCAGGGTCTGTTTCGTATCGGGTACCAGCGTACCGTTTTGCAGAATGCAGGTCTGCACCAGAAACGGCGTGATCAGGCCCGCGCAGGCCACAAAGCCCGCCTGATCAGGCATTGGTGGCGTCCGTTGTAGATCGTCATCAAGGTACACCGCCACGTCGAAAGCGGCCCCCGGATACACCGTCGCCCCAAACTCCTGGCGGGGTGGTACCTCCCGACCGGGCAGGGTAACCAGCTCGGTGAACTCGCCGGAGCCGAAGGTTTTGGGCGTTTCCAGCCGCAGCACATACGACAGGGCGGCCCGATCGGCCAGCGTATCGGGGGCCGCGTCGACCACGTAGGCAATGGGGTTGCGCGAGAACCGCAGGGGCCGAAAGGCGAGCGTCGCTAGATTATCCATGCTTCGGGAAAGAGTAAACGGTTAGCGGGTACGGTCACGTCGACGTCGATGTAATAGCCCTCCAGTTCGACGTTGGCCAGCAGCCCGATCGGGAACATCTTCTGGCCCGGCTGGATCATCAGCTCGAAGGGTTCGCCCAAATCTTCCAACTCCTCGGCGTCGCGGTCAGCCATTGCCCGCAGTCGGCCCAGCAGGTGCAGCAGCAATTTCTGGGTTTCGTTGCGGGCCAGCAGCCCGGCCTGAGCGCCCGGATCATCGGGCTTCATGGCCACCGTCAGGCTGCACAGAAAGGTGAGCGAGTCCAGCCCCGCTCCGTTCGTTTTCGGCTGCGACTCGGCTACCTGTAAAAAGCAGGTGATGCCGGCGTAGTCGTTAGTGTAGTAGGCCTCGATCTCGTTGATGGCCTTTAGCCCGTTAGAGAGGGGCATAAATTTTTCGATAGTCGGCACCAGCTGGACGGCCTCTTCGATGAAGGCCGTCAGGCTGAGCAGGTCCGTGATCGGGGTCATGGGTGTTGGGCTTTTTCGCGTTCCTGGGCCTCCTGCTGGTTCAGCAGATCGTCGAGCAGCGAGGCAAACAGCAGGTGGGCGGGCATGGTACAGACTTTCTCGTAATCGCCGAAGTGGCCGTCTTTGGCCACGTTCTTCAGTAGCATCACCCAGCCCCTTCCGTCTTGGTAGCGGGGTTCGCGGCTTTTGCCAAACAGCTCGCCGTATAGGGCCAGAAAGGCGTTGTTGGAGCGCTCGAAGTAATCCAGCACCAGCATCTTCAGGTTCAGCGGGAGTTTATCCAGCTGCTCGGCGTGGGCCTGCGCGCGGGCCTCGTTGAAGGGCTCGCGCACGTCGCCGTTCCACTCATCGCTGTTCATGAATTTGCGCCAGTCTTTCCGCCGGGGCCGGCACAGGATGGCCACCAACTGGTTCAGCGCCTTCGTCTTGCTATCCACGTCGGTTACACCATCTTCAGGTGGGGCCGCAAACTCCAGATAGGCCATGTTAGCGGCGGCCAGATCGGCCCCGGTGGTGTCGGCCATATCGGCGGCGGGCAGGTGGTAGTTGACCCCGCCGCACTCAAACGACATCAGGGGCGGTTTACCTTCCGGGGCGGTGTTGAACAGCCAGGCGAATTGCTGCCGCAACTGGCCCCACTGCCAGGGGGTAATAATCAGGTCACGCCACACGCGCGGACTCATGCCCAGCCACACCCGGCAGGCGGCGGCCTGGTGCTCGACGGTATCAAACGAGCCATCCGCTTTGAGGCGGGGGCATAGGATCAGCTGCACGTACTGCTCCGTGGTCAGTTCGGCCCAGTTTTCGGCAACCCGGTAGGCTTTCGAGCCAAATTCAATGGTTTTCATAGCTTCGGTTGGGCGGGATCGGGTTCGCTGCGCGGGCGAACGGGCTTGCCCGATTCCAATTCTTTACGTTGTTCCTCGCGGATTTCGAGCCGGTACACCCGTCGATCCACGTCGTCGATCTTTTTGAGCCGTTCCTGGAAATACTGCCAAGCAAAAGCGGCCAGGCCGAAACTAACGACCTGGCCGGTTAGGGTAGCAATAAGGTTGCTGTACTTCTCAAGCATCAGACTAGCGATTGGATGCGTTTCAGTTTCTGAAAGGCCAAAGCTAGCTTCCCCCCGTAGCTGGGGTTAGGACAGAACCGCCGGCAGATGTGGGCCAGGTACTCGGCCCGGCTGGCGATGCTATACTTGCGGATCGTGGCCGCTTCGTAATCGCCGTAATCGTCGAACGAAGCCAGTTGCCCAGCGTACCGGCAGTAGCCATCGGCAGATACCGACGTGTAGTAGCCCCGCCCGTTTTTCTTCATGCCAAACAGGTTGTGGCCGTGCCTGGCTAACGCCACCGGCGACCACCAGTAGCCCGTCTCGACGGCGCTGATCGCCCACGCCACGTCGGGGTAACGGTACCCCTGGCGACTGATCAGCCGCCAGTAGGTCAGATGAGTTTGAACTTCGCGGCTACGAACACCGCCACGCTCACCCGCCACAGCCAGTTCTCCCACCGCGCTGCGCGCAACTTCGTCCGGGTTTCGTCGGTATGGGCCTGGGCCTGCTGGCCGATGTTCTGTTTGGCCTGCTGCTGGCGATTGATCTGCTCGATCTGCCGGTCTTTCTGGTCGACCAACCGCCCCAGCGCCACGATCGACGAGTCTTTCAGGACAATCGTGGCCCGGCTCGAAAGGGCCTCGGCTTTGTAGCGGAGCGCCAGCCGCGCGCCCTCCTCGGTGAGCAGAATCGTTTTGGGTGGCACCTCGACGGGGCGGAGCCGTTTGAGGCTGTCGTACACCGCCACGCCGGTTGGGTTCGTCATTGAACTGGCGATCAACTTCACGCTGCAACTCATCCCCAGACAACCGATCAATACGATCTTTCTCGCGGTTGAGGTCGCCGCGAAGCGCCTTGAGTTCTGACTCATAAACCTTCAGTTTAGTGTAGACTTCGTAATTCAGCTGGCCCTGCTGATTGAGGTTTTTGTAGTACGTGGTCGAGTCGAACCCCGCCGTGGCCGGACGTTTGGGGGCCGCTGCCTTTGGGCCGGACAGGACGTAGTAGCCCACGCCAACCAGCAGCAGCAGCGCGATCACGATCACCCCCACGCCATTTTCATCGAAGAATTTTTTCATGTTTCAGGAATGAAGCGGACGATATGCCGCACGATGGACTTAGGCCGCGGGATGTTGGCGTACACGCCCTGCCGGTTGTTGCCAGCGGTGGTGTTGGCTCCGTTGGCCACGAAAATGCGGACGCGGGGATCGGGTGGCCAGTGCTTCAGCAGTTCGGCGTGGGACCAGATCGTGTAAGTGATCACGTCCGCCGGCAGCGGCGTCTGCCCTTTCTTCAGGTGCCGCGCCCGGACGTTGTTGAAGGCGGCCACTGCCGTCCAGGAGCCTTTGCCCATCGGCACCTTGCACTGGATGAAGACCCACGCCACAAACGCCGCGCAGTAGGGCTTGGCTTTCGCGGCCATACGCTCCGGGTGCTTGATGCCACAGGCCCGAAAGTATTCATTGATCTGCGGGTGGTCGTTGTTGTTGGTCTTCTCCTGCACGAAGGTTTGCCCCTCGGCGGTTTCCAGCACGCAGGTACGTACCCGGTTGAGGGAGTCTACGCGTACAGTGCCTGGTAGTAGCTGGCAAAGACCTGCATGAACGTATAGAACAAGCCCAGCAAGCAGGCCAAGACCACCCAGGCGGGGGCTTCGTGGATGAGGGATTCGAGCGACCGCTCCGAATCGACGCGATTGTGCCATATGCGGTAGAATTGAGGAAAGCAGAAACGAATGAAAAAGACCGATACCAGGAACGTGGCGAAGGTGAGCGTGAAGGCCAGCAGCCCGCGCAGGGGCGCGTTGACCAGCATCGACTGGCCGATAGCGTTCATGGGGTCCTGGGCGATGGGCTGACCGACCAGGTACGTTGCGCCCAGAAAGGCCAGAAACAGCCCGATAATGAGCCAGATGGCGTTGCCCGTCGAAATGGGGCGCGGGGCGGGTTTCGTATCGGCTTCGGCGACGGTGGCCGGATCGATCAGGTTCAGCTCGACGCCCAGCCGGGTGGCTTCGGCCTCCGCCGCGCGGGCCTTGCGTAGATACTCCTTCGCCCGCCCTTCGTCCGGGCTGGTCCGGGCAATCTCGCGCCAGTCGGCGGCATCTTCCAGCAGCGCCGCCCGCTGGTCGACTTTCTCCTGCCGGGCGGTGGCTTCGGCCTGCTGGCGTTTCTGGGCGGCTTCGGCCCGGCGTTGGTTGAGCGCCTCCAGCTGCTGGGCGATCTCGTTTTCTTCGGCCGACACTTCGGTCAGTTGCGCTTCGGCATCAGGGCCGGGGATTTCCTCGGGGTGCTCGACCGTGAACGGCGAAGGACGGAGGGTGTTCTGACGGGCTACCACGTCGGTTTTGGGGGTGTTTTTCATGGTTAAAAAGAGGAAGATTGTCTATGTCAGCGCATCCGAAACACGCTCTTGTACTTGGCGTTATCCGGGAACGCGTTGGGGCCGGGGGCCGCGTAGCTGCTACTGGTTTTATACAGCGGGTAGGCGGCGGCGTTGGCGGTCAGAAACGATTTGAGGCTGTTGAGGCCCGCCGCTGCCTGCCCATCGGCCCGGCGCTGCGCTTCAGCCAGTTCGTGGCCCGTCACGGCCTTCTGGTTGTAGATGCCATCGAAATCCGAGAGCAGCCGCAGCTGCCCGCCGGGGGTCTGCACCACGTTGAGGTTGTAAAGCGCTTCGGCATAGGCCACCGTGGCCACCGCCTTACCGACCTTTTCCAGCAGATCGGCCTCCGCCGTCGAGAGATTGCCCGTCAGCTGGGCGGCTTTCAGGGCGTCGAACTGGGCCTTACCCAGCAATGATTTGATGCCCACGCGCTCGGCTTCGGCCAGGTACGTTTTCAGCGAGGTGTACAGCCGGTAGCTGCCTGCGGTCTGGGGCAGGTACGTGGTCAGTTCGGTGGCGTTGCCGATAAACAGGCTCCGCGCGGCGTGGTAGCTGGCCGAGTTTTTCCAGGTGGGGTACTGCTCCACGAAGGTGAACAGCTGCACCAGCACCTGCTCAATGGCTTTGGAGGCATTCTCCGCCGTTTCCCGCCGCCGTAGATCGAGCACGCCCATCCTGACGGGCTTGGTAGCATCGGTGCCCTGCTCCTGCATCCCGTTGTCGCCGTCGTTGCCGATCGCGTAGGGCAGATACTTCTGGTAGGCGTAGAAGGCCAGCGCTTTCTGGGTCAACTCCAGCAGCAGCCGGTTCACGGGCGTCAGCGCGTTTGTTGCCAGCTGCGTCTGTAGCTCAGTGAGCATTTCCGGGCCGAGCGCCGGGGCGATGTACTCGTACTGCGCCAACTCCAGATAGGGTAAGATAAAATCCCAGGTGGTGGCCTTGTTGATGGCCCGCCCCAAATAGCGTTTTAGCTGGGTGATGTCGTTGATCAGCGTCATTTCTGGGCGGGTTTAGACGGTTTGTTATCCGGTTCGGTCGCCCCGCCACCAGAGCCGGTCTGCTTGGTCGACGAACCGGACTTTTCCTTGTCGAGCGTTTCGAGCAGGATGTTGTTGAAGCCGAAATACACGTCGGCAGGCAGGCCTAATTCGGGCTTGATGAGCCGGTTCCAGTAGCTCTCGATCGCCTGCCGCTCGCGCGGGGTGCGGTAGAACTGCTGGTATTCGGCCGACACGCGCAGTTCGGAGCCTGAGCCGCCTAATTGTTTGCCGTCCGTTACGCCGGCCAGCCCGGAGAGAATGCCCGACGCATTGGCGAAGGCGGTCACCGCCATTTGGTACAGCTCGGTGTACTCCTTGCCCGTCAGCTGGGTTTTGATCTCCTCGAACTGAATCCAGGGCGTCATCTTACCATCACTACCGATGGCGCACTCGTCGAAAATGACCCGGCGTTCGCCTTCCGCGCCGCTTAGCAGGCTTTCAACCTGATCGTAGAATTTCTCCCGGAACTCGGCTTTCGACTCGTCGCTATCGCCGCCGAACTTGGTAAAAAAGTCCTCGGCGACCCGGCAGATACGCGAGGCGTTGTACTCAGTATCCAGCCCGTTGTTGTGGAAGGTCGGCACCCGGTTGGCCAGCTTGATCCACTCCGCTGCCGCCCACCAGATTGGGAACCCGTAGTAGAACTGGCCACTCTGCCGCCGTTTGATCTGATGCAGCGTTTCGGGCGCGGTGAGCGTGTCCGCCGTCAGGGCGGGGACGGGCACGATGTCTTTTGCCTTGGCATTTTTCCAGTCGGGAGCCAGCAGCCAGGTATCGACGAACCCTTTGGTGGCCACCACCGCCCGCACCGTCAGGCTGTCACGCATCGAGAGGGTAAGCGTGCTGCCTTCCCGGCTATGGTTAACGAAGGCGTTGCCCGTCTCGACCAGGTACGTTAGCTGGGTGTTGACCAGCTCCTGAAGGTCGTTAACCACCTCGAACGCCTGAATCTTGGCGTCGGTGTACGGCTCCCGGATGAGTTTTCCCTTCTCGGTGCGGTGCTTGAACCAGCCGCAGCCCGCCCCGTAGAGGAAGTCGGCCCGCGTCTGCACCAGGTTCATTACGTCGCCGTTGCTGCGGTAGAGGTCGACCATCTGGTTGACCAGCTGGTTGTCGCTTCCCCAGGGGTAAATCTTGTAGGCCGTGCCCTGCACGGAGCGTTTATTGGTACCCGCGACTGAGTTACCGTCTTTTTGCCCTTCGTTGGGTTGGGCAATGGCGCTGGGCCGAATGGTGAGCAGCTTTACGCCACCTTGTTTCGTTGCCGTCATCTCTAAAATCGGTGGTCGATGCGCTGACCGTTGAATGTGACAAGCAGGGGAATGTGCAACTCGAACTGCCGCCCGGAGGCCTCCACCAGATGCAGCTTTCCGGCCTGCCGGTTCTCCTGCTGGATGCTGGTGAGGTCTTTCTTGCCGCCCGGCTGCTGGCCCGCCTGCCGCCGCACGCCGGCTTTTTGGCCGAAGCTGCCGTCCGCTTTGCGGTAGGTCAGGCTGAAGTAGGGCGAGTGGCCCGACAGGCCCGACGCCCGGTAGCTGGTCAGCACTTGTGAGAGATAGATTGCGCTCATTGTCCCCGTTTTGGTGGTACAATGATCGGTTTGGTCCCTTCGCGCGGGTAGGACGCAACTAGATGGGTGGGCATTCTGGACTTTTTCCGGTCTGCTCCCAAACCTCAGCCGTGGCCCTCAGGTAGTTGCACCCAAAACCGGGGCTACTTTTTCCGGTTGTCTCACTTCGCAGGCCCGCGCTGTAGCGAAACAGGCGATCGCCAAAACGAAAAAATGAATATATGCCGGGCGTGTGGGGCGGGGTAACGATACACGCCATACACGTCGGCCACTGCCTGGCGCGGGGTGGCGCTGGGCAGTGGCCGATGGGATGAGCGTTCCGGGCTGAGTTGGCCTTAGCGGATGGTGATACCGCCCTGACGGTTGCCGCCGCTGGTGACGTATTGGCCGAAGCGCTTATACAGCAGATAATCGAAGCAGTCGCTCAGGTGCGTCGCATACTGCTGCGGCAAGGCTTTGTTCTGCTCCGAGGCTTTGATCTTCTGGTATGTGCTGCCATCCACAGGGGCTGACTGTAGGCTAATCAGCAGGGACTTACAACGGGTGTGGTTGATCCTGATCTTGGGGATGCGTGTGTTGGTTTCCTGGAGCAAGCCATTGATAACACGATACCGAACAGGATACGAAGGATAAGATGATTGAACCTTATCAATAACGGTCCAGCCTTTGGCTTTGAGTGTAGCCTTGACTAATTGAAAGTAGGTGCGCGTTCGGCCAGGGTCGTTCTTATTGCCACCGTTGTCGCCATAGATGTTGACCACTTTCTTTTTGTGAGCCTGGTACTTATCGGCAAAGGTGGTAGCCAGTTTCTCCACGAGGGTTTCCGTAGCATTGGTTACCCATAGTTCATCGACCAGCCGGTATTCCGAGCGATGGTCCTGTCCCACGATCAGGGAAGTAAAGGCCGCGTTAAAATCCCATGAGGTGTCCAGTTCTTTAGTTGGATCGTAGTCGGTACGGTCCGAGACATACAGCCGCTTCTCCTCGTCGAACTGGTAGCCATAGCCCTCATTGTAGACGTGCCTAGCGGTATCCAGGGCATGGTAAAAGCCCCGCCCTACCGTTGTGAGGCGTTGGTTCAGGATCTCCATATTAAACGTTAGCTCGTCACCGCAGGCCTCGCGCTGATCCTCGATGAAGGAGCCCGGCAGAAAGTCCAGGTTATCGTAGGCCGTCGACTGCATGAAGAAGTACTTACTGGGATTCTGGGGCATCAGCTCCTCGGTCTTGAATATCCAGTTACCCTGGGGCGTCCAGGGTACACTGGTGTAGTCCGTAATGAGCCAGTGCAGCGGGTGGTTGAAGCCTTTGCGGCCGGGACGGGGATCGCGGTAGATGGATTTGTTGGCCCGCACTGTGGGCCGCAGCACCTTGTTGTAAAACTCCTCCTTGATGGTGGCGCTCTCGTCGATGTACAGCTGATCGAAGTTGGCACCCCGAATGGTTTCGGGCCGATCGGCTGAGACAAACTGCACGGTGTAGCCGTTGGCAAAGACCAGGCAGTTATCGTAGGTCCGCACCGTGTTGAGCGCATTGCGCCAGTGATCGGGCGGGCGGCGGTTGATTACGTACTGCCCGAACCCGGTTTTAGAGTTGTACTCGTACAGGCCGTGTTCTTCAAATACAGCCGATGCCTGGCTAAGAATGATGTCCTGCACCTGCCGGAAGGTCAGGCCCGCCAGGCCTGCTTTCGCGCGGGGCAGCTGAAAGGCCGATTCGGCAATCAGGTGCTGGAGGACCCTGCTTTTTCCTGACGCCCGCCCACCCTGGAACGTAGCCCGAAAGCCACTTTGGTAGGCCTGCCCGTTCTTGACAAAATCAGCCTGGTTACCCGTTACGGACTGATGAAACAGCAGCTGCTTCGAGTTGAGCCGGATGATCGCCTCCTTACTCATTGGTTGGGCTCTCCGGGCCGTAGTTGTTTACCGTGACATTGTTCTGCACGTATTTGGCGACCCGCGCGGGCATTAGCTCGTCGATCGACATCGGGATCTCGTCGACGTGCAGCTTGGTGAGCTTGGCAATCTCGCGGGTGGCGGCAATGATGGCCTCGGCGTTCTTGTCTTTCACGGCCAGGCTCATGGCCACGTACAGCGTTTCAATCAGGATTTTGGTGGTACCGGCTTTGTCGATGTCCTCCACTTTGCCGTAGAGTTTGGTCGACTCGCTCATGATCTGGTAGGCCTGCGAGTACTTGATACTGTATTCCTGCATGAGCATCGAGACGCACTGCTGGGGCGAGAACAGCTTGCAGCGCCAGGCAAAGGCTTTGCGATACTTCTCTAGCATCAATTCCTCTTTGGGCGTCAGGTGCGTCTGGTGCAGCAAGTGATCCCGGAACTTGTCGAGCTTTTCGGCCTTTTTTTGGTCGCTGGACTTGTCGGGTAGTTGGGGAGAAGGGACGGGCAGCATAAAAAAACGAGGTACCTGCCAAAATTGACAGGTACCTCGTTAGCAGGGTAGGACGTTAGACCGACTCGCCAGCATCGGCAAACAGGCTCTGTCCGCTCGGATTGCTGATGGCTTTCATGGCATTCATCCGCATTTCCGACTCACCGTCCACGTCGTGATGCGGATGCAGCTGCGTTCCCTCGTCAAAGAAATGCGCCCAGCTGCGTTTGAGCTTTCGACCACGCTCATTGTGCTTGTCGAGCGCGAAGTCAGGTATCTCCAGCATCCTGAAGGGGTGGGTGAGCCATGCCCAGATAAGCGTCCAGTCGATCATACGCGACTTTCTGGCGCGGCACAGCAGCAGCACCGCGTGCGTCAGAAACAGCCGCTGAGGCTCGTTTTTGTCCTCCTTCTTTTTGGCCTGTTCCTGATGCATCCGGTAGAGCGCCCAAATCTGCGCGGGCATTCCCGGCTCAGCCAGCCCAATATCTTCGCTGCACATGATCCGCAGCCGCTTCCAGGCGTATTCCACGAACCCCGAATCGTATAGCTCCACCGCCCAGAATAGCGCTTCCTGCTCCCGATCCCGACGGATGCACTTTTGCATGGCACTGCTGACCTCGTAGAAATCGTACCCCTTCTTTGTCTTTATCTCGTACTTGCTCATAGCTCAAATTGATGGATGATGATTTTACCGTTTTCGATTGTTACCACGACCTGTTGGCCGATCTCAAACCCGGCCTGGGTCATCCACTGGCCAGCCAGTTGCAGGGCTGGGAACCACACCAATTGGCGGCGGGCATTTTTGCGCGTCATTGCGCCGATTTTTCGTTTACTTTGCATCGTCTGAATTGGAAGTGAACATCCTAGCTTAGACTGAGGGCCGGTGTCGTAAGCACCGGCCCTCATTTGTTTAGAACAGGCTCACCTGAGCCACGTTGATCGTTTTCTTCCGCATCCCCGATCGGATGTTCATCCACGCATCACGCAGGCATTCACCGAAGAACAGCCAGATGCGTTTCTTCCACAGGCGATGCGCCTCCCTCATCACGTGCCGCAGCAGCGTTTTCTTCTTGGTCATTTTCGGGTTCTCAAATTTCCGGGGCTTGCGGATGTACATCTTAGTAGGGGCGGTTTAGGCTGGTGTTAACGTGTAGGATGATGGCAGTAGGGTACTCCTGCTCGAATAGGGCGATGGCCGTTTGAATGAGATTACACTGGATTTTGGTGCTACCATTGGGGCCGTTGACCTCTTGGAAATGAATTGTGAACGTGAACATTTTAGCTTCGTAGTCAGGGGATTATGTGTCTCGACTACCTCTGTATATTCTCCCAGCAGATCGGTTATACAATTCGTCAATCCTGAAATATTTTTCGTTTTTTTTCAGCCCTAAAACAGGCTCAGTTGCCCCATCTGGACCGATTTAGCCGCGGGTGGTACGGGTGCCGGCGCTTTCGGGTCGACGCGCTTTTTTTCCTCCCAGGCAGCCTTTTCAGCCTGCCATAAGCGCCACGCCCGGCACTGCTCTTTGGTGATCGGCTCGATGCTCGGACAGCCTGTACGGTTCAGGCGCGGGTTGATGTTGTAGCCGAAAAACCAGTCATCGGGCGTCAGGGAGTTCATGCATACCGCCTGCCCCACGCAGCCATGTATGCACATATTGACGGCCGACATCTTGGCGCAAATGCGGTCCAGGTCGGCGGCGTACTGGTAGTTGCCCGGAGCCGAGGTATGAGCCGCCAGCAACATCCGCCCGGAGCCGCTGCATGGGTCCTGGATGCTGAAGCCCTTCCCCTTCAGATCGGGCGTGAAGCCCGTCATAATGGTCATCATATCGCAGACCTCCGGGGGCGTGAAGAATTGACCCAAAACGCCCTTTTTGGAGTTGGGCGCAATGACCTCGTAGAACGTACCCAGCGCATCGTACCAGTCGCCCGGACCATCCCCGACGATCATCTGTTGCTGCACCAGCAACCATTCGCGGGTCATATCGGTGAACCAGTCGAGCGAACCGTGCTTCTGCTTCAGCCGCTCGCATTCGCTCGGGCGGCGATCCGTCTGACGGACCGGCATGAAGGCCTCCACCAGAAAGTCGACCCAATCGCGGAAGGAGTCCGCGTAATCCCATTTGTAGTCGTTTGTAGAAAATACCTTATTGAGCGCCCGCAGCTCGTGCGGCACGTCGGTTGATTTCGGCATGGCAGTAAATGAAAAAGCCCCGTCGAGTGACGGGGCGTGGTGATCAGAAGGGAACGGTATCGGTCAGGGCCGGGTGAACAAGCTGGGTCATCTTCAGCAGGTGCTCGGCGTAGTAGTCCTTGATGCGGAAGGTGGTCAGCCCCTGAAACCGGCTTTCGATGTGAGTCAGCTGCCACTGGAGCGGCGAGACGAACCCGCCCGGCTTCCAGCTTTTGACGAACTCAATAGCGTCCTCCATCGTGACCGGGATGGGTGCCACCTCGTTGATTTCCTGTAGCTGCACATCCAACTCGATCCCGGTCTTTTTGAACCAGCTTTTCGATACGTCGCCCAGGTGGTTGCGATCGCCCCAGCGCTCGAAGTTGTCTTTGGGGAAAGGCCGCAGGTACTCGTTGAGGACCGTTTCAGCAGACAGGTACATCGTCGCATCGATGCGAACGCGCTGCCACAGGCGGGCCAGTTCCAGGGGGTTGACCGAGTTCTCGAGCAGATAACTCGTTTCCTGCGCTTCACTCTCCACGCCTTCCGGGAGCAGGGTGGGCAGCTGAGCCAGGTGCGCCACCGTGTAGATGCCCAGCTGGGCGCAAATCAACCGGTCGAGGTTGTTAATGTGCATCTGGCGGCCTACCTGGCTAGCCCATGCATTGTAATCGGCTTCGCTTTTGCCGGTGGTGGTCATGAACCGATCCCGGTTTCTGCGGGGCGGGGTCTGGGCGGTCCGCCGCTGCGGTGCTTGCGCTTCCATTTTCTGAGATATATTGGGGTTGAACATCCCCTGTATATTCTCCCAGCAGAACGGATTAACAATTTATCATTCCTTACTTTTTCCAATAAAATCCTCTGTGCTTTACTAAAATAAGGAAGCCCGCTCAAGTTGAGCGGGCTTCCTTATCGTATTGGATGGAGCCGCCTCACAGGGGTGGCTAAGCCAACCAACTCACTAAGCTTTGCTTTTTTAGTAGCGTAGATTACTGCCGCCTCCCGAGTCGGAAAATAGCCAACAATAGACTGATTAGCCTCATCTTCTACATACCAGCCGCCCAGGCCTCGCCCAACATTGTACCGATTCGTCTGCATAGCGTAACCTTTAAGTCTCTATAACCCGATGCAGACCAGAGAGTTTGCAGTCTCAAACCCCTAAAAAATCATGGCTAGAATGGAAGTTTTAAGGTTTTCTGAAATGGATGCTTGAGCTTGCTTTTCGCACTCGACTTTTTCAACGTAATAATGTCGGACCCAAATACGCGCTGCAGCAGCTTAAAATCAGCTTCCTCAGCCTCCACGTTCCGAAACTCCGACAGCCCGCCCGGATTGACAAATGTGTCCTTCTGGGCAAAGTAGAACCGCGTATCCTTCCAGCTGAGCCGGTGTTCGTATGCGTTCAAACAGCTAATCCAGTAATCCTCGTTGACCCGAATCTCCGGGCTATACCACAGCTTCGATCCTGACAGTACACCATGCGCGCAGCCGGTATGATAGCCGGCCAGATCAATCGGCCCCATCGGGTTGTATAGCACCGGAGCGGGTACGTGGCTGAAGGAAAACAGGAACGCCCCGGCCTGCCGACAGGCATCAGCCGTAGCCTGGATCAGCGCGTAAGCTGTCGCTGGGTCTACCTGCGACTTTTCCCCCGGCTCCGTATACACCCGCTGCATCGACGCAATGTCATCGTCGAGCATGAAGACCGAACCAAAGTGTTTGATGATCCAGTCGCGCTTTCGGGCCAGCCCAATTACTGAGTCGGGGTGTGTGACAATCTCGCAGCCCGGATTATTACGCTGATAGTCGTCGGCCTGGGCGTCCGGTACGCAGATGATCGTGTTCTCGACGACGGCAGTGGTCCGTACCCGCGTGGCCCGCTTGTGGCTCGGAATTACGATTTTGCAGCTTTCCATGCGTCGATGAACTGTTTGGCGTGAATGACGCTGGTACGGCCTACCCGGTCTGATTTGTAGCTTTTAGCCTGTTCTAGCTGCAATACCTCCGCCACGTGGTTGGCGTCGATGGCGTTCGTACAGATGATCACGACCGCGCTGTACTGCTCCGAGAACTTGGCCACGATCGGCAGTTCAGGTACGTCGGCTTTGGTGCTGGTCTGCTCGTGCAGTTGCTCCATATCCGCCAGGCTAATGCCGAAATCAGCCAGATCGACCTCCGCGAAATGCTCCCGCAGCAGTTCGTCGACCCAATCCCCTTTGATGGCATTGCTGGCCACGTTGTATTCCTTGAACTCGGCATCGGTCAGCTGCCGGTTCGGTACGCGCACGTCGACCAGTTCATCACCCCGCCCCAGCGCCACCATCGCTTTGCAACGCTGGTGGCCGGCCAGCAGGACGCCATCGGCATTGATGACCGGGATCTCAACCAGCCCAAACTTCTCCAGGCTCTCGCGCAGCTTGCGGCTCTGCTGGGCCGTCATCTTGCGCGGGTTGTACTCGTAGGGCAACAGATCAACAACCTTGCGTTGCTGCGTTGTCCAGGCTAATTTCTCTAACATGGGTGCTAACTACGTTGACTAACTCAGTTTAAAGTCCATTTCCTGAATCTTCAGCTCACATTCGGCCAGTTCGCGTTCCCACTCGGCCCGCTTGCCTAGTTTAGCTTTTGGGTTGGCCAGCTTTTTCTTCAGCTTCGATTTCTGATCGATCAGCCGCCGCTTTTGGTAGGCCAGCTGGTAGCGTTCAGGATCATCACCCGGCAGCTGCGGCAGCCCGGCATCGTGGCTGGCTTCGGCCTTTTCTTCGGGTAACCGCCGGTTACGCTCCAAGTAGCGTTTGCGGTCCCAGATCGCCTCGATTTGCGCTTTGAGGTCCAGAATTGGGCCGGTCAGTTCCGGGCAAGCCACGCCGTCAGGTACCTGGTACAACTGGTTGCTGAGGCCGGCCATTTTCCGGTTCAACCTGTCAGCGTCGGCGGACATCTCGGCCTGGAGTCGAGCGTACTCATCACCGCTCAGGGTCGGCCCTTCCAGTTCAGGCGCATAGGCCTGCGGCTGGTCAACTCGCGGCGATGCTGAAGGAAGGGGTTTAAAGTCTCTCTGTGCCTCCAGATCGGCCAAACGCGCCTTTGCCCCATCTAGCTCCATCTGGGATGCTCGTCGCGCCCCTACGAGCGATTCTAGCATTTGTACGGTGGCTTTTTGCTGGCGAATGAGGTCCTGAAGATTCATGCCAACAAAAAACCCCCACCTTTTCGGGTGAGGGTAGGACGGGCATTAGGCCTCGTCATCGTCACCATTGCCATCATCGGGCTTGTCGACGATCAGTTGTTGGAAGGTCCCGACCGCTTCTCGGTAGGCCCAGGCCTGGTGCTCGGCCTGTACGTCGGTAAACCAATCGCTTGGCGGTTTGTTGGCGGGTAGCTCCAGATAACGCTCCAGCACGAAGCTTAAATGAGCCGCATCCACGCCCGCCTCGTGCAGATGAACACGCAGGTCGGTAAACCCTTCGGGCGCTGGAATGGGCATATGGGAGCCGGTTGGTCACTGCTAACTTTCATCTCTCGATGACCGTGTCGTACTCACAACGACGTGCCAACCGACGTGTCTTGGGTCACGCCGGTTGGTCATCGAGAAAAACTGAAAGTTAGCGGCACAAACATACGAAAAAGCCCAGCCGGGTCAAGGGCTAGGCTTTCGCTGACGGGGTTAATTCTGGGGCTGGTTCGGGTCATCCTCGCTACCAGCACCCTCCTCGTCGGGTTCGGGTTCAGGCTCTGGCTCCTTCGTCATCTCGGCCAGCTGCTCGTTGAATTTGGCTTGGATCGCCGCCTGTTCGTCGGCTCGTGCCTGCTCCTGAATGGCCGTGATCTCCTCCGGGGTCTTGCCCGCAAATTGGGCATTAATAGCCGCCTGATCCTTCGCGTTTTGCAGCGTTCGCACGATGTAGCCCAGATTCCCCAGCGGGTCAGTTTCCAGCGCCGAGCCTTTGAACTCGCCATTAGTCATGGCGTTGAGCGCCGCCACCGCGTTTTTGCCCGCGTTGCCCAGGCTCTTGAGCACGCCGTCAATTTTGTTGCTGTCTAAGTTGTACATGAGCTGTTTTTATTGGGCAGCTTCAGGGGAAGCTACCAGTTCAATATAACCCTTCGCCAAATCTGAGCCCTCATACAGAGTGGCCAGCGCCAACTGGGGCGTGTTGTGGTCGAGCAGCGTTTCGCCCTCGCCCGTTTCGAGCTTGATCTTGCCCGCGAATTCGTCTTTGACCTGATACACGTTGATTGGGAGTTTACTGCGTTTAGCCATAAAAAAAGGCCCCTCCGCGGCGGCGTACCGTCCTGACGAGAGAGGCCCGGTTTAGGTACGTACCTGTTAAGCCGGCAGGGGCACGACCACCGTGGGGCCCAGCAGGGGCGGGTGGAAGGCGTAGCCCGACCCTTTGAACTTGAAGTCGAGTTGGAGCTTATCGTCGCCCTTAGCACCGGTATCGCTCGCATCCTCGAAGGTCAACGGCTCCAGCTTGGTGCCGTATACCGACCGATCGCCGTTTTTGTAGTAGATGATGGCCACCCCGCCGCTATTCAAGGTTTTATCCAGCGCATCGATCTGCGCCGCCTCGTAACCGGCAAACTTGCCCTCTCCGTCCACGTCGACAGTCTGATAGCCCAGGTCCCCTTTCCGGGCGGATTTGGCCCGGCCAGTATTCGTATCGAAGGTCAGCACCGCACCAACTACCCCAGCGGCTACCGGGGGTGGGGTCGAGAGAACACCCGCCGTAATGTCCTTTTGCAGGGGCCAGTCGGTGGTAAGGTCCGTATCGGCAAACAGTACCATTTTGGTGATACCGCCGATGTTGGCCACTCCGCGTACTTTGCGGCTGATGCCGGTGAATACTGCGCCAGCTGCGCCGCAGACGATCGGATCAGCCGAGAACATGAAGTCGTGCAGACTCACGGGTACCATCGCCTGCACATCAGCGGGAAAAACGGCGCTGGCAACCATTACCAGCGCGAAGAGAAACGAACCGATAAGCCGTAAATTCTTCATTGTCAAAAGAGAGAAAAAGGTGAAGTAAAAAAGCGGTGAACATCTGTGATGAACATCCTAGCTGTGACTCAGACTGCCGATCGTTGGACCGCTTACTTATCGTTCATGAACAGTACCCGGCCATCGGCGTAGTCGATGCCCAGTTCCCCGTCCAGGAAGAGTTTGAGGTTACGATCCGCCGATTCGATCTGGATCGAGGGAATGTCCTCGGTCGTGTCTTCTGGCCCCATCACCGCCAGGTTGCCCGGCAGCGTCAGCAGCTGCTTATCGGTACCTTTCAGCCACGTGCGCGGCTCGATCGACGATTTTGGCAGGAACGCCAGCCGCAGCTTACCATTCTCGCGGTACACGATCTGCTGGTTGTTGCTCAGCTGCGAATCCAGCGCCTGGGTGATGTAGACGATGTGCATCGGATCGACGGCGATAATCACCTCTTCCTCCAGCGGCTCGTCCATTGCTCCGAAGAACAGCAGGCCCAGCTTCTGCAACTCCGTCAGCACGTTGCTGGCGTTGATCGTAGCGGCCGAAGTCACGATGTTGGCCACCGGGATGTCGCCAACCCAACCCGTTCCCGTCGTGGCGATACCTTGAGTAAACTTCAGCTTCAGACCATCCATGATGTCGATCGCGTTGGTACCGGTCGCGTTGTAGACGCCCTTGTAGACAAAGCCCAGCGCGTCCTTGCGGCACTGCGCCATCACGTTTTCCATGTACCAGTTCATAGCCTCGAAGCTGTAGATATCGCTTGAGTCGGTCGGCTTTTTCTTAGCCAGGTACGTTTTAGTCCAGGCGTACAGCGTCTGCTCATCCAGCTTCAGGTTGGCCTGAAACGGGCGCAGCATACCCTCACGGCCCGCCAGTTCGACCCCACCTTTGAAGTTAGGGGTACCACCCTTACGGCCCGGTTGCAGCATCGACGTGGTCGAGCTGCGGATCAGGGGCACCTTGTCCCGAATCTGGTAAGGGGTAAATAACCGGTCCTGCTTGATATTGAAACCGTTGGACTGGTTGAGGCGAAAAATTTTAGAGTAGTCGGCTACATTCTCCTTGAGTTTGGCCGCTAGTCTGGATACGTCAACTGACATGTCGCAAAAAAATTAAGATGTGAAAAAAGAGGGTGAAAGGCGCTTGGAGCCGGTTGGGGCTATTCCTCGTCGGCGACCGTATGCAGGCCAGCCATCAGACCGGGATACTTGGCCGCGAGTCGGTTCTTGTCTTCCAGAATCTTCTGATCCTTATCGCTCATCGTGCTGACAGGGGCTGGCTTCTCCTTACCGTTGCTCGTATCGCTGCCCATGTTGGTGCCTTTCAACGAGGCCTGATAGGCATCCCACTGGCCCGCTTTGGCCTGCGCTTCGGTAGCCAGCTTGTTAGCAGCCGTCAGGTCGCCGTTTGCTTTCTCCAGCGCCGTTTCCGAGGCCGTGAGTTTGTCCTGGGTTTCCTTCAGCGTCGCGTTGGCCGTGGCCAGATCATTCGCCACGGCCTGATTACCCTCGGCCTGGGCGTCGAGCCGATCCTGTACTTCCTGCGCGTCTTCAGCGAAGGCGTTGAACTGTTCGGTACCCAGGGCTTCCGAAAGCGCCTTTTCAGACTTCGGAAACAGGGCGGCGATGATCGCCGTAACTGGTTTAGTGGTTTTAGCCATTATTGTTTGGAAAGTTGAATTGCTCGTTGATAGGCCTGTTGAAACGTACCTTTAGCGTCAGCCAGGCCCAGTTTGACCGCCTGATTAGGCAGGTACATTTTGCCGGTGAACACCTCATCGGACTTGATTTTGCCTGCCCGGCCCCGGCGCACGTAGCCGACGAACTCCGAGCGGCAGGCGTTAAGGGTCGTCTGCAACTCGGCCCGCGTGAGGTCCGAAATCGGCTCGACGCCATTCACCAAGGCTTTGTCCTGGGAGCCATCCGCCCGCATGATTTCCACCTCGATGCCCTGCTTTTCGAGTGCCTTACTCTGGTTTGTCAGCACCATCAGCACGCCAATGGAGCCGATACCGCCTACCTGCTGATCTTCCACCCAGATTTCGCGCCCCTGGCTGGCCACGAACAGCGCTGCCGAGGCGGCAAACGGCGTCCAGGTCACTACTGGCTTGATGGCATCGACGGCCCGGATTGTGTCGGCAAAGGCCTTGGTGCTGTCGACGGTACCGCCCGGTGAGTTCACGCGCAGCAGAATGGCGCGGGTAAACTCATCGCGGCCCAGGATATTGGCCCAGGCCATGAGTGTTTCGTTACCATACGAGCAGAGTTCCCCCGAGCGCGACATGGCCCCATTGATCGACAGGATGCCAATGCCGTCTTTGGTGCGGAAGTAGTCGGCAATGCGTTGTTCACTACCCGTCAGCCCGGCGGTGATGGCCAGCTGCCCGCGCGGCGTGATTTGCTGGATGAGCGAGGCCCCTTCGTGCTGATTGGCCAGCAGGAGCGATTCGGGCAGAGGGTGTTTGCCAGCCTCCAGGCGGGGCCGGATTACCTCCCGCATCCGTTCGGCGTAGCCATAGTCGAGGTACCAGGTACCAGCAAAAGAAAAGCCCGTCATGAGTGTCTGTCTGGAAAAGGACCGCACGGGCGGCCCCGGCTACAAACATGCTGGGTCAAAACCCCTCACCATAGGACACAAAAAACCCCGTCTGTAACCACAGACGGGGTTTCCCTATTACCGTAACTTATACGTTGACAACCGGGACGATCCTATCAATCACTGAGCAACCCCAGTAGGATGCCACTTGGCCTGGACTAAACGATCCAATATCCTATCGGTTATATGCCCAGCCACTATCAGCGCAAGCTGCCCCTCATTAGTATCAACCGATGCATTCGGAAACTCATTGTAGTTAACCACAACGACAAGTTCTTGCTCCCGTCTGCATACAACTCGGGCAAACTCTTTTAGCACCGGCACAAAGGTGAACGTCAGTTCCACATCAGCGTACTGTCTATGAACAGCTTCAGTTACCCATTGTTTGATGAGCTGCTTTTCCATCTCAAAGTCCATGGTGATTCATTTACAGTTTTGGAAGCCTAAATATGAATCACACCGTTTCAAAAGCCAAAAACCGCTAAGTATCTCTACTGAAACTTTCGTGTACGGTCATTTCGGCGGTATCCTCGCCAATTCCACCAGCCTAAACATCGCACCGCTACCCAATACAGGCCATTTCGCCATTGGCACGGCGCCATTTGCTCCATTAAGCGATAATACGCCTCATCGGCATAAGCGCGTGGATCATCGATGTCGATGGATAGCAACCGAGACGGGCATTCCAGGACTGCCGCCCGAAGCTGCTTTTGCTGCTGCTCAAACACCTCCCAGTGCATATACAGAAAGTCATGTACGATCGCCGCCAGATTGGTTTTCGCATCGTAATGAGGCAACAGCACATCAAGCAGTCTCGGCGTCGAGTGGCCATCACTCACGAAGTCGGCTGGAATAACCACTACCCGGCTATCAAATAACTCGACGAAAATTGGCTCCGCAACCACAAACTGGTCTGACTTCTGGGTTTCGCTGTCCAGATAGACCAAGACCCGATACCTGGTATCGTCGTTACTAATCCGCTGTACCATCACAGTCCGCCCCGTCCATCAATTTTACTAATTTCAGCACTGATCAGCGCGTACAGCCCGTCAGCGAAGCTATCCTCTTCGGTCAGGCCTGCCATGGCCATCACCTGCGCGAAGGTCAGGCTCCGAAAGAACTGAAGCTGCGGAATGGCTCCTTCCGCATCCGCCGCTACGACCTGACCAGTCGCATCCACGAAGGCCCCCTCCGTAGTGCGCGTGACCAGCTTGGTCTGGTAGAGCGTGGCCAGCTCCTGGCGCTGCTGCTCGGTCAGCGTTTCGTCGGCCGCCGCTTTCTCCAGCAGCGATACGCCCTGATCGTCGCAGTAGACGATGTTGGTCTGCTGCACCATCTCACGGTTAGCCAGGATGGTGAATGAAGCAAAAACGCCCAGCCGGTTGAGACCTGTCAGCGGCTGGGGGGCAATGGGTTGTTGGATGGTCGACATCGAAAAGAAAAGATTAAGCAATCACCACGTACTGAATATCAATGTTTGCCGTGCCGGCATCGATCGCGCTGTCGGTCGTTGAGATCGTGAAGTCGGTGGCCGTAATGGCCGACACAAACAGCCGCCCCAGCTGATACCTGCCGTTCTTGCTGCGGGCGTCGAGCATCACCACTTTGGGCGCTGCCGTGTAGGCGGTGGCAAACGTCACCTTGCAGACCTCGGCATTCGCGCCAGTACCACTGCCGGCGGTCAGGCTGATCAGGCCAGCCATGTCGGCCCCGCTGATGGCTGCCGCCGCGCCAGTCCCCAAGCCGGGTCGCGCAACGATACCCGGTGTGGTACCGCCAGCTACGATACCGGCTGAACGTACCCGGCCCATCACGTGCAGCTTCTCTTGGGGGTTGTCGGTGCCGATACCTATGGAGCCGGTGGCGGTGATGCGTACCAGTTCCGGGAACGACCCACCGGCCCACCCCTTGAACACGAAGGCATCACCCGCCTGATCGTCCCCAGCGGCTAGCCCAATCCGCCACATCGATATGCCGGTGTTATGAAACTGAAGCTGGGCACCCTTACGACCTGCGGCAGAAAACTTATTGGTAAAGGTGGCAATGACTCCGTCGTTCGCGTTCGTCCCGGCAATCTCCGCCTGCGCGTTGCTGTTGGTCAGGGCGTTCGTGCCCAGCAGCAACTTACCGAGTCCGGTCAGGCGCATGAGCAGGGCCGATAGAGCGGGCGACGTACCGGCGTACCAATTGTAATCGGTGTTGCTCCCATCAACCTGAAGCCGAAACTCGCCGCTGTTGGCCCCCAGCCCGATGAACTGATGATCGTTACCCGTCACCTGCCACATAACTAGCTTCCGGTTGCGGAAGGCGCTCGGCAGCTGTAGCTCGTCCAGGTTCAGTACACCTGCCGCCGTAACGGTTAAGAACTTATGGAAGAAGCCAGCAATCCGCCCCCAGAAGCCGCCAGGCGCACCTGAGTCAGTTACGTACAGTGTCAGCCCATCTGTTTGTGACGGAATCGCGTCACGCTGGACACCCGACATGCGTGGAAACAAAAACCCGGCATCGGTCGAACGTACTTCCAGCGCCGCGCAATCGGGTGGGCCATCGTTGGCCTGAAAGCCAAATGAAGCATACTGCTTATAGTTCCAGCCAAACGGTAGCCGATTCCAGAACCGTCCTTGGTTTGAACTCTTTCCCGAAAACCCACCTAGGCCATGCAGTGCGAAGTTCGATCCTGCCGCGCCTACAGCATCCAATGTTACTCGCACTCGGTTGCCGCCTAAGTCAACCGGCATAAACAGGTAGTAGCTGGAGAACGTAATATTGGTTTCAGCTAGCCTTGTCGTGTAGCTGGTTCCGCCATTGCTTGACGTTTCTACCGTTACTTTCAAGTTTGTCCCAAAGCCGACCGCCCCCGTAAAGTAGCCCATGTAGATAGCTAGCATGGCCCCTTCACTTGAATTATCGGTCTGGATGGTCAGACGGTATTTGTCACCCGCGTAAATGATGGTTTGTGACGCCAAAAAGGGGCGGCCTGCCAGTAGCTTCTGGAAGCCCAGTGAAACCGTCGCGTTTTGCACATCCCAAGCCGACGTGCCCGTATTCCATTTTTCGCACGACTCCAATAACCTGCCTTGAAATATATCGGTATACTGGCTGAATAGAAGCCCCCTCAGGTCTTGAGCAATATTGCCCGTTGGCCCGAAAAGGCTGTTCATTCGGATCGGCAACGCATTGAGCGGAATGCGCTGTAGGGTGGTGCCCTGTTGCAGTACCGCGTAGGTAGTGTCGGCAATACCTCCGCCGTTATTGACTTCAGGAAATGCACTAGCCGTTAATGTGCCCGGAAGGCCCTGAATCCCCTGTGGCCCGCGCACGTCCTGCGCCAAGGCAATATTGGTCGTGAAGCCGGTACTGGTGATATACTGGCCAATGTAATCCGTGGGCTTTGGCCCTTCACCGCCAATGTAGTCGGTCACCTGACGGACTACTCGGTTGCCATCGCTCACGAGTACGGCTATCTGCGTCCAGCCCCGGTTGCCCTGATCGCCCTTGTCGCCTTTGGCCACCAACAGGTCCCAATTGGCTCCCACGCCGCTAAAGCTGCTACCTGATGAGCCGGCTACTTTCCGCACGTAGGCGCTGCCACCAGTGGCCACCACATCGCCAACGGCGTACACCGTGTTAGCCACCCAGGCCCCGCGCCAGTTCAGGCCTGGAATGCCGCGCAGGTTGCCTTTCAGCATCCAGCGGCCCGTACCCAACTCACAGCGGTACACGTCGCCGGTCAGCGTGTGCAGGCACAAATCGCCCCGTTGCCCAAAGGCAGCCGGATCGCTCAGGTCTAGCGGTACCGTGTCGGAGGCAAACCACGAAGCCCCGCGAACATTGACCGCCTGACTCGCGTCAGCGACGATGCCGTTCGCGCCCACGTAACCCAGACCCGGTTTGTTGCCTTCGCCACCAGTCCAGTCGACCACTTTCAGTACTATGCCCTCGACCCAGGTGCCACCTACCGGCGCAGTGCTTTGCAATTGCAGAAGGGGCGACCAGCCTTTAATGCCCTGAGTGCCACGAATGCTCACCGCGTCGGCAATGTTGGCCACCCGGCCTGTGGTGCCGATGTACTCACCCGTATTCGGCTTGGGGCCGAGGCCACCGGTCCAGTCGACGATCTGGATCACCAGCCGTAGTCCGTCGCTGACCAGGCCAAATACTGGAGCCCAGGTGTTGACCGACAGCATGTCGATCATCTGGTCGATGCCATCGGCCAGGTACTCCGCCTTGATGGAGCGAGGCGGGGCGGGCGGCGTGGGTTTGAGCCACCTCCGAAAAAACGCCTTCACGTCGGAAGGCTGGTAAGGCTGCGCCATAAATTATGAGTTGAACTCGTCAGAAAATGCGTAGGAGAATTCCGCGCCTGCGTTCTCGAATAGCCAGAAATCGGAAAAGCCCAGCGCCGGTTGGGGCGTGAGCGTCGAGCCGACCAGGTTGAAGCTGCTGGGGTTCGCCCCAAAGGCGGCCTCGAAACGAAGTGGATACTGCGGCAAGCTGATCAGATGCCCCAGGTCGTTGGCGTCCTGAATGACCGCTACCCAACGTCGACCCATGATCCGGGCTAGCACCAGCTGGGTCTGGGGATGGTAGCGCGGTAGGGTGATGCCTACCGTCTGGGCGTAACCGACGCCCTGCACGCTGGCCACGGTCCGCTGGTTGTAGGTACCCAGCGCCGCGCGGCAGGTGAGGGCCACGTAGGGGAAGGCTTCGCCGTCGATGAGCGTCAGCCCACCTTCGGGCAGCGACCAGCTGGTGAGCGTACCTGGTTGGGTGCGTGGATCGACAACCCCCAGCACGTGCCGGTCTTCCACCAGCCAGAGGCGGCGAATACCAGGCACGTTTGCTTGACCGGCCTGTTTCGGTAGTGCAGGAATGTCAGTGGTCCGGTCGACGGGAGTCATTCGGCAAAGTACCCCCGAAGAATAGCCATTTAGTAGGACGTAGAAACAGCCCCTTTCACGGCAAAAAACCGCCTTTCCAGCGCAGGAAGGCGGTTTTTTGCCGTGAACAACTCGTCAGATGAACGAACAAGTCGGTATATCGGTGAGTACCCCCCAAAAACGGGTGAAGAACTGCCCAACCTTTTTTTTCAATTCAGCGACTGCTGTAGCATGTTGGTCACTTTGCGCTTCATATACCGCTGGTGATCGCGCCATTTCTTTCGGAGCGTATCGGAGGCCACCATGTCTTCAGTGATGCCGTACCGATCCATAAACAGGTTCACCGCGTCGTAATCCGACATGCCCAGCATCAGACTCACCTCGCAGGCCTCCAGGAACATCTGGGAAAACATGTAGCTGAACATCTTCTCCAGCAGCTGCAACTTGTTGGGATGGATGAAGTGGTTTTTGAGCGAGTCGGGATACATCAGGATGACCGATGTGGCCTGATCGACCGCGCAGGAAGGGATTACATGGCGGTAGCCCACCTTCTCGCAGCTTAGCTCGGCCAGTACGCCCAGCATGGATTTTCTTGAAAGCTCGACGGTGGTGGTGTTGTTGCCGAAGCGGGCACAGATGAACTGACGAACGTGACGATCGCGGACAGGTACACAGGTCTTAATCATTGAGTAGAAAGAGGTTGTCGAATCAGCTGCAAGCTATTCGGCGGGTAGTGGAATGGCAGGGACCATTACATCACAAGTTACTACCTAGTGAAAAACTATGCAATAATTTTTCATACGTACACCTACCATTTTGCATTTTTTAGGGGAAAGTACACAACAGCGTCGCTCAGCTGCCGGGAAGTTGCCGCTGGTTAGTTGCTGGGCCAGAGTCGGTAAAACGTGTAATTTTTTTGTAATCCTGTAACAGGCGGCTAAGTAGTTGACTACCAGCATACACAGCCTGTTACGGTTTGTCCAAGGGGTTGTAACAACCCCCGTTGGGTTTGTATCAGCGCTAACTGGCGAAAGGTCAAGGGATTAAGTGTTACAGATTTTTGTAACAGAGTCAATTTTGTTACAAAGACAAAATCTATTTTGTAACACCTTAATGGCTTGACAACCACAGTGTTTGCCCCGTCCCTCCCCCCTCTTTGTTACAGAGTTACAGCCCAAACGTAGTTATAAGGGGAAGATTGCAAAGAAACGGCGGCTGTGGTGGCGTGCGGCACGAAAAAAGGGGCGCGAGGCCCCTTAGAAATAGGATTGTGTTTAGTTAGAACGGCAGCAAGCTGCCGTCGCGGATACGGCCCATCACGTACTCAGTGGTGCGGTAGACCTCCTCTTCCTTCTGCACGTCGAGAAGTTTGGTGTCAGCATGCAGGCCATGCCAGGCGTCGAGTACGATAAATAAGCGGAAGTTGGCCGCATCAATCCACTTACTGTACTGCCGCAGCACCACTTCCGATGGCACTGTGCTCTTGAGCATGGCCTTCTGAGGGGCCGGGGGCGTCTGGGCTGTGTTCATCCTGATCTTGGTTGTAGGGTTCGTCTTTTGCCAACTTGGCCGTTAGGGCCTCCACGCGCAAACTCTCTGACTGCTCGATCATCGTGGCCTGAGCCGACAGCGCCCCGCCAAAGCGATGAATAAACTCCAGCGTAGCCGCCATTTCCCAGCCAACCTTGGTCAGCCACTGCCGCTGCTGGGTACGGCTCATCTTCGTCCACTTTTCCCCCAGCAGTTCGGCCAGCGCCGTTTCCAGCGGCATTTCGCTTACCGCCCGCTTCATCTCGTTCTGGTAGTCGATGTAGTAGCCGTCGACGTATTGTAGGTGCGCCGCGATGCGTTCGCTCGACTCACGCCCCAAGTCGCTCAGGTTTGCGTTGATCAGCATCTGTGCTGCCCGTGCCGCCTCTTTTTTATCGTCCTTTTTCACTTCTTCTTGAGGTTTTTGGCTGCCCGCTTCATAGCGTTGGCCCATGTCATATTCGGTTTTTCGGTCCGCAGGTGTTTAGCTTCTTTAGTCAGCATTTTCATGCGTTTCGAGGTGGCCCTGCCCTGCTTCGTCGTCGGTTTGGCTTTCAGCTTAGGGGCCTTTCCAGAACCGACAATCATCTTGAAGGCCCGGCCCTTCCCGTCGGGATCTTCTTCGTGCTTGAACTGCTCCATCCGCACCAGCACCTTGTGCCGGGGGTAGGCAGCGAAATAGGCAGCAACGCGCTCTTTGATGCCATTCAGATCAGCATAGACGCAGGCATCTAATGAATACAAACCCAACGTACTGATGTATTTCGACACGCCTAGCACGTGGATCGGCTCGTTGTAATTGAACCGAACGACAGGTGTCTTACTCATTCGAATAGCTTGATTTGGTTGTGATATTGGCCGGTCGGGCCATATAGCCGCCGGCGCCAGTTATCGCGTCGATCGTGCGCCAGGTGGCAGACGTGGCACAACGATTTGAGGTTGAAAAAGCTACAGTTAGCGGGGTTGTGATCCAGATGGGCCGTGTGTAGTTCAACCTCCGTACCGGTCTTGGGATGCGGTTCGCCGTGTTTGGCTCCGCACTCCTCGCATTTTCCCTTCGCTCGGACGAACCGAATGAAGTAGCTAATCTTCCGCCATTTCCGGGGGTACTTCTTCCGGTCGATGGGCATAGCATTGCTACTCGGTCAGTGAGGCGATAAACTCAGGCCCCATCAGTTCGACGGCCGCCAGTATATACGCGGCCTTATGCACCTCACGTACATTGTCCTCCAGCGCCAGATTCACTTCCAGCAGGTCGACAATCTTATCAGCCGCCTCGATTGCGTCGCAGCTGTGTTTAGCCATCACCATCCGCAAATCCATTTGCTTCAAAGTCATTATCCACCCCCATTCTAACTCGGTCATGGATGCTCGAAGCTCTTCACGCGTGGCCAGCATATCGCGCACTGTCTCTTTTGATTTTAGGTCTTCCATTACTGCTTGAGTTTGTCTTGTACCTGGTTGATTTGATCAGCTGTTACCAACCCTTCTTCCAATAGCCGCAGCAGCAACGTACCTGCCGCTTCAACCGCCGTAGCGGCGGTGATCTGGCCCTCCAGCCGTGACTTCATTTTAGGGTAGTAGTAATATTGGGCGACGTACTGCCCGAACATATTCATCCCCTGAAGGTGAAGGCCGCACATTTCGCCGTTGATCTCCAGTTTCCAGGGCAGAAGCTCCCATATCTCCGAAAAACTTGAGGCGGGATAGCAAGGGAAGTCTCTTTCGGTCAAAGTCGATGTCCGAACCAAAGCCGGATGTGTAAGATCATGCTCGTCTATTACGAACCAGGAGAAATGCGTGGATAGCCTGAGCCCTTTTTCCTTTAGGGCTTTTGCGGTGGCCACCGTGAGTAAGTGTTTATCGACGAGATTCAGATTAGCCATGTTAACGAGTTGATTTTTGTGATTTCGCACCCCCATCCAATCCACGATCAGCGGTCTTACCATCATGAGCAGCAGCAGACAGATCAGACCCAGCATTAGGCAGATCGATGCGGCTGGCAGGTAGAGCAGCCACTTCATTAGGCATTCTGGGAGCGATGCAGTTTGCGATGGCCACATAGGGCGTGGTGCGTTTTGAACGGCTTGTTACAGTCCGGGCATACGAACGCTGATTCAGAGACAGAGGGCGCGGGAGGAGCAGGGTTCTCCGACGTGGCCAGCCCTTGCAGGAAGGGCAATAGGGGGCGGCGTAAGATGCGGCAGTCTGAGACGATTTGCAGCATCAGATCGTACTGCACGCGCGCCGGTGGATCGGTGGCCAGGCTGGCCAGATTTCTCGCCAGCCTGGCTTCGTTGGGATCATCAACCATCTTCGTCCGTACCTACGGCCTGCTCCATCCAGTCAATTACATCATCCATTGAGTGAAGGGCTTCGTGGACTGGATCGGTTTCGTCAAGCTCGGTCGCGTTCTGGCTAACGTAATCGGATAGTCGTTCTTTGATGCTCTGTAATTCGTCGAGCAAGATTTCAAGTTCATTCATGGCTCTGCTCGATTGGGTTGCCAATGGCAACGTAGGGATTTGGGTACTTGTCGAAATCCCAGCCGTCACGGATCAGGCTGTTACGGGTCATGCTCTCGATGATAAAGCTCTGGTCATCGAGCCGCCCCAGCGGTATCCACTCAATCTGGCCATGTCCGTCTAATGCATCAGGTTCTTGAGGTGTATGGAACACCAGTAGCGTTTGTTCGTCGTTCAGGGGGTATTGAACCATCGGAACGAAGAACAGAAACTGACCTTTGTCGTCTCTCTGTTCTTGATAATCAATCATTTGTCTTACTTGGATTTATGCGGTCCGCCGCCGCGGTGAACATCACTTGTACTAGAAGTTGAGGCTGCTTTCGGGCAGCGAGCCGTCCTGATCGTCCCAATAGCGGCGCTCAGGCACAAGCAGGCTATCGGTCTGGATGTACAGGTATTCATCAGTCGCGGTGTTGCCGGTGGTGACCCACTCTCCGCGCTGGAGCGTGTATTTGTTGTGCCGGCACATGATCCGGCCATCTTTCCCTTTCAGATCATTGGGCTGCAACGTGTAGCCGTTGTAGTTGCACCAGGCTTTGAGCTTGTCCATGAAGCCTTGACTTGACAAGTTTCCCTGCACATTGGTCTTGTAGGTTTCGTAGGCCATGTAGCGCGGTACCAGCCGATCCAGGCGTTTATCATCGGCGTTGAAATACGCATCCGCCCAGGCATGGAAATTTGGCCCCATCTGCGACTTGTAGGCGTTGAGCATGACGTTATCCATCGGCGGCAGGATCTGCCCATGCTGAAGCCACAGCTGCACGCAGCGGGCCATCAGGTTGTAATAGTGGTTCCACTCGGCGGGTGTAAAATCGGCGAACAGCGACTTGCCAAACTCCGAGATCGGTACGCGCTCCTCCCGGTAGGTTCCCTCCGGGTTCTTATGGTAGTAGTCTGAGAAGGCCGTAAACCAGATGCGGCGGTACGTCGATTTGTCGAGCTTCGAGGGCGGGTAGTTACTGGTGATACACAGTTTCGGCGACTTGGCGAAGGGAATCGTGTATTTAGCCTGGCCCTTGGGGTTGACCTCCGTGAACGAGGTAATCATCGAATAGAAAAACTCGAAGTCCAGATGCTTATTGGCATCGTCGATCAGCATCAAATCGGTATGCTCAGTGGTGCCTTCCAGTACGTGCGCGTTATTGGTCAGGTTGGCGTTTCGGCCCGCCAGCATCATCGTCTGCATGAGCCAATCCAGCGAAGTGTAGGCCATCGACTTGCCGGTACCGCCCTGGCTCTCGTCGACGTTGGTGATGCTGTAGTCCATCGCCCAGATGGCAAAGGCGTGGGCCGGGTCTTTGTAGCGGTGCAGCAGATAACCCAGGCTGGCCAGCTTGTTCAGCAAATGCTGTTTCTGCTCGTACTGCTCCTCTTTGGTAAGCAGTGGCCCGGCAATGTCGAACTGGTGTTTCTTCAGGTAGGCATGGCGCTCGTTGTGGGGCAGCTCGTCGGCCTTATCCTCCAGTTCGCGGCGCCAGTACACCCGCGAAGCATTGATTAAATAGCGAAAGAACAGGCAATCCGTGTTGGTGATCTCGATGTCCAGTTCCCCCGTTTTCTCGTCTCTGGTGACCGTAAACGGGGCGTCGTGCAGCTTGACATCGTGCTTGGCTACTTCGTCTTCCCACACATACACGTCGCACTTTTTAGACTCGACCGCCTTCACGCCATCGGCCGTCACGCGCCAGGCTTCATTCTGAAAAAACAGCCACTGGAAATCCCGCCCGAAGTCCTCAAACGTCAGTTTGATGAGCTTCAGGTTATTCATCGAATCCTTACTAAAGTTGGTCGAGCGGTGGAAGGCGTTCAGCAGATCGAGCGAGCTGTAGCGGTCATTGAGGAAATTCTTGACGAAGCGGTTGATCTGGGGAAACTCGATCGGTCGCACCACGTTGCCATCCACGTGCACCAGAATTTCGCCTTTCTTATCGGTGGGCATTTCCATCAGCCCGAATCCATTCCGATATAGGAAATGATAGATCAGCTCGTTGTTGGGCTTGTAGTCGTAGAGGGGCCGGCCAAACTTGGTGACCAACTCCCCATCGCGGGTGCGCCGCACCTCCTCATCCCAGAATTTAAGCGGGTAGGCGTGCTTCAGCAGGTTATCGAAGCTCTTGGTGGTGTAGTAGTTGAAGTAGTCGCGTAGGTCTTTACAGGGCTTCCCTGACAGGCTCCGGCGTTTCTGTAGCTCCTCCGGCAGGTAGATCGTCCGTAGGTCGAGATATTCCATCGCCAGCTTATGCGCTTCCCTACGGCCAGTTTCGTCGATGTCCGGTAGGTTATATACGTACTCGGCCAGCCCCTTCAACTCGTTGTACTGGTAGCTCTCCAGCAGGTCGGTTTCCGAGTTTTTCCAAACGGGCAAATAGCCCAGCACGGCTACGTTCAGGGCATCCGATCCGCCGCTGCATAGAATGATTTCGGGCAGTTTGGTTGGCCCTTTCTTTTCCTCTTTCGTGGTGACAGGGTTACCATCATCGTCGACGGCCGCGCTGGCTTGGGGTTTCATTTCGTCCAGCCGCTTTCTGATCTGCGGCAGGCCGAACATGTATTTGCTGGGCTTTTTGCCCGTCGAGAAAAACCGCAGTCCGCCCTCCTTCGCTTTGGGTATGTAGTACTTTTTCCAATCACCCTCGTCGTAGAGGAACATCGGGTAGGCATCCGTCGACTTGAAAATGAGGGCTTCCCGGTTCTTGATGAAGGTGTAGCTGGCCAGCGAATGCAGGTTATATTTCTGACAGATCGGGAGGGCATTGGCCAGGGCGTTTTCGTCGCTGGGGGCTTCCGCTGCCATCAGGCCCATGCGGCTCAGGTACGTCCACACCTGCTTGGCAAACAGGTGTTTCAGATCAGCGATCGAGAACGGTTTTAGCTGCGGGTAGTATTCGCCTTCAACCTCGTCGGCAGTAGCCGGGCGCTTCTCGAACTCATAACCGCGGGGCGCTTTTTTAGGATCATCGCCCACCAACTGGTAGCGGTCAGTGAGCAGCTTCATGGCGTCGCTAAACTCGATCTGTTCTTCCCGCATCACCACGTCGATGGGCGACATCGAACGCTTAGAGGAACCGTAATCTTTGACGTACCATACGCCGTTGTACTCGCTGATTGTGCAGGAAGGGGTACGTTCGTCGCGGATGCTGAATTTCTTGGAGCGGCTATGCACGCAGGCTTCAGCCTGCGGGTAGTACGCTAGAATGATGTCGAGGCCTCCCCCTGTGGCATCATAAACGTGCTGTGGCGTGATGTTGGTCATTGAGCCACGAAGGAGGGGGTGATAAAATTGGCGCGTAAGGACGCAGCGGGTGCGCCCCAAAAGGATAAAGACCTCATCTCACTGGGGAATAATAAAGGGCGACCTGCTCCTAACAGGTCGCCCGATCGGGTTAGTCCGCGCAACCGTATTGCACGGTAAGCATATTGGTTAGGCTGGTGTGTAGACTCTCCAGCTTCGGTACTGTCAGGCTGACCGTCTTTTGGATGCGGTCATTCCGGTCATACATCGTGTATATGGCCTCCTCCACGCACATGGCTTTAAAGGCGGTTTCGGTACCGGCAATGACGGCCTCAGCTTCGGAAAGCTGGTCATACGTCAACGTACCCAATTGGTCCTGCGCTTGCAGTTCCAGCAGCAGAAATAGGTTAACGATCATGAGCGAGCAGGTAGAGTTGTTGCCATCTTATTTCGGTAATGAGCGACCAAATCAGGCCTTTCGTCGAGTTTGGCCCGGAGCAGTCGGGCGGCGTAGGTTTGATAGGTCTGCACGCGGGCATGTTGCGTGAGGGGATTTGTGATGTAGTTTTGCATTCAGCTTTACAGTTTTGGCCCCGGTACTGTGTTCGAGACAGTACCGGGGCATTTTTATGAATTGGATTTTGTAGGCAAGTCCAAAACAGCTTTACCAGCCGTGTCAATAGGAAATAGGCGTAGAATCAGGTCGACCGTGCGGGCCGTAGCCTGTAAGCTCCCTCGGCCATTGACGATGTTCTGCATTCGGCTATAGCCTACCACATCGGCATAGTAATCATCAGTCTTAGCTAACGCCGCTGCCAAACCTCTCAGCGAATATTTGGGAGGCAGCAGGTCCTGTAGGCGGCCACGCCAGTAATCGACCGTTAGGGCCTGCGTATTCACCGCTCGTTGATTTGGGTAACTCATAGGGTTGACTGCGTAATACCTAAGTCTTACATTTACACAGTATGCGATACTGTGTAATGTCTGCACACCCAAAAGTAATACTTTAAATATTACCTGTCAACATATGGTATCACATTTATCCAATAATAAATGAAGACTCTGGGGGACAGAATAAAAGAAGCGCGTGAAGCCGCCAATCTGAGTCAATCAGAAGTAGCGGAAAAGATGGGTCTGAAAAGTGGGAAACAGACCGTATCTAAATGGGAGCTAAACAAATCTGAACCATCCCTAAGCGACTTAAAACGCTTGGCTTCCCTGCTCAACACGACTGCTGCTTATCTGATAGACGGCACAATCGAGAGCGATCCTATTCCTCAAGGTTATCAACTGATTGAGAAGAATAAGCTACTAGAAATGCAAGAAGAGTTGATCTCGTATCAACGAAAGGAGCTTACTCGTCAAAAAGTCTAGGTGCTCTTGCGAGCCATATTATTATCAATGTCATCACTCAACTAAAGAGTCTACAGCAACTGTCAAACAATCTATATATGCAATTGGAACCTATACCTCAACAACAACCTACCCCTCAACCGAAGAAAGGCAAAAAGATCTGGCCCTGGGTAGTTGGTATTTTTGGTGGCCTTATCATTCTCGGACAGCTATCGAATGATAATTCTCCAGCAGCTTCTACTACCAGTTCCGTCGAAGCTAGCCCAACAGATACTACAATGTTGGCAACCACGGCGGTTGAAGAAAAACCTGTAGAACCCGTATCCAATTGGTACTCATTCGAAAATGAGGATAAAATGGGTGCCAAGAGTACAGTTACGACGGTTGATGCTAAGGAGTTGCTAGAGTTTGATTTTCCGTACAACGGCGGCTCAACAGCTTCGTTCGTGGTACGTCGAAAAGGAGGCGAAACCGATACATATCTCAAAGTATCAAAGGGGCAGTTTAATAGCACATATGACGGTGGTACTGTGCGCATTCGCTTCGATCAGGGCAAACCGACTACCTACTCTTTCTCAGGTGCCTCTGATGGTAGTAGCGACATCGTTTTCATCAACTCTTCGAATGGAATAATTAAGAAGCTACGGACAGCTAAGAGGATGGTGATCGAAGCTGAATTTTATAATGAGGGCCTTCGTCAGATTGAATTTGATGTAGAAGGCTTTAAATGGAAATAAAGTCAGGGGCTGACCTCTAGCGGTCACTTACCCCATTTAGCCTGACATTATTTCAAACTTGTTTCAACAGGTATTTATAAGCCGCTGATTATAAATACCTTATAATAGCTTCTTCGGCCCCGTCCAGTCCGCAAACGAAACGCCTAACTAGTTCACATGAAGCTAGTTAGGCGTTTTTGCTTTTGTTACGTGTACGGAAATAGCATATGGCTTGTGATGTCCTTGTACGTTTTGCCGGAAAACAGGGCGAATGTACTAGACCAATTGGCACCAGAGTTTTATGCCACGGCTTCCGAAACTCTTAGATCATAAGCGATAATTTAACAGACTGCGTGTCAGCGCATAGTACTAAAGGAAGCGAGGCACGACCGACCGACTAGCGGTCAAGTTGGTTCAACGTATCGTTAATCTGCTCGAAAAGATCAGCCTTCTTCTATTGGTCAAAAATAGTACACGGCCTGCCAGAGCGGCCAGCAAGGCGGCAGGTTACCCCATTGCCAGCTAGTGCGGAGTAGCTATGAAAGGCTCGGTCAGACTCCTCATTGCGATGACGATCGTTGGGCTTCTATAGGCTAGATGAATCTAAAGACCGCCAAGATGATAATGGTAAAAAACACCAGTAACTGACTGCTATGAAACCAAGTCAGCTTCGTAACCGCAGGCTGGATCGCTACAGGCAGACTGATCCCCTCCGATAGAAGGCTGTTTCTTATCTGCTTCATTTGCGGGCTGCCCACCAGCAGCCCATTCAGCGGCAGCAGCAAGATTAACCCCAGCTTTACTTGCAGCCAGAGCTGCTGTAAATAGACGCCCTCACTGAGTATCGTCAGGCCAATCCCGGAAAGTAACAGTATGCCCCCGCCGACCAATAAGAGTCGGCCTAAACCCGACAGCAGGCTGAAAAGGCTGAGGGCTGCCTTATCCTGCTTTGTCAACAGGCCTAGGAACGAGCGAAACACGACCCACTCAGTAATCGTGGTGCCAGCCATTATGACCAGACCCGACAGGTGCAGCACTAGCAACACCTGTCGGAGCGTGAATGCATCCATCAGGCAGTTAATTGTTTAGACTTACTGAATAAAAAATAACTCGTGATGACCATGTACACGGCCGTACCGCCGTGAACCAGCAGGCGGGGTAAGTCCACTCCGTTCTGTTGGTAGAGTAGCAGACAGTCCGTAAAGGGGATGATGCTGGCAGCCGTAAACACGCACGCGGCCGCCTTTTTCATTCGGGTCAGCCATAAAGCCAGTAAGGCTATTCCCGAAAAAATATCGCGTATCCCCTTGATGCGGCCATAGGCAAGGGCTGAATCAGTCAAGGGCCGTATCCCGAAATCGTCCATACTGATCTGGGGGGCCAACAAGAATCGGAGACCAATGAAGAGAATTCCCAGCGCGATGGGCAGGATCATCCAGTAGGATGGCGACCGCCAGCCCCAGGGGGCCAGTGCATAGTCTGTTTTCATAGTAATAAGCTTTGTGTTCGATTTTGATCACAAAGCTCACCACCCAAAAACCGCCCCTCGTTCACCCAAGTTAATTAATGCGCCTGAGCCATTCGTTTTCGAATGCGGCTCAGGGATTGGGGCTTGATGCCTACATAGGAGGCAATGTAATATTGGGGAATGCGCTGGGCTATCTCGGGGAACCGGGCCAGAAACGTCTGATAACGTACCTCGGGTGGGTCGGTGTAGAGGGAGTTGATCTGGTGAATAGCGCTCACAAAAACCTCGCTGATGGCCAGCCGGCCAAACCGTTCCCCCTGTTCAACCTGTTGGTACAACAGGTCCATATTAGCCTGGCTGATACTGTAGATGGTAGCGTCTTCCAGAACCTGAATGTTGGTTAGGGAAGGCTTCTGGGGCAGAAAGCTGGCGTAATCACATACGAATTCGCCCTCTTTGTTAAAGTAGCTGGTCTTCTCTTCCCCCTCGATACTGGTATAATAGCGGACCAGGCCCTTCTCAATAAAGAAGACGCTTTTGCAGACCTGCCCAGCCTGCAACAGGTGTTCGCCCTTCGTAAACGTATGTCGACGAACTAACGTAGCAATGATCGCTTCATCCGCTGAGGAGAGGGGAATATAGTGCTGAATGCTGTTGAGCAGTCGATTCATACTCAAAATAAGCACGGAATCACGTTGGTTGACCAGGTGAATGATGAGACTGTGTTTTTTACCAACTGCCAAATTCCATCAGTCGTGTACGATACACCTCCTTCGTGGCAAGTTGGGGCAGATCGGTACCGATCCAAAAAGAAAAAAAGGAACATTCACACCATACTTATCAAGTAGGTAATGCCCCTGGTGCTACTTAGGTAAGCAGGTTCACTGGATTAAAATCAATGATGTTACGGTCAATTGTAGTAGTAGGAGTAGGGGTTGCCACCCTCGGGTTAATGGCTGGAATGATAAGCAGGGAGTCAACGTCCTACAAAATGAATGGATCGCCGCTTCGGCAAGGAGCTGATACCTTGTTGAAAGCGGCCAGTTGGCCCGATGAGCTACTGTTAAATGCCTTCGCAGGCCCATCGCTAACGCCTAGCCCGGCCTGCTTAGCCGTGGCGCCTACGGGGGAAGTGTACGTGGGCGTCGATAAAATGGGATCGCTGGGCAAAGAGCCCGGTAAAGGAAGCATCGTGCGGCTCATCGATGCAAATAATGATGGGCAGATGGACAGCCATACGGAATTCGCTCAGGTCGATAATCCACGGGGAATTCTGCCGCTGGGCGATCAATTACTGGTGCTGCACACCACCTTTTCGCCGGAAACAAAGAAAGCAACCGGCATGGATCTGGTCGTTTTCGAGGATAAAAACCAGGATGGAGTCGCCGACGGACCGTCCAAACCCCTGATCCAGCATATCAGCAACGTAAACTTTATCCAGAAGCGCGGTACGGACCACGCCACCAATGGCATTCGGATGGGCATTGATGGCTGGGTATACATTGCAGTGGGTGATTTTGGGTTTCACAAGGCAGTTGATCGGACAGGCAAAGAACTGACTATGCTGGGGGGCGGTATTGTCCGGGTGCGGCCCGATGGGACCGAAATGGAGGTATACACGCACGGTACCCGGAACATCTACGACGTAGCCATCGATCCGTACATGAATACGTTTACCCGCGACAACACCAATGACGGAGGCGGCTGGAACATTCGGTTCTCACACCACATTCAATCGGGCGAGTACGGCTATCCCGCTCTTTTCAAGCACTTTACGAACGAAATTATTCCAGCGCTAGTCGACGTGGGCGGGGGGTCCGGCACCGGTTCGCTCTACATGGATGAACCTTCATGGCCCGAAAAATACAACCATGTACCAATGATGGCTGATTGGGGCCGCAACCAGCTTTACCTGCACCGGGTGACAAGCGACGGAGCCAGCTTTGTGCAAAAAGAGGAAGCCTTCATCAAACTCCCTCAGATCACCGATGTCGATATCGATGGCTCCGGGCGGATGTACCTGGCCGCCTGGGACGGCGCTGGCTATACCGGAAACCCTGGCAAAGGGTACGTAGCCCGGGCCGTTCCGAAAGACTGGACATACGTACCCTTTAGCAATGTGAAGAAAATGTCGGTCAAAAAACTGGTTCAGTTGCTGCGCTCCAACAGTGCTGTGGCCCGGCTGGCGGCTCAGCAGGAGTTGTTGGGCCGAGCCGATGCCAGCGTACCGAAAACAGTTTGGTCGATTGCTACCGATAAACAGTTAGCCCTACCTGGTCGCATTGCGGCCATGTACACGTATGCTCAGTCAGCTGGTAATGCCGGAATACCCAATCTGGTCAAACTAACGGCTGACGAAACGATGCAGGAATATGCGCTGCGCGCCCTGGCTGACCGCAAGACACTCGCTGCAAACGTACCGCTTGAGCCATTCCTGGCGGGCCTGACCAGTTCCTCGCCCCGCGTTCAGACCGCGGCCATAATTGGCCTTGGCCGCCTGGGCAAGCCCGAAGCGGCGCAAGCCTTACTACAGGTACGTATGCCCGATTCGTTCGTGACGCCCGCATCAGGCACCGAAGGGCCGCATGCTACCCCCAATTCGGCCATTATTCCGGCTCACCTGGCGGTACGGGCGCTGGTTAACCTGCAGGCGGTCGACGCCTGCGTCAACGCCCTCAATACGAATCAATCGACGCTGGCTCTTTGGGCGTTGCAGTATATGCATGACCCGAAAGCGGTAAATGGGTTGCTGATGGCGTATACCAAAACAACCGATGCTGCCCAGAAAGCCAAGCTCTTAACAGCCGTGGCCCGGCTTTACAAAAAAGAAGCTGATTACGATGGTTCGTGGTGGTGGAGCACGCGTCCTGACACTCACGGTCCCTACTACCGCGCTATTGATTGGGCGTCGTCACCACAGATCAAAACTTGGCTCATCGAGGAGTGGAAAAAGAGTGATCAGAAGCCCTTTTTTACCGAACTGAACAGCCGGCTTCGGCTGGAAATCCCTGAGTTTGGCGTCGAGGAAACCGTCATCGCCAAAGAGGAGCCCAAGGTTGACCTGGAAAAAATCAGAACTAAGAAAGGGCAGATTGGCGAGTCGTCGATTGAGGACGTCATGCTGGCCATGGGTAACATCAAAGGGGACGCGGCCTTGGGCAAAACCTTGTTCGCGCAACAGGGATGTATTGCCTGCCACAGTCTCAACAAAAACGAGCCCATGAAAGGCCCGTTCATGGGGCAGATTGGGTCAATCATGACCCGCGAGCAGATTGCTGAATCCATTCTCAAGCCGGACGCATCCATCTCGCAGGGCTTCGCCACGGTATTCATCACGGCTAAAGGCAATAAGAGCTACACGGGCTTCGTCACCGAAGAATCGGCTAACCGGATTGTCATGCGCGACATCACGGGGAAAGTCTACACACTTAAAGCGTCTGAGGTGGTTTCCCGTAAAGAGATGGAGAATTCAATGATGCCGACTGGCTTGGCGAATTCGTTATCCTACGAAGAATTCGCCTCATTGATTACGTTTCTATCTCAGCAGAAGAAGTGACACATCGCCTCGTTTTGGCTTTCGTTAACGGGTACATCCAATGCGTTGACTATTCGCTTTAGATGGCCGCTTCGGCGCTAGACTCCTTGAACTGTCTCAGAACAACCTCTTTACATGAGGTTGTGTATACGGCTTATCTTGAAAAAAAGTGCAATGGCAACCTGATTAGTCAGGTTGCCATTGCCTCTATCACAACACATACCAACGTTTACAGTAAGCCGCTTTAGCGTAATTAGGGGCGCTGTCTTGGTATCTGCCGCAAAGTTTACTCTTCTCAGTAATCGTATAGGCGTGTTTCGTAAGAAGTCCTAAAACCAACCATAACCCGCACTAAGGTAAAACTATATAGGCAGCTAGTAGGCTACTATCGGTTCAGTAGCTGCTGAAAATCGGGGCGCTTTCGCAATCGCCCCCAGCGAGTATCTGTTTGATAGGCCTTCGCTGAGACTACTTCTGATTTTTGTGGAGATCCCAGCGCCTTAGTTAGGTTGATAACGGCTGCTGAATCGTTACCTTGAATGCTGTATAGCTCAGCTAGCGAGTCCCAATAGTCACCGATATTGGGTGCCTGAAACGTCGCTCTTCTGAGGGCCTCCTCGGCCTTCTTATACTTCTTCTGACTCAAGTAGGCATATGCTAGCCCGTTATTCAGAGGCGCGCTCAGCGTTTGCTCCATCTGGTTCCGCTCAACCAGATCAACCAGCGACTTAAAATCATTTTCGTTGGTATAGAAGTTGGCTAAATACCGATTGGCCGTCTGGGGCAACTCGACTGCTTCTGACGGCAGGCCTGGCTCGCTGGCTTTACGCATATTCTCGATAAACAAGCGTTTATACTTCTGGATCGTCGGGGCATCTGCTTTCGCATGATAAGCCAAGGTCATGTAGATTTCGGCCCGGGTGTAATAAGCTAATCTATCATTTGGAAACCGCGTAGCGGCACTATCCGTCCAAGCAAAAGCATCCTCATAGTTTTGGCTGTTCAAGGCAACGGCAACCGAGGTCATGTAGAAAAAATAATCGTTCATCAACTCCCGGTGTTTTCTCAAATACGCATACGTCTTGTCAACCATAGCGTTGTCTTTTTTCACCATGTAATAGGTGATCAGCGCTTTGGGCGACCGCACCTTCATAATTTCCATCGCGGCTTTGTGAATCAGGTGTTGAGCGGGTTCGTTCTGCTCAACGGATAACGGCTGCGTGATCTGGTCGGTAACCTGTATTGCTACCGTTTGGGTAGAATCACTGAGCGTAATGTAGCCCCCAATGCTTTTATCTTTTTTGCCCAAGAGCGCCAGGATAGATTTGGTTACGGCTTTAAGGTTAAACCCCTCAACGGTAAGCTCATTCAAAAGCTCCGTTTTATCCTCGTTGCTACCGATCATGGACTTATCATTGGCATACATGCCATTCATAATCTTGTCGATCTCGTCGAGGATGGCTTGCTTGACCACTTCGCCGCTGTAGCCCTGCTCTACCCAAGCAGGAGGCACCTTGAAATCCTGTACATAGAAGATATTCCGCTTGTATTCTTTGCGGAGGTACACGCTAAAGGCAACAAAGAGCGTGAGCCACAATAATTTTGTTCCAACGCCAAACCACTTTTCGAATAACTCGAGCCAGGCTAATTGCTGAAGGCGCTTTAAAAAGGCCTTAACCCGTGCAGATGGCAGTTTAATAATCGTGTTTGTTTCCACTGGCTGAATTGACCAATAATCTTGTCGTGGTAAAAAAGCGTATACGGCTACGGGCTATCGTTGAAGGTATACGTCTAGCGTACTAATTGCTTGGCATCATCTGATGCGCCTCTAGGGTGTAAGTGCCTGACTAACGTTCCAGAACCACTGCCCAACTTTGTGCCTGTTGCAGGGCTGGTATTAATGTTATCCTGAACGGAAACGAAGTCAACCCCACCCTCTTCCAGTTCGTGGGCAATATCGATCAGGCGCTGAAGGCTACGTCCGGGCCGCCCGAGCTTTATTACCATGAACGTATCACCAGAACGCAGTTGCTCAGGCAGCATCTGTAGTTGGTGGTGGTTCATTTTGGCACCGTCGGCTTTTTCGATAAAGCGCTTCGGGCAACATGCTCGCTCAAAGACGTCGGTTTGCCGATCCTGGGTGCATACTCGGTAATAGCCAAAAATCATCGGGTTGTTTCCAATTTTGCCATCCGTTTACAAGATAGTGGAACTTGCTTACGGAAACCCAATTCTGGAAGCGGAAAACACAACGAAATAGGGGTGGCACCGACGCCACCCGTTTCCAGAAACGAACTGGTTTAGGAAAGCACAAGTGAAGGCTTACCTTTCCCTTCGTGGATTGAAAAACAATAGGTTAGCTCTATCAAAGTATTTCGTCAGGTACGTAACAAACTCCTTTCGGCGGGAATTAACTAGTGTCGCGACTCAGTTGGGCCTTCGAACCCAGCAGGTAGTTGACCCCGGTTGATTTACCCATTTTTTGACGGGAGCGTATTACGTTTCCGCGTAGTCGATACAGTCGAGGTACGTGTCACTTGATTGACAAATAGGTTAGTTACTTACTTTTTTATTCTTCAACTAATTGACATCCAAGCCATTCCATTTCACGTAAAAGAAAGTTACAGCCAGATTGTCAACGAACCATACATACCTACATGACTGCTCAACAGATTGTCGCTAATGGCAAACTGCGTACCGAGTTCAGTTCCGTGGCGGATGCACTTCGCTTCATCTACCGCTGTGATCGCCCGGCCGATTGGGCTCGCGTTCTGGGGAACAACGGAAAAATCTGGGTGCTGGCCGCCAGCTACGCCCAAATCCTGATTGCAGCGGGTTATGAATATGCGGGTAGATGACGTTGCTTTACCCTAGCCGGCCCAGGCATTTGGCGTGGTCGAGACCCCTTCAGCTCAATTGCTCACGCGCTTTTCCAGCAATTAGCCTACTCTAATCAACTGGTTGCGTGCGTATCTTACGGCCACAACGAACTGTGTTTCGCAGACCAAGTATGATACAACCGCATCTTCTGATTATTGGCGCCGGGCCGGGCGTAGCGATGGGTGTAGCCCGGCGGTTTGGCCGTGAAGGCTTCCGCGTTACGCTGCTGGCCCGTAAGCCCGACTCGCTGGATCAGCTACGCGCTGAGCTTACTGCATTGGGCGTCGACGTGGCGACGTATGCGGCCGACGTAGCCGATTTCGACGGGTTCCGACGGCGCCTTGAGCAGGCGGTTAATGAACGGGGCGCCGTTACGGTACTGCACTACAACCCCTCGGTCTACCGCGAAGCCGACGCCCTGACGCTCGACCCAGCCCTGTTTATGCAGGATATGCGCATCAACGGGGGCGGGCTGCTGGTAGCCGTGCAGGCCTTGTGCCCGGCCATGATCGCCGCCGGGTCTGGCACTGTGCTAGTGACGGGCGGCGGGTCGGCCCTCCACCCCTCGGGTCCGCTGCTGTCGTTGTCAGTGGGCAAAGCGGCCGTCCGAACGATGGCCGAATGTGTGCGCCAAACGCTTGAGCCGCAAGGCATTCATGTGGCCACCGTCACCATCAACGGGAGTGTGGGTAGCAACGAGCATTTCTCGCCCGATCGGATTGCGGAAGCCTTCTGGTCAATCCACCAGCAACCCCGCTTTGCCTGGACGTTCGAACTCATCCACTAACGGGCGGGCACGAAACGAGGCACCAGGAGCGGCTGCCGGCGCGTTTCGTTTGCGGCCCTACGCGGTCTTGAGAGGGACAACGGGGGGGCTCTGCTGCCAAAAAATCTGCTGAATGGTACGTGACTTGTTGGAGCGCAATGGGTCAAGATAGGTGCATGTTTTCCCCTGACCTATCTATCATGCGGTTGTTGCTGTTTTGCCTGTTCGTCCTCACACTTGGGGGCTGTCACGATACCAGCTCAACCCAACAACGCCTTCCGGGCGACGCCAGCCAGCCTGCTACAGCTGTGCAATCCACCGCTACCGGCTTTACGCTGCTCCGACACGGCAAACCGTATTTCATCGAAGGGGCGGGTGGGGTACGTTACTTCGATCGCCTGAAAGCCTGCGGCGGCAATTCCATTCGGATTTGGGACGATAACGATGCCGAACGGGTGCTCGACGAAGCCCAGAAACTCGGCCTGACGGTGATGCTGGGCCTGTGGGTCGAGCGGGAGACCGAAGGGTTTGACTATAACAACGGCGAGGCCATTCAGAAACAGCAGGAACGCATCCGGCAAACGGTGTTGAAATACCGCAACCACCCCGCGTTGCTGATGTGGTGCGTAGGCAATGAAGTGGGTCTGTATGCCACCAACCTGCATGCCTACGACGAGATGAACCGGCTTATGCAGCTAGTGCACAAACTCGACCCCGAGCACCCGGTAACCACGGCGCTCTCGCTCGACAGCAGCCGCGAGGTGTGGCTGTTGCGCGAACGCTGCCCCGACCTCGATATCCTGTCGGTCAATGTGTACGGCGAAATCGATAAGCTGCCCCAGCGGCTTCAGGAAGGCGGCTGGACAGGCCCCTATATTTTCTCGGAGTACGGTGCCAAAGGGTTCTGGGGCGAGTCAGGTACGTCGCCCTGGGTGACGCCCGTTGAGCCGACCAGCCAGGAGAAATACGATTTTGTGAAACAGGCTTACAAGCAGCATATCGGCTCCCGGCCACCCAAGTGCCTGGGTTCGTACTTTTTCTATTGGGGCAACAAGCAGGAGGAGACGAGCACCTGGTTCAGCGCATTCGACGAAACGGGGCGCGAGTCGGCAATGGTCGGCCTGATGCAGGAGCTATGGTCAGGTACGTCGCCCAGCAACCGTGCGCCCATTATCAAAGCCCTGCGCGTGAACGGTCAGTCGATGCCTTTCCGGGAGTTCACGGCCTCATCGACGCTCCAGCTAGCCGATGTACTCGCCACCGACCCCGACGGAGATACGTTGACGTATCACTGGGAGATCAAGCCGCAGGCGCAGCAGAAAGCCCATTTTATGGGCACCGCCATGCCGGCGATCGAAGGCCTGACGCGCTCGCCCATCAATGGGCAGCGGCTGTCATTTGTGCTGCCGTCGACGCCGGGCCCCTACCGGCTGTTTGTGTTTGCCTACGATCAGCACAACCACGTCGCGACGGCCAACCTCACCTTCCGGGTGGTAAAGGGGGACTGATCCTCCCCCCTTCGCGTTGTTTAGTCGAAGATAACGCCGCGAACCTGCGGGTAACGCTCGTGAATCATGGTGAAGGCCTCGGTTTTCCAGTTGGCCCCCTCGGGCGACTGGGGCGAAGCGGTGGTCCCGAAGTGCGTAATCAGCACGGGTTTCTGCCGAATGCTGTACGCCTTGTGCATCCGAATGGTGTTGTGCGTTTCCTGAAACAAATAGGCAAACGAGTGATGCAGCGAATCGGGGTTCTGCGCCGGATTGTCGTAGACCGTTACCCCCAGCCAGTCGACGTAATCGGCCCCCGGATATTGCTCTACGATGGTGTTGGGGCGCGATGGACACCATACCCAATACAGGTTGTAGGCCCGCTGATCGCGCAGAAACGTGACCACATACTGCCAGGCTTTCCGATACTGTAGCAGCGTAGACTGATGTTGCATGCCCCATGCCTGCGTCGGGTCGTCGAATTCGGGCATCAGGCTGATGAGCACCAAGCCTGGGTACGTGCGCAGCGTAGTGGCCAGCCGAAGCAGCGGGGCGTCGTAGCGACCGTTGACCACATCTCCGAGAAAGACCTGCACGGCCCGCTCGGTATTGGGCTGGCCAATTTCCGGCTCCAGATACAGCAGGGGCAACTCGCCGGGGTTGCTGTTCAGTTTGGGCGACGCAATGGATTCAAACGTGTTGAGGGGCCAGTTCAGGTGTTGAGGCACAATGGTTTGTCCGCCCGGCTGCAACGCACTAACGGCCTGCTGCGGCGTTTCGCTGCCGAAGTAGAACGGCTGCGTGTTGGCGTACCGAAGCTCATGGGGTAGCTGACGCGTTTTTCGCACCACGGTGTAGGCCATAAGCCCACCCGCCAGCAGCAGCAGTGCGCCAAACAGGGGCAGCGCCGACCGCCGGAGCCAGCCATACAGGCCATAACGCACCTGCCACATCACCACCCGGCCCGTGTGAATCGACGACTGGCGCAGGCTCAGCCGGTCGAGCCAGCGGATGGCCCTCAGCACGAAGGCCTCCTGCCCAACCAGCACGTTGATACTCAACACGGTGGCATTGATAAAGGCAAAGCTCAGCATCAGCAGCACGAACTCGTTTCGAAGCGCAAACCGCCAGTAGTGGAAAATGCTGTAGCTCATAGCCCCCATCGTGGCCAGCAGCATCAGCAGATTCGGCAGTATCAGCGTGAAGTTGTTGCGGGGTCGGTCATCTTTCGGCGTGGGAATGTAAGGCACTTTCACCCGGAAAATGGTGTAAATCAGGCCAAGTGTATAGACCCACCACGTCCCGCTGGCGAGCATGCCGCCCACGAGGTGGAACCCCGGTTCGTGTTTTTCGATGAGCCAGCGCTGGGCGTATTGTCGTACCAGAAAACCCGTCAGTAGCAGGGGCGTATAGACGGTACCAAACACCAGCAGATCGAGCCGGATGGGCATCTCCATCAATACCAGCGCCCCGATGGGAATCAGCAAGTCAAAGAAGTAGACGAGGCCCAGCAGATAATAGAGCGGCAACGTGGTGTAATGCACTTTCTGGCGCAGCGTGAGGCCGCTGAAGATGCGCGGCAGGGTCGTTACCAGCAGTTCGAACGTACCCCGCGACCACTTCAATTGCTGCTTGTAATAGGCCGCCATCGTGGCCGGCACCAGCCCGTATGACAGCGGAAGCGGTACGTAGGCCGACTTCCAGCCTTTCGCGTGCAGCCGCATGGCCGTGTGCATGTCTTCGGACAGGCCGTTGGCGTGGCCACCGATGCTGTCGAGGGCCGTGCGCCGGAAGGTGCAGTTGGCCCCAATCGCCTGCGCCGTGCCGTAGTGCCCCATGCAGGTCATCATCGGGCCGTAGAAGCTGTAGGTCTGCTCGGTAGCCCCGAAGGCGACAATGCTCTCTTTCTGGTTGTAATACCCCTGTACGCACTGTACAAACCCGATCTGCGGGTCGTTGAAATACGGCAGGACCTGATCCAGAAAATCGGGTACGGGTACGTGGTCGGGGTCGATGACAAGGCAAATGTCGCCCGTGGCTTCCTGCAGGGCGTTGTTGATGTTACCGGCCTTGGCGTCCTTTTTTTCGGTGCGCGTCACGTGCCGTACGCCCATATCGGCACAGACCTGTTTCAGATACGGGTCGTTGGCTTCGTCGCACAGGTACGTGGTGTGGGGATAGCGAATGCGCTGAATGGCTTTCAGCGTATTGATCACCATGTCGTACGGCTCACCGGGGCAGTAGGTCGTCAGCACGTCGACCGTCAGCGGATGATCGATGGTAGCGGGGCGAACGGGCGGTTTTACGTTCCAGTAATGGTACCACTCGTGCAACAAGCGCAACAGCTTGAAAACGACCGAAATCGTCAGCAGCACGTACAGCCACGAATACCCCACATTATCAGGTTGGAAGTACACCCACCCAAACGCGGCCATGAACAACAGGCCGACAACAATCAGTATGCGGACGGGGCGCTGGTCGCCGGGCGATGACGTAAAATTATACTGGGCATTGGGAGAGGCGTCGGTAAACGTCGGCCATTTCATTTGATGTGATGGATTAGGGACTCTCTACAGGTCAGGTAAACGTCGAGTTGTTGGCGGCACGTTACCGAAAAAAACGCATCGACAACACGCCAACTGAACAAGGCTCTGTTTTTAGACTCTATTTGGGGGTAATGTCACGTTGATGTGACCGACTCAGGCCGTGCTTTCGCCTTTATTGATGAAACGGACTAGAAAAATCCAACCCAGCAGCGCCATAAAGCCGGCCAGAACCAGGGGAAGCCGCAGGTCAATGGTTTCGATGTAGCCCGCGATAATGGGCGGTAAGGCAAACGAGGCCGACAGCACCGACTGGTTAATACCCAGAATTTTGCCCTGCTCACCTGCTCCCGCACTGGCCGACACCAGCGCCGTGGCGTTGGGCGACGTCAGCCCCTGAAACAGTGCCATCAGCGGAGCCACCAGAAAGACCTGCCAGGCCTGCTGAGGCAGCAGAAAGCACCAGAGCGCAATGGCCAGCCCCAGCACGCTCACCCGCACGATCTGCTGCGGCGTGTACTGGCTGGCGACCCGCCGCACCACCAGCCCCTGCATCAGCGCGATGCAGATGCCCACAAAGCCAAAGTACCGCCCGATCTGCACCTGATCAAAATCAAAGCGCTTGAGCAGGTAAACCGAGAAAAACTGGGTGTAAAAGTTGAAGCCCAGCGCATAAAAAAATACGCCCACGAACAACAGGCGCAGTCGGGCGTTCCCAAAGGCCTCGGCGATGTTCCGAAAGCCCGTCAGCGGCGTGATGGGCCGGATGAGGGGTGCCGCCAGCGTCTCGCGGAAGGCCACCAGCACCATCAGCAGGTTCAGGATCGCGAGCAGCGCGGCCGCATAGAACGGCGTGGTAAAGTTGAACCAGGCTACCGTTTTTGGATTAGCCAGTTCACCCCCCAACGTGGGGCCAATGATGAAGCCCAACCCGAAGGCGACGCCAACAAGGCCAAAGTTTTTGATGCGCGACGCCGGGTCGCTCACGTCAGCAATGGCCGATTGGATGATAGCAATGTTACCACCGCCAAGGCCATACACGATACGGCTCAGGAACAGCAACGACAGGTTGCGTTGCTGAATCCCCAGCGCAAAAATGAGGTAACCGGCCAGCGTGAGGCAGAGCGAGAAAATAAGCATCGGCTTCCGCCCGTACCGATCGGATAAGGCGCCGAGCAGCGGGCCACCGAAGAAACCAGCGATCGAAAACGAGGCCAGCAGAAACCCCAGGATCACCGTACGCTCATCGACAGGATAACCGGGTGGTAGCAATCCCGAATCGGGCCGGAGCAACAGTGGCGTGATGGTAGGCGTGGCAATACCCACGCCAATCACGTCGAGCAAAACCGTAACGAAAATGGTAGTCAGGGGTAACCGATTCATAAGCAACAGATAAACGAGCGATAAAAGGCCGGGCGGTTTTGTACAGCAACTCACTCGCTAAGCTAGCCGTTCACGCGTTCATTCTTTCGCGCTTTCACTCTTTCGTATCTTTACCGTATGACTTTCGATCAATTACCGCCGCGTCGCCAGGAGCAGCTAATGGCTTTCAATCGCTTGCTGACGATCATGGATGAACTGCGTGAACAGTGCCCCTGGGACCGCAAGCAAACGCTGGATAGCCTTCGCCACCTGACGATCGAGGAGACTTACGAACTCTCCGACGCCATTCTGGAAGGCGACCTCACCGAAGTGAAAAAAGAAATCGGCGATCTGATGCTGCACATGGTCTTCTACAGCCGTATCGGCTCCGAACAACCAGCCGACTCCCCTACCCGTTTCGACGTGGCCGACGTGCTGAACAGCATCAGTGAGAAGCTCATCCGCCGCCATCCACACATCTACGGCGATACCGTTGCCGATACCGAAGAGCAGGTAAAGGCCAACTGGGAGCAACTAAAGCTGAAAGAAGGCAACAAGTCGGTGCTGGGTGGCGTGCCGCAGTCGCTACCGGCGCTGGTGAAAGCCATGCGCATTCAGGAAAAAGCACGCGGAGCCGGTTTCGACTGGGAAGAGAAAGAACAGGTCTGGGAGAAGGTGGAAGAGGAAATGCAGGAGTTTCGCGCCGAATTCAGCCACGACAACGTACCCAGCGCACCGGAGCAGGCCGAACGCGCCGAGGGTGAGTTTGGCGACCTGCTGTTTTCGCTAGTCAACTACGCCCGGTTTATTAACATCAACCCTGAAACGGCGCTGGAACGGACGAACCGGAAGTTCATCAAGCGCTTCAAGTACCTCGAAGAGCAGGCGCGGGCCAACGGTCGGCAACTTAGCGACATGACGCTGGCCGAAATGGATGTGTACTGGAATGCCGCAAAACGGATGCCATAAGGCCCCGGAAGGCCTTATTTGAGCAGTTTATCTACTAAGGGGAGCGCTTGCCCGGCCCACTGCTTCATTTGCTTACCCGAGTAGTGCAGTCCGTCATTGGCAAACTGAGACGCATCGCCAGCCGCCGCCCGACTCAACGGCGTGATGTCGATGAAAGCGACTCCCGCCTGCTGGCTTTCGTCGCGTGCGATGGCGTTGAAGGCGTCGATTTGCTGGCCAATCTGCTGACGATCACGCCCTTCAGCGTACGGCGACTGCCCCCAGTCGGGAATCGACAGCACGACAACGCGGTCGGGACGCTTGTTGGCGTAGCGGATGGCTGTTTGCAGCAATTGCCGAAACTCCGTCCGGTAGCGGTCGGTCGGTTGGCCCCGATACTGGTTATTCACGCCAATCAGGAGCGAAACGAGGTCGTAGGTCTTCTGGTTACCAGACGCTTGGATGGCCTCCTGCAACTCGGCCGTTGTCCAGCCTGTGCGGGCAATGATGTCGGGGTCGGCCAGATCGACGCCCTTCTGACGGAGCATGCGCGCCAGCTGGACCGACCAGCGGTCGGCTTCACCGACGCTTTCACCGATGGTGTAGGAGTCGCCCAGCGAGAGAAAGGTCTTGGCGTTGGCGGAGGGTGGCGTGGTCATTTGCGTATCGGCGGCTTGGGTGCAACAAAGGCATGTAACCGCGAAAATCAACGTTTTTAGGGCATTGGCAAGATCTAGCATAGTATTTGCTCTGGCAATGGTATTTGCCTACCCATAATTCATGCTCAGATATACAGCCAACGCTATGGATGAAACTGTCAGCGCACATTTGTCCGACTTCTTCAATGGTAAAATCACCCCGGAAGCCTTTGAACAGTGGGTTGGTCAAACACCAGAATTGAAAGAACTGGTAACAGAAGATGACTATTTTCGGCTGATTTCGACTGATTTTAAAGTGGCTGATGCCCGCCATTCGCTGGAAGACCTCCTCCGCAAGTACATCGACTGGGCACAGTATGAACGAGAGAAACTGGCTGAAACGCTCATGTGCATTATCTGGAAGGATAAAGCGATTGATGCCTTACTGGATACATACCAACGGTATATCAACGGACAGCGATTTCTGCATACGCTAGGATACAAATACGGCAAGCTCTTTGTTCCGGCCGACGCTCCCCGATCGCTGCGGCGCAAGCTCACTGCCGAACCCGAGCCGGTTGACCCTCAGGCCCTCTTCGAAAAAATATACCCCGACGTCAAAGCCGAAGCCACCCGGATCCTGGGTCTGCTGTTGGCCGAACGCATTCAGTTTACTGGTACCTACACCATCGGCGGCTGCGCCGAATACACCGAATCATAAAGGCAGGCGTAGCAGCTTGCCAACACCCGTTACTGAAAAAGCGGCTGGCTCATGAGCCAGCCGCTTTTTCAGTAACGGGTGTATAGTCGTCTAATCTTGGCTACGTAGTACGTTGATTGGCAATTTATTAGCGGCTGGCCAGGGTACCCATGTGCTGCGGGGCTCTGAACCGCAACCGGGCGGTATAGACCTGTTCAACATAGGCTACCGGCTCAGTCGGCACAAGACGCAGGTTCATTAGCTGCTGGGTCAGTTCATCGTTCAGCGACTGATCACCGGTAAAGATCTGCGGGTTCTTGACGCGATTCCGTTCATCGAGCCGAAACTGTACCACCACCACGCTGTTTTCTCGAGAGGCCCGTAACGCCTTGGGTACGGTTAATCGGTCAGCTAATTGCTGTTCCACGCTCGCCTTTGGGGTCGTGTTCGGCTTCTTAACGGGGTTGGCGGTTGCGCCTGCTGCAAGCAGCCCACTCAGTATCATGGTAAAAACAAGCGTTTTCATGATGATGGCAGGTTTATAACTCTTCGTTCATGTAATAATACAAACTTTCGGTCTCAATGTTAAGCGAATGTTAAGAAAATGTTAGCCCAATGTTATCCAGCCTCTTCTCGAACGTACCCAGCCACCGTATTGCCCCGCTATCCGGCGACAAGCCGCTCCTACCAGCCGCCCAAGCGCTACCCACTCCTATTCGCCAACGGCCGCGGTCATAAGCCTATCGGCTGACGAGGGAAATGGTGACCAACAGCGCAGCATTCCCGTCGGTTTGTCCGTACTTTTGAGGATTGCCAATCCATCTCATTTCTGCATGACTGCTCTTCGTCGGATAATTGCCGCGCTTACAATACTCCTTGTCTTTTCGTTTCCGCTGCTGGCCCAAACGCGAACGGCCACCCGCCCTACTCCCCCACCCTTTCTGCGCGATACACTCGCGGCCACCCGTTGGGCCGACTCCATTATGGCCGATCTGCCGCTCGAACGGCAGGTAGCGCAGCTGATTATGGTGGCGGGGTACTCGAACCGTACGCCGGGCTACGAAGATTCGCTGACGACCCTTGTACGTACCCACCAACTCGGCGGGGTCGTGTTTTTTCAGGGAGGGCCCATGCGGCAGGCGAAGCTGAACAACCGCCTGCAAGCCGCCTCGAACGTACCCCTGCTGGTAGCGATGGATGCCGAATGGGGCATCGCCATGCGCCTCGACAGTACCGTACGCTACCCCTATCAGATGACAATGGGCGCCATGCCCGCCTCGGCCGATAACCTCATTTACCAGATGGGTGCTGACCTTGCCCGGCAGGCCCGACGGCTAGGGATGCACGTCAATTTTGCGCCCGATGCCGACGTGAACAACAACCCCAACAACCCGGTCATCAACTTCCGGTCGTTTGGCGAAGACAAGTATGCCGTAGCCCGCAAGGCGCTGGCCTACCTGCGCGGCATGCAGGATAACCGCCTGCTAACGAGCATCAAGCACTTTCCCGGCCACGGCGATACCGGCACCGACTCACACTACGACCTTCCCTTGATCAACAAAAGCCGGGGGCAGCTCGACAGCCTGGAACTGTATCCGTTCCGGGAGTTGATCAACGCCGGGGCGGCGGGCGTGATGGTGGCCCACCTGAGCATTCCGGCTCTCGACACCACGCGCAATCGCCCGTCGACGCTGTCGCCCAACATTGTGACGAAGCTGCTGAAGAATGAATTGCAGTTCAACGGCCTGGTTTTCTCCGACGCTATGAACATGAAGGGCGTGACCAAATACTTCCCTTCGGGCCTGGCCGACCGGCGCGGGATGGAAGCCGGGATGGACGTCCTCGAGTTCACCGAAAATATCCCGATGGCGATCAGCCAGATTTGCCAGGCCGTCGACGACCGCACGGTTACAGCCCAGCAAATTGCCAACCGCTGCCGCCGCATGTTGCTGGCCAAATACTGGGCGGGCCTGAACCGTTACCAGCCCGTGGTGCTCGATAACCTGCTGGCCGACCTGAACCGCCCGGAGTCGGAGGTGATCAACCGCCACCTCACCGAAGCCAGCCTGACGGTGCTGACCAACACCCGGAACGTGCTGCCCCTTCAACGCCTCGATACGCTGCGCATTGCGTCGGTGTCGGTTGAGGCTACCGCGCCTACGGTGTTCCAGAACCGCCTGGCCGATTACACGACCGTAACGCCCTACCAGATTAACTCGAAGGCCACCGACGCGCAGATTGCCGCGCTGCTGGATTCGCTGAACCGGTTTAATCTGGTGCTGGTGGGGGTTCACCTCAACAACATCCGGCCAGGCGCGAAATACGGCATCCAGCCCCGCACGGTCGAACTGGTACAAAAACTGACCAACACGGGCAAAGCCGTCGTGACGGTTTTTGGTAACGCCTACGCGCTCGACGCCTTTACCGACGTGGATCAGGCACGGGCGCTGGTGATGCCCTATCAGCTCACCACCCATACGGAAGACCTGTCGGCCCAACTGATTTTTGGCGCGATTGGCGCGGCGGGTCGCCTGCCCGTGACCGTCAATCAGCAGTTCCGGGTGGGCGATGGCAAAACCATTGCGCCCATCGGCCGTCTCAAATACACCATTCCCGAGGAAGTAGGCATCAGCAGCACGTACCTGGCGCAACAGGTCGACTCGGTGGTGAACCAGGGCTTGCAGGCCAAAGCGTACCCCGGTTGCGTGGTGCAGCTGGCGAAAGACGGGAAAGTGATTTTCCGTAAGGCGTATGGGCAACACACCTACGACACCAGCCTGGGTGGTGCCGCCGAGCCTACCCGCCTCGACGATCTGTACGATTTTGCGTCGGTCACCAAAGTCAGCACCTCAACGCCCGCGCTGATGCGGCTGGTCGATGCGGGCAAGTTCAAGATTGACGGCACGATGGGCCAATACCTGCCTGCTTACAAGAAATCAAACAAAGACACGCTCCGCTGGCGCGACGTGCTGACGCATCAGGCCAAACTGAAAGCCTGGATTCCGTTCTGGCAAACGACCAAAAACCCCGACGGTACGTTCAAGAATAAAACGTTCACCAACGTTCGCTCGAACCGGTATCCGATCGAAGTGACCGACAGCCTCTTCCTGTTCAAAAAGTACCCACGCACGATTTTTAAGGCGATCAAAGACTCCCCGCTGAACGCAAAGAAAGAGTACGTCTACAGCGACCTGTCGTTTTATCTCTACCCGCAGATCGTGCAGCGGATCACGGGCGTACCGTTTGAAACGTACCTGAAAGACAGCCTGTATGCGCCGATCGGGGCCACCACGCTTACCTACAACCCGCGCCGGTTCTACCCGCTCAGCCGCATCGTACCGACGGAATACGACTCATTGTTCCGCAAGACGCTGATCTGGGGCCGTGTGCACGACGAAGGTGCCGCCATGCTGAATGGTCTGTCGGGCCACGCGGGTCTGTTTGGTACGGCCAACGACCTGATGAAGCTGACGCAGCTGTACCTGCAACGCGGCCAATACGGCGACCGGCAGTTGATCCGTCCCGAAACGATTGCTGAGTTTACCCGCTACCAGTTTCCTGAGTTGGGCAACCGCCGGGGGCTGGGCTTCGAGAAACCCGCTTACAAATACAACGGCAATGCCCCCCGTCTCGCCAGTCCGGCTAGTTACGGGCACTCGGGCTTCACCGGTACGTTCACCTGGATTGACCCAGCCGTTGGCCTGAACTACGTATTCCTGTCGAACCGCGTCTATCCAACGCGCAACAACAACAAGATCACCGAACTCGGCATCCGCACCGGCGTAGCCGACGCCTTCTACCGGGCTATCAACCGGGGAATTTGATAGCTGATAGGAACTGCAACGGCCTTGAAATTTGAGGGCCGGTAAGATGCCAAGATTGGGTAGCTTGCCGATAAAAGAAAATCGAGCGGGCTACCCAATCGCAACGGCAAAGCTGGCAGGCGCAAGGTCTGCTTTAGGGGCCGCTCTAAGTGAGGCGGTCGGGTTTAGCGGCATACGCATGGCACAGACCCAAAAGCATCTGCCAAGCTTTATCGGCTAATTAATTGACTGTTAGTGCAGGACGAGTCATAAACAGGTGCTTCCTGATAGTTTTAACAAAGTTCATCCAATAGGGAAGGCAATTAGAGAGATCATGCCTCACTGAAGTCGGTATGGGTTGTCTGCCGACAATATCAGGCTTGATCTTTTGCTGACAGGTGTTCCGTTGGAGCGTGGCCAAATTGTTTTTTGAAGGCCCGACTAAAATAGCTCCGGTCGTTAAAGCCAACCCGGTAGCCCGCTTCCGATACTGTCACCTGCCCCGTTTCCAGCAACTGAGCCGCCCGCTGCAACCGGATGTAGCGGATAAAGTCCCGCCCGGCCATGTTTGTCAGGCTTTTGAGCTTGCGGTAGAGCTGCATCTGACTCATATTCAGCAATTCCTGTAACTGATCGATGTCAAAATTGGCATCATCGATATGCTCTTCAATGCAGGCTGTGGCCCGCTGCAGAAAGGCTTCATCAACATTCGATAACTTGACATCGCTGGGGCGTAGCCATACCTCCTGGCCAAACGCCTGCCGCAGCCGTAGCCGATTGGCCAGAAGGCCTTGCAGGCGCCCCCGCAGGAGGGCCGCACTAAAGGGCTTGGTGACGTAATCGTCGGCACCCACATCCAAACCAGCCAACTGACTGGCCATGCTCGCTTTCGATGTCAATAGAATGATCGGAATATGGCTCGTCTTTTCGTCGGTCTTCAGCAAGCGGCACAGCTCGGGGCCTTCCAGTTCCGGCATGATCCAGTCGGTAATGATGGCATCGGGAATGTGCTGCCGGGCGAGTTGCAGCGCCTGTTCACCATTGGTTGCGGACAGAACCCGAAAACTGGTTTTAAAGAGATCGGTCAGAAAGGCGTTCAAGTCAGGATCATCTTCGGCAATCAGCAGCACCTGGGCCTGTTCCGGAATAGATGCAGAAGACAAATCGGGAATGACCTGATCGATCAGCAGGCTAGGCGGGTTTGTCTCCTCGTCAACGAACCAGCTAGCCTCAAAAGCGTCGGCCCGGACGGGTATGCGTACCGTGAACGAACTGCCTTCGCCGGGTGTGCTTGCCACCTCAATACTTCCCCCGAGCAGCTCAACCAGTTCCCTCGTCAGCGAAAGACCGATACCCGTACCCGACGATTTACCGGTTTGCACCTGATAGAAGCGCTCAAAAATATGCGACTGCTCTTCGAGCGACATGCCAATACCCGTATCGGTGACCGTCAGGAACAGGTGGTCTTGCTGCACGTGGCCCGTCAACATTATTTGTCCCCCGTCGGGCGTATGCTTCACCGAATTGGACAGCAGGTTGGTAACCATCTTTTCAACGAAATCCAGATCGGACCAAACGCTGCGTAAGGCCGGGTCCAGCTGACTTTTCAGGGATATGCCTTTAGCCCGGGCTACCTCCTCGAACGAGCGCAGAATAGCGTCGACGTGCTGCACGAGGTTGTTACGCCTGATCTGCGGCTTCAAGGCACCGTTCTCCAGCTTCGAGAGATCCAGCAACTGGTTGATTAAGCGAAGTAGCCGGTTGGCGTTGCGGTGCATCACTTGAAACTGGTGCTGTAAACGATCCGCTGGCGGTAATTCATCGGCCAGTAGCTTCTCCAGCGGGGTCAGAATCAGCGTCAGGGGCGTTTTAAACTCGTGGGATACGTTCGTAAAAAAGCTGGTCTTGGCTTCATCGAGCTGCCGGATGGCCTGGGTACGCATCTCCTGAATCTTCACGTCGGCCCTAAGCTTTTCCTGCACCCGGATAATGTGCCGGATCAGCACGACGATCCCGATTAACAGGGCGATGTACAAACAGATAGCCCATCGGGTCTTGAACCAGGGCGGCTGCACGGTGATGAGCAGGTGCTGCTCAGGGCCCCAGGGCTGGTCTGTCTGGGCAGCCTTGAGCCGAAACAGGTAACTGCCGGGCGATAGGTTGGTATACGTCGTGTTTTTCTCCGTATCTGTGTAGCGCCAGTCCGGGTCAAATTCATCCAATTTGTAGGCATAGCGGACGTGGCGGTTCCGGCCCCAGCATAAAGCGCCAAATTCCAGCGTAAAGACGGTCTGTCGGGGAGTCAGGGTAAGCTCAGTTGTCTGGGCCAGTTCGACAGTAAGAGGCGAGTCGGCTCCACCAACAGCCACCGGTTTGTTAAACAAGGCCAGGTCGGCCAGATACGCCCGGGGAGGTGGTAGCGGTTTGAAGAACTGGTCGGGATGCACCAGCACCAGCCCCTGCGTGCTGGCGAAGGCAAGGTCGCCATTGGGTAGCCGCACACTGCCGGGGTTAACAAATTCGCGGGTCGGTAAGCCGTCCGTCTCGCCGTAGACGGACATCCGGCCGCTCGAACGGTTCAGGCGCGTGAGGCCCTCGGTCGTACTGATCCACAGGTTGCCGTGGCGATCCTCTTCGATGGCCGCAATCATATCGCCCGCCAAGCCGGTTTGCCTGGTGTAGGTCGTAAATGTCTCGATTCCGGGCCGCCTGCGGTTAAGGCCAGCGCCATTGGTCCCCACCCACAGGTCGCCCGCCGAATCCTCGAACAGGCAGGTGATATGATTTTCGCTGAGACCACTGGTTTGGGCCGTAAGTTGCCGAACCTGCCCGCTACGCCGATCCCAGACAAACAGTCCGTGGTCGTAGGTGCCGAACCAGAGCCGTTTTTGCCGATCTTCCCACAGACAGGTGAATGTAATAAAAGGGGATGTATGCAGGATACGATGAATGTGCCCCAATGTATCGACCCGGTTTTGCTGTGGCGTATAGGCGCATAGGTGCTGGTCGTTCCGAATCATCCAGACTCCTCCCTCTTGCTTATTTGCAAACGCGGCGACGTGCCCATCCGGGAGGCCGGGTAGGGGCAGGCGACTGAGCCCCTTTTGTGCGTGGTATAAACCAAGCCCGCCCTTCCAGAAGCTAACGTAGAGATGGCCGCTCCGGTCGGAGAACATTCGGTAGACGTCACGGCTGCCAAATGCCGCCGGAATGGGTACAGTTTCAATAGGCTGGCCGTTGTTCGGTAGACGAAGCAACCCGCGTACGGACCCTATCCATAGGTTTCCGGCGGTATCCGTAGCTACAGCGGATACTTTCGGCGTGACGAGTCGGCGCGGTCCGGCAGGACGTTGACTTATTACTTCGAGCCGAGGCGGATCAGCATACCACACGTTGAGGCCGCCTTCCCAGGTGCCTACCCAGACATTACCCCGCCGGTCGGTCAGCAGCGACTGAACCGCGTGGGTCGATAAGCTTGACTCATCATTCGGATCAGCCCGCAGGACTTGTACCTGCAACGGCTGGTTGGGCAAAAAGCGGCGGATTCCGTCGTCAGTGCCAATCCACACCGTATGGTTTTTATCTTCAGCGATGGCGGTAATGATGTTGTCACTCCGTTCAGAGTTGACCGCTCCGAAGAGCTTGGCCGCCTGGCCGCTACGCTCATTCAGGGTATAAAGCCCATGGTTCCGGGAGGCCAGCAGCAGCAAGCCCGACTGCGTGCGAAAAAGCGCCGTTATCCGCTTCGAACTGCGATACTGTCTGGCTGCATCAGGTAAGCGATAGATGGTAGCCAACGTACCGGCAGCATTAAAGCGAGCCACAGTGCCATCGTCTGTTCCAAACCACATACTTCCATCCCGATCGGTCATGGCACAGGTAATCACCTTGGCTGCTCCTGCCGATTTGGGTAACAGAAACTGGCTTGCCTGATTGGTTTTTGTATCGACAACCAGCCAGCCACTGCCTAGCGTTCCGGCCCAAACGCGCCCTTGCCGATCGGTAGCCAGGCAGGAGATGCTCCATTGACTGACGTCGAGCCCGGCGGTAGTCCGCTCGATAGGGCTGAATGTGCATCCATCGGGGTTGAGCCGCTGTAGCCCCCGCGAATACGTACCTACCCAGAGGTGACTGGACAGATCCTCCCCTAACGCCACCACATCGCTTCCCCGCAGACTATTCGGTTCACCAAAACGATGGCGGAACGTACGAAACGACTGTCCGTCGTACCGGTTGAGCCCATCACGCGTGGCAATCCACAAAAAGCCTTGTCGATCCTGATAAATGGTATGAACCGTACTATGGGTTAGCCCCTGCAGGGGACCAAGGCGCTCAAAACGTACTTGGTGATTTTGGGCCGAAGCTAACCTGCTCCACCCCATCACGCCTACAAGTAGGCCCATGAACCATGAACGCCAACCCCGATGAGACTGCCGTAAGGTGAGCGAGAAGGCAGCCATAATCTCCTGAAATATGTATTGGTTGAGTGATACTTATACACCTAAAAAGTCAACTACCTCCATTTCTACCGGTAAACGCTGCTTCCATAAATACCGCCTGTGTAGGGCATCTCGCCAAGTTTGACATCAGGCTGCTGAACTGGTCGCTTGTTGTGCGGATGTACCGGTTGTTCGGCATTTCTCCCTAAAAAAATAGAAAAAAAGCGGTTTGAAAGGTCCCTGTTGCAAACTGGGAACAACAGTTTGCAAACCCAGTGAACGTCCATCGGACCCATTTGCCAGACTTTTGTTGGGCAATTCTTACATAAAATATAATCCATTTTAGTTGGCAGCTGCTTATGCTTCCCTTCCGACGAGTTGTAGCTCGCTCCCGTTTCGGTAATCAATTGTCCAGGCTTGTCTGGGGTGAGTACCTGCTAGTCGGTCTGTTGCTGCTGGGCGTTGGGCTGCTAGTGTACCTCTGTGTTTACACTTAAACAAAATCAAATTATGACCAGACGAATACCTCTCTTTCGTGGACGTTTACTGGTGTCGCTCTTGGCAGGCTTCATTTGTGTCCTGAGCTTCAGTAGCTACGTGATGGCTCAGACTGTTAGTGGCCGCATTACCGCAGCCGAGAACAATGAGCCTCTGCCGGGCGTCAGCGTGGTGCTGAAGGGAACCTCGCAAGGCGCCACCACCGACAACACGGGTCGGTACAGCCTCAAACTGTCCGGGGCCAACCCAACGCTGGTGATCAGCTTTATCGGCTACACCCGTCAGGAAATTCCGGTGGGCAGTCGTACCGTAATCGATGTGTCCTTACAGCAGGACGACAAGTCGCTGGACGAAGTGGTGGTGGTGGGTTATGGTACCCAGAAAAAGATCAATCTCACGGGGGCCGTGTCGACCGTTGATGCCAAAGCCATCCAGAATCGGCCCTCTACCAGCCTGGCCAATGCCTTGCAAGGGGTTACACCGGGGGTAAACATCACACGCCAGAGTGGGCAACCGGGTAACGAAGCGGTGAGTATTCAGATTCGGGGGGTGACGTCGGCAAACGGAAGCGTAAACCCACTCGTGATTCTGGACGGGGTCAGCGCGCCTATCTCGACCATGACGACGCTCAATCCCAACGACGTGGAAAGCATCAGTGTGCTTAAAGATGCCGCTGCCGCTGCTATTTATGGCGCTCAGGCTGCCGGTGGCGTCATCCTGATCACAACCAAGAAAGGAAAATCGGGCAAAGTGACTTTCGACTACCTGGCGCAGTACGGCACTGATTGGGCGATCAACATCCCCAAACGGTTGAGCCTGATCGACGAAGCGCTGTTTTCTAACCTCGCCCGCCAGAATTCGGGTAGTGCACCGGAATATACCAGTGATGACCTGCAACGCATCCGCGACAACATTCCCTACGTGGTGAACCCGGCCGACACGGGTGCGTATCTGTACTACAACCAGCAGCCACTGGCTGACCAGGTACTCCGCAAGTACACGTCCATGCGGACGCACAACCTGACGGCGCGCGGTGGAACCGACAAACTAAACTTCCTGGTATCAGGGGGTTACTACGAAAAACAGGGCGTTTTCAAAGTGGGGCCTGATAACATGAAACGCTATAACCTGCGCGTCAATTTGGGCGCTCAGCTAACCAAACATATCTCCATTGATACCCGGCTATCGTATACCCTGGAGCAGACCCGCCGGGCCTCGGCCGATGCCAACGGGAGTTACGGTCTATTGAACTACGCTTTACGCTGGCGCAACCGCAATCCCTTTCTAACGCCGGAGGGTCGCTACAACGGTATCGGATCGGGGTCGTTGGCGCTGCCGTTGCAGGAAGCAGGTGGCTACAATAACTACGATCGCAATTTCTTTGATGGGGTGTTCACCCTACAGGCCGCCAATCTGATCAAAGGCCTTAACCTGCGCGCCATTGCTGGAACGCAGTACCGCCCGGCGTACCGTGAACTCTTCAACCGCACCGTGCCTTTGTGGGCCAAATCAAGAATTACTAGTTACATCAACCCGGTGAATTCCTTCCAGGTGACCAATGAACTGACCAAGAATACCAACATTCAGTTGCTGGCCAACTATGATGTTAAGGTTGGTGACAAGCACAACTTTGGCTTCTTCGCGGGGTATCAGTGGGAGGAATTCCGCTACCAGTCTTCTTACAGCAGCGCCTCCAACCTGGTGAGTAACGACCTGCCCACCCTGAATCTGGGGGATGATAAGACGAAGGTGGCCACGCAGGACATTCAGGCAAATGCGTTTCAGTCTGTTTTTGGCCGGTTCAACTACAACTACGCTGATAAGTACCTGCTGGAGGCCACCCTGCGCCAGGATGAAAGCTCCCGTCTGGCTCCCGGCTTACGTAAAAAGATATTCCCTTCTGCCTCGGCGGGCTGGAATATGCACCGCGAAGACTGGTTCGCCAGCACCCTGCCATTCTTTTCCGAATTTAAACTACGGGGTTCCTGGGGCCGCCTGGGCGGGGCGTTGGGTACCGGTATCGGTAACTACGATTACCTGAATCAGCTCAGCCGGGGGTCGAACCTGGTTCTGGGCAACTCACGTACGACGTACGTCAATCAAGGTTCGATTCCTTCATCGAGTCTGTCATGGGAAACGATCGAAACAACCAATGGGGGTATCGACCTGGGTTTCCTCCAGAACCGGTTGCAGTTTACCGGCGACTACTACGTCAAGTTTAACCGCAACATGCTCACCCCTCAGCAGTTGCCCGGTACGATTGGCATCGGTACGCCCCGTAAAAATAACGGTGAGTTGAAATCGTGGGGCTGGGAAACCGAACTGCGCTTTCGCGACCGCATCGGCAAAGAGTTTACCTATTCGGTTGCCGTTAACGTCTCCGATAACCAAAACCGGTTGCAAAGCTACTCAGGGCGGACCGTCGTGTCGGCGGGGACGAACAACCTGATCGAAGGGTATCCGATCAACACGATCTGGGGCTATCAGACGGCGGGATATTTTCAATCGGCCGATGAGGTGAAAGCCGCTGCTTTCCAGGATAACCGCACGGGAGCAGGCGACGTAAAATACGTGGACCAGAACGGTGATGGTCGCTTAACGTGGGGAAAAGGTACGGTCGCAGACCGTGGCGACCTGATTCTGATCGGTACCACCCAGCCCCGGTATCTGTTCGGGGTAACACTGGGCGCCCAATGGAAGGGATTTGACCTAACCGTCTTTTTGCAGGGCGTTGGCAAGCGCAATTATGCGCCTACTCAGGAGTCGATTGCGCCGTTGATGGTTACCTGGAAACAGCCACTGGCTATTCACAGCGATTACTGGACGCCCGAAAATCCCAATGCGCTCTTCCCCCGTCCGTTTGTTGCCGCTACGCATAACTACGTCCCCTCGGACAAGTGGGTACTGAATGCCAGCTACATGCGGCTGAAGAACCTGCAATTTGGCTATACGCTGCCCATCACCCTGACGCAGAAAGTAGGCATCAACCAAGCTCGGTTCTTCTTCTCGGGACAAGACCTGCTCACGGTATCCGGTCTGGGCAAATTTCAGGGGTACTATGACCCAGAAATGCGGGATGGGGTCGAAAATGACTATCCCTTCTTCGCTACCGCTTCGATTGGACTTAATGTTTCCTTCTAAGCGCGTTTTTCAACTTTAGTCGAAGGCTTTGTTTATGAAATCAATGATAAAACATGCTGTTTTGGCGGTTGCCATAACAGTTGCCCTCCCCGCTTGTGAAGTCGAGCGGCTACCCGAGACGTCCATCAGTGACGAAACATTCTGGCGATCGGAAGCCGACTTGCGATCAGCCGCTAACTTCCTCTACACGTTTTTGCCCGGCTGGGCTACGGATGATGTATGGTCTGACGATGCCTACGGGTCGTCGGCCAACAGCATCAGCGACGGTTCGCGCCTGGCTCCGGCTACGGATGGGAATTACAACAACAACTACAACCTCATCCGGGCGGCCAACAACATCGTGGAGAAAGCCCCACGGGCGGCGTCTACCACAGCGGCCAACGTCATTGACCGGTATGTGGCCGAAGCCCGCTTCTTTCGGGCCTGGGGGTACTTCAACCTCCTGCAACGCTTCGGTGGCGTACCCCTGATTCTGAAAACGCTGACCGACAGTTCGCCTGAGCTTCAGGCACCGGCCAACTCCCGCGACGAAGTCATCGCTCAGATTTATCAGGACCTTGATTTTGCCGCTCAGCGATTGCCTACGCCCACCGTTATCGGAAACGCCGACTATGGCCGTATCAGCAACACCGCGGCGCTGTCGTTCAAAGCACGCGTGGCTCTGTTTGAAGGCACGCGTGCCAAGTTTCATAGCTACGGCAACCCGGCCTTGCACCTACAGGCGGCCGCCACGGCCGCCAAAGCCGTGATAGACAGCAAACAGCACGATTTGTTCAGCGGCAGCTATTTTGATCTGTTTCAACTGGCCGGGAAAGGGCGGCAGAATCTGGAGAACGTGCTGGTGCGGCCATACGGGGTGTCGCCTACCGAACAGGTGAGCACGAATAACTATTACCGGAGTGCCATTGAGGGCGGAACATTGACACCGACGAAGGCCTTGGCCGATGCCTACCTGATGAAGGATGGACTACCCATCACAAAGTCGCCGCTCTACAAAACACCGCAACGGTCGATTGAGGTGTTTCAAAACCGCGATGAACGGATGAATGCCACGTTTTTGAAAGCAGGTGACAGCTATATGGTAACCAAGCCGATCTACGACGTAGCTGATCTGTCGCGGCAGCGAACAGGCTTTACCTTTCGCAAAACCGCTAACCTCGATGACTGGAACACCCAGACATCGCTGATCGACCGCCCCCTGCTGCGGTATGCCGAGGTGCTGCTGATTTATGCCGAAGCAACGTATGAGTTGACTAACAACATCAGCGATGCCGATCTCGACCTGTCGGTGAACCGCTTGCGGCAACGGGGGGGAATCCCCAAACTAACGAACGCGTTTGTGACCGCCAACGGCCTGAGCCTGCGCGACGAACTCCGCCGGGAGCGCCGGGTCGAGCTGGCGCAGGAAGGGTTCCGGTACTGGGACCTGATTCGGTGGAAGATTGCTGAAGTTGAACTGCCAAAACCCGTAATCGGTAACTACTTCTTCAAGAGCGAGTTCGGTTCGATCGCGACACCTCAGTTGACTCCCGACAACTATATTCTGGTGCAGGCCGCTACGTTCCGCAAGTTCAATCCGGCAAAGGATTATTTATGGCCCCTGCCTATCAATGAAATAGCCCTGAATCCTGCCCTTCAGCAGAATCCGGGCTGGTAAGTACCGGATAGATCCGTAAACGGAGTGGTCGTTGGTACAGCCCGACCACTCCGTTCAGTCGCTCGTCAGTCAACGTTATTTAGTTCACCCTTTTCCTTAATCAACGATGAGAAAAACGATGCTTGCGGTCGTTGCTGGGCTTGCCATGCTCAGTAACTCCGCCCTTGCCCAGCGAGACCCGCTCAAGTGGCCCTTTGCCAAAACGTCCATCTGGAATATTCCCATCCACAACAATGCGGTCTATGCACCCGCCGGTATTCAGGATGCGAGTTACTTCGAGGCCGACGAAGACATTATCATTCTGCGGCCGGGCGCGCCCCTGATGAAGGTGGAAACCAACAACGCCGGCTGGTCGGGGCAGGACCGCTGTCCGGTGCAGGGGCCTACCTTATTTTCAGCCCCAATCCCGACCGATTACATCTACGATAAAACTGTTTGGTCGGGGAATACGCCCAATGCCGGGGTTTCGATCTTACAGCCAGACGGTAAAATCTGGCAGGCTCAGCCGTTTGCCAAGTGTGGCACCGACGTAGCCACCGCTCAGTTTAAATGGGACCCCAGCGGTTGCGTGCTTACCGGGGAATGTATCGAAGGAGCGCATGGCGGCAGCCATTTGTCAGCCATTGGCGGTACCATCCGGGTGGGCGAATTTTCGTCCGGTAAGATTCCGCACGCGATCAAGATCAACCTCTTCGGCAAAGAGAACTTCTATAAAGATGCGTCGGGAGGATACCGCTGGCCAGCTACCAATCAGGATGGCGGCTATAACGATCCGACGGCCTTTAACTACTATGGCGGCACCAACCCCCAGATGAAGATTGGTGCCTTGCTGGCGCTGAACAAAGACGTTGTCCTCAACAGCGTGAGCGACAATAGCCTGGGCCTGAAAACAGAAGCCGGTTTGATTCTGGCCCGCGCCATGCGCGACTACGGCGCCTATACGGTCGATAACACGGCGGGGGATTACTATGCCTTCATTACCGAAACCGGCCCCGATGGTTCGGTCCGAAAGGAGTTCAAGCAACGCTACGGCTATGAGATCAACGGGAGCCTGGGCAGTACCGACTGGACCAGTGATATTAGGGTGCTGTTCAAAAATCTGTACGTCATCACCAACAATACCCCGAGCAGTCCGGGGGGTGGTCCCGTCAGTGACCTGACCAACCGCCGGGCACCCGCCGCGCCCGACTTTGCGCCCGCCAAAACCTTCCGAATCATGCCCCTGGGCGATTCTAAAACCGAAGGCGGTGGGGGTGGCAACGCCCAGAGCAGCTGGCGGGGCTTCCTGCGTACCCGGCTGATCCGCAACGGCTATAAACTCGACTATGTGGGCGACCGGCAGAATGTTGCCGACGGTGACACCATCCCCAACGATAATGACCACGCCGGGCACGGCGGCTACACCATCGGCCCCGACATCAACAAGTTTTGCCCAACCTGTGAAACGACGGGCCTTTTTGAGCATATTCAGAACTACCTGCCCCAAGCCAATCCAGACATTGTGCTGCTGGCCATTGGCGTTAATGATATGTTTGGCGACGACATCCACGTACCTGGCTACCGGGAGTCGGCTCCGCAGCGTTATCAGGATCTGGTCAATAAGATTCTGCAACTCAAGCCCGGCGTTCGGTTGATTCTGGGCACCGTTGAGCCAGTCAAGTGGGATAAGACCTGGGGCAGTAACCCCTCCGACAAGAGCCTGGGCGCGCTGAATGCCAAAATCCGGGAGATAGCCAACGCCAGCGCGACCGACAATATCTACCTGGCCGACATTTATCAGAAGATGCTGGCAACCTGGGACCCCGGCGATTTCTTTGATGATCTGCACCTGAGCAAACAGGGTGCTACCAAAGACGCCAACGCCTGGTTCGAGGCACTGGTGCCGGTGTTGAACAACACGCCGGACAACGTGGCACCCACCGTTACGTTGACATCGCCGGTGCGGAGCGCGACGTTTAACGCACCCGCCACCATCGATCTGGAAGCGACGGCCAACGATTCGGACGGCAGCGTGACCAAAGTGGAATTCTACAACGGTTTGGCCAAAATTGGGGAAGCTACGGCCTCGCCCTTCCGCTTTACCTGGAATGAAGTGGACGAAGGAACGTACCTGCTAAAGGCCGTGGCCACTGACGATCTTTATGCCACCACCGCATCAACTGTCGATACGGTGACCGTCAAATCGACGGATGGGTACGTTAAGTTCGCCGGTACCGGCATTGGCTCGCCGGGCTCCTACGAAAACAATGGCAAGACCTTTGTCAAAGCGCTCGACGGCGATCTTTCCACTTATTTTGATGGGGCTACGGCTGCCGGCCAATGGGTAGGGGTCGACATGGGCGTGGCCAAAATGGTCCGGAAGGCACGAATCGTCCCCCGGACGGCCTGGGCGCTGCGCATTGTGGGGGCTAAAATTCAGGGTTCCAACTCGCCTGATTTTACCAGTCCGGTTGACCTGTACACGTTTGGTCAGACGCCCATTGAGGGATTTTATACGACGGCCCGGTTTACCAGTCCCGGCCTGTACCGGTATTATCGGTTTCTTTCACCAGGCAACGGCTACGGCAATGTCAGTGAGGTGGAGTTCTGGGGCAATGCCAACGACCCAACCAGTCAGGCACCGGTTTGCAAAATCGACTCGTTGCTCAACAATACCCGCTACGCCCCGGGTTCGAGCATCAGCCTGACGGCACAGGCCAGTGACCCCGACGGTACCATCACGAAAGTGGAGTTTTTTAGCGGCACGGCACTGGTCGGCACGGCTACGGCAGCACCGTATACGTACCTGTGGACGAACGTACCCGTGGGTGTCTATTTTGTTACGGCCCGGGCCACCGACAATGCGGGCGTCACCAACGTATCGGATGCCGTCAAAATTACGGTCGACGGCCTGGGCTCCGATGTGCTGTACGCCGAGGATTACAACACCAATACGGCTGTCGGCTGGCAGGCCAACGGCGGTACGTGGACGGCCGCCAACCAGCGCTACGAAAGCACCAACACCAACGGTGAGTTCACGTCGTTCTACAACGGCGCTTCGTTTACCAATTACTCGTATTCGGTCGATGCTACGGCCAGTTGGGACAACAATATTGGGGTTGTGTTCAACTACCAGAACACCAATAATTATTACATCGTGGTCTTTAACTCGAAGTCAAAAACGGTCGACCTGAAGAAAAAGGTGAACGGTACCCTGACCACGATTGCCTCGACTACGTTCACCGGTGGCGGCACGGGGGCCAGCCATGCCATTTCGATCACCAACAACGGCAGCACAACGACGGTCAAAATCAACGGCAATACGGTATTTAATAATGTGAGTACAACCGACTTTGCGGGTGGAAAAATTGGCCTCTACTCGTTCTACTGCCCGTCGCGCTTCGATAATGTCATTGTTCGGGCGATCAGCGCCCTGCCCACCGTGGCTATCACCAGCCCAGCGGCCAACGCTACGTTTACGGCCCCGGCTACCCTGACGCTAACGGCCTCGGCCAGTGCCAGCAGTGGCAGTGTAAGCAAAGTGGAGTTTTACAATGGCACCACGCTGCTGGGTTCGGCAACGGCTAGCCCCTATAGGTTCGCGTGGACGAACGTGGCCGCCGGGGCGTACGTCCTGACGGCTAAAGTGACCACCAGCACCAGTGCTACAGCAACATCGTCGCCGGTGTCGATCACCGTTGGTGCGGCTGTAGTGCAGGAGTCCATCGCGTTCAATAAACCGCCGATGGTTGTCAATCCGGGGCAATCGTACACGGTAAATGTCAACTATACGGCCACGACCAGGCGCATCATCGATGTGTACCTGTTCAATGCTACATGGCAGACCATCACCTCTAAAAATGTTCAGGTGGAAGCCGGTTCGGGTACGCAGGCCATAACGCTTACCATCCCGTCGGGTGCGGCCCCGATAAAAGGGGGTAACTGGTCGGTAAGTCTCTGGAAAAGCGATTGGTCTGCCACGGTTAAGTCGAGCAATGCATCGGGGGTTCGGGTCAATGCTCGCCCAACACTTAGCCTGACGTCGCCAGCCGAAAGTGCTACATTTACGGAGGGAACATCCGTTGAACTGGCCGCTACCGCCAGCGACGCCGACGGTACGGTAAGCAAAGTTGCCTTCTACAACGGCACCGCTTTGCTCGGCTCGGCTACTTCCTCGCCCTACGCGTTCACCCTGACCAACGCCCCGGTGGGTACGTATACGATAACGGCGAAAGCGACCGACAACGATAGCCTAGTGGTTACCTCCGGCGCCCGGAGCTTTACCGTACTGGCGGCCCCTTCGGCGAAAGTGCGGGTGCTGCACCGGGATGTCGACAATAGCGTGGGGAATAATGTGATCAAGCCGACGCTTCAGATCGTCAATGAAGGCGACGCCCCGCTGGTGTACAGCCAGCTTACCCTACGCTACTGGCTGACCGTGGAGAACTTTGCCCCGCTTTCTACCCTTTCTGTCTATTACGCGCAGCTTGGTAACAACAACGTTAAGATGCGGTATGTAGCGTTGGACAAACCCCGGCAGGGCGCCTGGGGCTATATCGAATATCGTTTCGAAGAGTCAGCGGGTCAGTTGGCTCCCGGTGGTAACTCGGGCGACATCCAGAGTGGCATTGCCAAGCAGACTAACACCAACGTCAATGAAGCTGACGACTATTCCTATGCCAATGCCCAGGCGCTGGTAGCGAATGATCACGTAACCGGCTATCTGAATGGAAAACTGGCGTGGGGAATTGAGCCGACTGAGGTGCCCGCTCAGCAGCAGTTGACGGTCTATACCGATAATCGCCCGGTTGGAGCCAATACCATCAACACATATTTACAGGTTCGCAACGAGGGTAATGTACCGGTAAACTATCAGGACATTAAGGTTCGGTACTACCTGACAGCCGATGCCAATCCGGACAAACTCCGGTTCTACCTGGACTACGCCCTGTTGGGTAACCCGAACGTAACGGGTCGGTTTGTCAAGCTGGACCCGGTACTCGCCAATGCGGATGCTTACCTGGAACTGAGCGTCAATACCAGCCTGGGAGCTCTTTATCCGGCCAGTAACACCGGCGACATTCAATACCGGATTGCCAAGGATGACTGGACGGATTTTATCAAGAGCAACGATTACTCGACCGTCGCCGGAAGTGGTTCAGTCGAGAACAACCGGGTGGTGGTGTATCTGGCAGGCCAGCGAATCTGGGGGCAGGAGCCAGCCGCCGGAGCCCGCACCGGGTCGGGGGAAGTTTCGGAAGCTCCGCTCCAAGTGACGTTGCTGGGTAACCCGGTAAGTGGCCCGCATATGTCCGTCGAAGTACGGGGCGCTAACGGGCAACCCCTGCGGTTACAACTGACCGACATCAATGGTAAAGCGGTGAGTAACCACTTCATTGAGCAGGCCCTGCCGGTCGAGCAGCATCGACTCGACATCGGTCATCAGGCAACGGGGCTCCTCTTGCTCCAGGTCAGCACCCCTTCACAGACTAAAACGCTGAAGGTACTAAAGGCAAATTAGTAGGACTGGTTCGAGGCTAAACAACCAAACGAGCAGGCTTTTTAGGGGCTCGTTTGGTTGTTTAGCCTCGAACCAGTTTAAAGAAAACGGTAGCAAGCGGTCGCCGGCTTTTCGTATGGCTCGTCAGCAACTTATTAGCGTCTACCATCAACTGGCTGGCCCCTCAGCCGAGCAACAGAGTTTTGCCGACCCAGTTTTGCAAAAGCAACTGGGCCAGAGCTGCCAGGCATCACTGACCGCCCTGAAAAAGACCATAAAGCAGTAGAGAAAACGATCGACGCACTAATCGCAGCCGATTCGCACCTAAGTCAACTCTTTGACTTGGTCATGTCGGTTCCCGGTATCGGCACGGCGACCGAGATCGTCATTGCCACTAACAAATCATATGTCATCTCTTGTTTGAACCATTGTATCCGTACGGTCCGCCGCTGTGCGGTGCCTATCACTTAATCGTCGTCATCGTCGTCGTCTCCCCGTTCGGCCAGTTTGACGAAGGCACCGCGGCGGGGGGCGGGCATCACACTCCGTTCGCCCCGCACCGTTTGCCACACCACCTCACTGAATACCAGATCATTGATCACATCGGGGCGACTAAAATCAAACTCCGCCGAGCGGCGCGAATTGCGGTTGACCGCTACGTTTTTCTGATTCAGGTCAATACCCGCCTCCCGGGCGACGAACGGCGTGGCGTTGGGCTTATTCGTGAAGCAGCGCCACATGGGCGTGGCCGCCGCGTCGTACTGGCTCATGGGTTTTAAGCCCAGAATCAGTTCAATCGTCCGCAACATTCCCGAGGTTGAGTACATGGTGTGGTCGACAAACTTCCGCTTCACCAGGCCACCCGCCACGAAGGCAATTGACCGGTGGGCGTCCACGTGGTCGGGGCCGTTCTGAGCGTCGTCTTCCAGAATAAACACCACCGACTGGTTCCAGATCGCGCTCTTCGAGAGGTGTTCGACAAAACGCCCCACGGCCAGATCGTTATCGGCAATAGCGGCGTCGGGCGTGGGGGCACCCAGCCGCGCGCCCGACGTGTGGTCGTTGCCAAACCGGATGGTGCTCAGTCTGGGTACGTTATTGGTCGCTACTAACCGGTCGAAATCGGCCTCCCAGGCTTCCTCCCGCTTCACATCCATATAGCTCAGGTCATAGCCTTTGAAGGTGGGACACAACCGGCCCGCCACCGCGTTGATGTTGGGTTTTTCGTCATCGGCAAACCAGCCGTACGTGCGAAACGGAATGTTGGCCCGCAGGCAATGATCCCACAGAAAGCCGTCGCGCGGATGGGCGATTTCTTTCTGTCCTTCGTAATCATACGTACCGCCCCGGCCACCGTAGCTCGTGACCCAGTTTTTTTCGACGTAATCGTTGGCGTAGGCAGCCGACGACCAATTGTGCCCATCGGCGCTCACTTCAGCATCGACGTAGAAATTGTCGAGCAGCACAAACTCACGGGCCAGCGCGTGCTGGTTGGGCGTTACTTTTTCGGGAAACAGGCACAGCGCCGCGTCGCCGTTGCCCTCCTTCATGTCGCCCAAAATCTGGTCGTAGGTGCGGTTTTCCTTGATGATGTAAAAGACGTATTTGATGGGCGATGGCGCACCCACCCGGCGCGGAATGGGGTTACCCGCCTCGCCCTCGGCTTCGGTTTCCTTGCGTTTAGTGTAGGGCGTGTTGGCATAGACCAACCGCGAATAGGCCGCCAGTACCTCGGGTTCGGGCTTGCCAGCGTCAGGTACGTCGATGATCGATAACGTCCCTTTGAACAGTCCGGCTATGTACTGGGGCTGTCCCGCATTGGCCTGCGGATTGGGTCCAATCTGCTGCGGCACCCGCGACCGGTTTGGGTTCGGGCCTTTCGGGTTTGCTTTCGAGGTAAAGCCTTTTCCATTGGTTACAAACAGCCGATTGCCTACCACTTTCACCGCCGTTGGGTACCAGCCCGTGGGGATGTAGCCAGTCGAGCGGCTTTGTCCCTTCGTCGTCACGTCGAAGACGGCGAGACAGTTGTTGTCGGCATTGGCGATGTAGAGCGTTTGTTCGTCGTCGCTCAGGGCCAGGCCATTGGGCGTTGTGCCGACGGGCGCATCGGGGAAGAGTGAGGCGGTCAGGGTTTCGACCACCCGGCGGTTTGCCACGTCGATCAGGCCGACGGTGTTGTCATTGCCATTGGCCACAAACAGGTACTTCCCGTCGCGGGTCAGCAGCAGATCGTTCGGGTTCTTGTTGGTCGGGATGGTCGCCACCTGCGTCGGCGCGGCATCGCCCGTGTTTACGTTGATTACGGCCACCCGGCTCCCGCCCCAGACTGAGGCGTAGAGTTCGTTTTTGTCGGGCGAGAGCGTACAGGTGTACCCGGCGGCACCCAGGCTGAGCCGATGCAGCACCCGCCGGGCTTTGGTGTCGACCACGTACAGCGCACTATCTTCTTTGGTAACCACATAGAGCCGGTTGCGGGCATCGTCCAGACAAAGGCCAACGGGCGAGATCTTCACCGGCCACGGCTTGCCCAGCGGAATCGGGTCGAGGGCGCGTAACTTCCGGTTGTCGAGGGCGTACACCAAGATTTTATTGTCGTTGCCACCCGAGGCATACAGCCGCTGTTCGTCGTCGCTGAACGCCAGCCCAACGTAGGCTTTGGCCACCGTAGTCGTATCCAGCACCTGCTCCGTAGCGGGGTTGATGAGCGTAATCCGCTGCGTACTCTGGCCGTTGTTGGTGATGGCCATCAATGTCCGCGAGCGCGACAGGGCAATGGTCAGCGGCAGGTCGTCGAGGTTGAGGCTGCGACCGGGCGGGGTCAGCGACCAGCCGTTGGGCAACTCGACCCGTTTGGCCGCTAGCTGTTTGTATACTTCAGTGGCTTCCGACGACTGCCCCGAGGAGGTGTTGGCCCGCTGGCAGGCCAAGAAGCCACCCAACAGGAGCAGCGTCGACAGAACGAACCAGTACTTCTTCATAAAGGATACGGATTGACGAGACAGGAACCTGCGAAATAAGCATCTGCCAAGCGGATTTAACCATACTTCACAAAACCATAATTGAGGCCGGGCCACGCTGGCCGGGGTACGTTGTTCCAGCCAGCGCGATTTACCCGTAACTTGATCGGGTCCTTATGGAAATAAAGCCGTTGCGGCATCAATACCTTGTCTTTGTTGTTTTACCGGTATACGCCCCGCGCCTATGTTCTTTAAACGGTTCCGACGCCAGCCCAATCGCCCCCGCCCCACCACCGACGCGGAGTTCGTGGCGGCGTATAAGGCCACGGGCAACCTTGATCTGCTGGGCGAATTATACGAGCGCCACATCGATTTGGTATATGCCGTCTGTTATAAGTACCTGCGCGACGAAGACGACAGTAAGGATGCCGTCATGCAGTTGTTTGAGCAACTCGTGACCGATTTGCGTCGGCATGAGGTGACCAACTTCAAAAGCTGGCTGCACTCGGTGGCCCGCAATTATTGCCTGATGCACCTGCGCAGTCAGCGGGTGCGCGTTGGGGCCGGTATGGATACCGACCTACCTGACGAGGATCGACTCGATCAGCTCAGCATCGCCGAATGGCCCGACGATGACGACGCGCTTGATCTGGAACGAGCCCTTAGCCGACTGCCTGATGCCCTGGAGCGGCTGCCCGAACCGCAACGCATCTGCATCGACTTATTTTACCTGAAACAGAAGAGCTACGCCGACGTAGCCGACCTCACAGGCTACGATTTCAAGCAGGTTAAAAGTTACCTGCAAAATGGACGCCGTAACCTGAAATTGATCTTACAGAAATGAACCGTTACGCACACGCCTACGAACCTGCCGATCAGCTGACCATCGATGACCTCCGGGCCTACCGGGCGGGGCAGTTGACGGGCGCGGCCCTCCACCGGGTTGAGCGACTGTTGCTCGAAAATCCGTTTTACGCCGACGCCCTCGATGGCCTCGACGCCCTCCAGCAGGTGGGCGCCAACCTGCATACCCACACGCGCGATCTGCACATTGCACTGGAGGAACGGGTGGAGGGCATTGCCGCAGAAACTGCCACGCCCCGCCGTCTCATGCCCCTCTGGGTAACGAGCGCCGCCGCATCGATTCTGCTGGTCGTTTGCGTCGCGCTCTATTACTTCTTCTACGTCATCCCAAACCGGGGCCACCTACGGGCGGTCGATGCCATCGAGCCCGGCACCGTGCTAATCGATGCGAAAGCGCTGGGCCTTACCGCACCCGACGAAGCTCCGAAAGCAGCCCCAATGCCAACTCAACCCGCTACGAACGTGGCGCAGGTACGTACCCGCAAACAGCCCGTTGTTCGGGCGGTGCCTGCCGCCGAACGTACCCAGTTGGTTGAGGCCACGGCAGCAAAGCCCATTTCTGTCGCGCACAACGTACCTGATCTGACGATTGAAGATACCGATATCATGCCCCTGCCCATCAGCGAAGCCGACATCCAACGCCGGCACGCCGTCGATACGGAGCGGGCCTTCCGGCAGTAGGCTGCCGGTTCCTGGAAGCCATTACGAATAGGCCGGTTTGTAGGCCACGGCGTCGACGACGATCTTGGCGATGATCTCGCGCATAATCTCCGACGTCCCACCCGCGATGGTACCCACTCGGGCGTCGCGGTAGGCGCGGCAGATGGGGTACTCTTCGATATAGCCGTATCCGCCGAAGAATTGCAGGCAGCTATCAATCACCCGCTTCTGCATCTCCGAGGCGTGCAGCTTGGCCATCGAGCATTCTTTCACCACCACTTCGCCCTGCGTAAACAGCCAGCAGGTGTGATACACAAACTGCCTGGCCACGTCGATCTCCGTAGCCACGTCGGCAATCTTGTGTCGGATCGCCTGAAACTTGCCGATGGGTTTACCAAAGGCTTCGCGCTCCTGCAGGTACGTTAGCGTCCAGTCGAGGGCCAGGTCGGCGCCCGACACGGCCATCACCGCGGCCACCAGCCGCTCCAGTTGCAGGCTCTCCATCAGGTAGTAAAAGCCCGCATGCTCGGTCCCGATGAGGTTTTCGACGGGCACACGCACCTCGTCGAACCGGATTTCGGCGGTATCGGAGCTGTGCCAGCCCATCTTGTTGAGCTTGGTGCGCGACACGCCGGGGCTGTTCAGGTCCACCACGATCAGGCTCACGCCATTGGGGCCGCCAGCGGGTGCGGTTTTCACCGCCAGCGTAACAAAATCACCATAGGTGCCATTGCTGATAAAGGTCTTGGCACCGTTCACGATATACACGTCGCCCTCGCGGCGGGCCATGGTCCGAATCGCCGCCACGTCGGAGCCCGCATCGGGTTCGGTAATGGCCAGCGCGGCTATTTTTTCACCGGCGATGGCTGGCACGAGGTACTTCTGTTTGAGCGCTTCGCTGCCCGCCTTGGCGATGTGGTTGATCGCCATATATTCATGTACGCTCACGGCGGTGGTGAAGCCGCCCATGCCACAGCGAGCCAACTCTTCCAGAAAGACCACCGAAAACCAGAAATCGGCGTTGGCGCCACCATACGGCTCGGCAAACGGCAGCCCCAGAAAACCCAGTTCCCCCATACGCCGAAACACAGCGGCCGGAATACGGCGGTTGGTTTCCCATTCGTCGGTATGTGGTACCACTTCGCTGCGGATAAACTGCCGGACACTCTGCCGGAATAGCTCGTGTTCGTCGGTAAAATAAAGGGAAGGGCGTTTCATAGAAGTTAGTGCTCTGTCTGTTGATCGCGTTAAAACCAAAGCTACGGAATGCAGGCCGTTCGTAAAAACAATGCCGATTTCTGAAACAAAACGCGCAGGACGCCGTTATGCCACCAAGACGCCAACTTAAAAATGTTATACTGCACTTATGGTCATCAGTTGGCCATACAGATACAAATCACTGTTCTACAGCATATTGTATCTAAATAGACCCGTAAGCGCAACCAACCAATCACTTTTTTATGCAAAACGTACATTTGCAAAAATCAACGTTCACACTACTTTTCTTTGCACTCGTTCTGGCTCAGCAAGTTAGCTACGGCCAATCCCGGCAACGGTGGAGCTTTGGCCCCCGAGTCGGCGTCAACCTGACGAACTTCGTGGGCAACGACATCAAGAACGCCACCCAGAACAACCCCAACGCCAACAAAATGCTGGCCGGGCTCTCGGCGGGTGTAGGGTTTCTGTACAGCGACATCAGCCGGTTTGGCTTTGGCGTCGATCTGCTCTATTCGCAACGCGGCAATAAAATCGAAACGAGTGGCGTATCCAACTTGACTCGCATTAACTACCTGGAATTGCCCCTGACAGCGCGGTATTTTCTGACGGCCGGTGGCAAGTTTCGCCCCAACATCTACCTGGGTGCCGTACCGGCGCTGCGGCTCAACGCCGTTAGTAAGCTGAACCTTGGCGGCAGTGAGAGCAAAATCGACGTCACTGACTCGTACCGGTCAGCCGATCTGGGCCTGACGGGTGGTATCCAGTTGAACTTCAGCACTGGCGACCGGCAGCACTTCACCATCGATGCGCGCTACACGCAAGGGATCACCAACATTGTTACCAATTCAACCGACATCCGCAACCAGATGATTACGCTGGGGCTGGGTTACAACTTCGGCATTGGCCGCGAGTATCAGCCGGGCGACCGCAAGCTGCCCATCCGCTAGAATCAAGGATAACCCAATCCATTCAACACCATGAACCGTATCAAACATATGCTGCTGCTGGCTTCCGTCGCTGGCACCTTTTTTCATAGCCAATTAGCGCAGGCTCAATCCCGGCAACGGTGGAGTTTCGGCCCCCGCGTTGGCGTTAACCTGACTAATTTTGTGGGCAGCGATGTGATCGCCCGCAATCCGTTTCCCAACGTTGAAGCCAACCGGCTGACGCCCGGCCTCTCGGCGGGTGTAGGGTTTCTGTATAGCGACATCAGCCGGTTTGGTTTCGGTGTCGACCTGCTGTATTCGCAACGGGGCAACGAGTTGAAAAACAACGCGCCCGGCGTCCGCGACCCGCAAACGATTGTCAATCGGGTTAACTACCTGGAATTGCCCCTGACCGCCCGGTACTTCCTGAACCGGTCGGGCAACTTCCGGCCAAGTGTGTATGTCGGTGCCATACCGGCGCTGCGCCTGAACGCCCGGGAAAAAGCCAGTGGCAACGGCGTAACGTATACCAACGACGTGACGAGCCTCTACCGCACGGCCGATCTGGGCCTGACAGCAGGTTTTCAGCTCAACTGGCGCACGGGCGACCGGCAGCGCTTCACGGTCGACGCCCGCTACACGCAGGGGGTTACCAACATCGTGACCAACGCCACCGACGTGCGCAACCAGATGATCACGGTTGGGCTGGGGTATAATTTCGGGATCGGCCGCGAGTATCAGCCGGGTGATCGCAAATTACCGATCCGGCCCCGTTAACGAGCTCTTTTTGTCTCGACCTGAATCGAAGCCATCGCGTCATGTGATGGCTTCGGTCATTTTAGGGCACTGAGCCCGCTGGTAAGTTTGGCGGGCTTGCTTCTTTGGTAAGCAAACCAACTCACGCCTACGCCTATGTACAGGCCGCTACTTACCCTGCTCCTGATACTCTGTATCACCTGCTCAACCCTGGCCCAACAGCGCTACGAAGCCAATTGGGCCAGCATCGACAGTCGGCCTGTTCCGGCCTGGTTCGAAGACGCCAAGTTTGGTATTTTCATCCACTGGGGCCTGTTTTCGGTGCCCGCTTTTGGTCCCACCGCCCGCGACAGCGTGGGCGTGTATGATCGATACGCCGAATGGTACTGGCGCAAATCGACCGACAGTAACCCGAAGAACAAGACGTACCCGATCTTCAAGCGTTTCGAGGAACGTACCTACGGCCCCAATCACAAGTACCAGGATTTTGTGGAGGGCTTCACCTGCGATTTTTTCAAACCCGACGACTGGGCTGATGTGTTCCGGCAATCGGGCGCCAAATATGTCGTGCTGACCAGTAAGCACCACGAAGGCTTCACCCTCTGGCCGAGCGCACAGGCCTGGAACTGGAACGCCGCCGACGTGGGACCCCACCGCGATCTGGCGGGTGACCTGATCAAGGCGGTGAAGGCCAAAGGCATTCGGATGGGCTACTACTATTCGCTATACGAATGGTTCAATCCACTATACAAAACCGACGTTGCCGGGTACGTTGACCGCCACATGCTTCCGCAGATGAAAGACCTCGTGACGCGCTACCAGCCGGATATTGTCTGGACCGATGGCGAATGGGACCATCCGTCGGAGACCTGGCGGAGCACCGAGTTTCTGGCATGGCTCTACAACGAGTCGCCCGTCAAGCAGGATGTGGTGGTGAATGACCGTTGGGGCAAGGAAACCCGCGGCAAACATGGCGGCATTTTCACGACCGAGTATGACCTTGTTCACGATGCCAACTCGGAGGGAATGGCCTTCAGCCGCCCTTGGGAAGAATGCCGGGGCATCGGGTCGTCCTTCGGTTACAATCGGGCCGAAAACCTCGAAGACTATTCAACCAGCAAACAGCTCATCGATATTCTGGTCGACAAGGTAGCGCGGGGCGGTAACCTGCTGCTCAACATTGGCCCTACCGCCGATGGCCGCATCCCGGTGATTATGCAACAGCGTCTCAAAGACATCGGCGACTGGCTGACGGTCAATGGGGAAGCGATCTACGGCACGCGCAAGTGGGAGAAGAGCCCGAAGGTAGACAGCAAAACCACGCTCTTCTTCACGAAAAAAGGCAACGATCTGTACGCTATCTGCACCCGTTGGCCCGATGCCCCGCTGACGATTCCGGGCGTGCGGAAACCGAAGCGGGTCAGCCTGTTGGGCTACGCGGGCAACGTACCTGTCAAAAGCAGCGGCAATGGGCTGGCACTCACGGCTCCTACCCTGTCGCCCGGCACCATTCCCTGCCAGCACGCCTGGGTCTTTAAACTGGAAGGTGCCTTGTAGGCCCCACAGCGGCGGACTGTGCAAGCTATTGCGAGTTCTACAAAACGCCCATCGTTACGGCAACGACGGCCTGTAGCGTAGGGTCGTTGGTTTTGCCCAGCACCCGCAGGCCGGTGAGCTGACTGACCAGAAACGCAACGGTTTCGTCGACGGGCAGATCGGTGCGACACTCGTGTTGGTCAATGGCTTCGTAGAGCAACGACCGAAACAACGTACCCAGGTAGTTGAAGTGCCGCTCGATGATCGGGGCTACGTCGGCGTAGTGTGGGCGCATCTCGAGCGTAGCGTTGGTCATGAAACAGCCGCGTCGTTCGGAATCGTCGAGCGTTTCCTGCACTGCCCGGTCAAAAATGGTCTGGATTTTGGCCCGTGCCGAATACAGCCCCGCGACAGCCTCGGCAATATCGGCCCGGTTCAGGTCGTGATACCGTTCGAGCGTCAGTTTGTAAAGGGTGTGCTTATCGGCAAAGGTATCATAGAGGCTGGCCCGGTTGATTCCCATCGAATCGACCAGATCCTGCATCGATGTTTGGTGGTACCCCTGCCGCCAGAACGTTTCCATTGCCGCATGCAGCGCATCCTGTTCCGCAAAAGCTTTCGGTCGTGCCATTGATCAATGAGTGAACGAGCGAATAAGTGGAAGAGGGATGGATTCGCGTCACTCTTCCACTCATTCGCTCGTTCATTCTTTAAGTTACGCCCCGTGCAGGAATTCCATGATGTCGCCGTCCTGCACGACATATTCCTTGCCTTCGACCGATAGCTTACCGGCTTCGCGCACGGCGGCTTCAGTCTTGTACTGCTCAAAATCAGGCAGTTTCATCACCTGCGCCCGAATGAATTTCTTCTCAAAATCGGAGTGGATCACGCCAGCCGCTGCGGGGGCTTTCCAGCCCTGCCGGATCGTCCAGGCGCGTACTTCTTTCACCCCCGCCGTGAAGTAGGTGATAAGCCCCAACAGCGCGTACGACGCCTTGATGAGCTTGCTCAGGCCCGATTCGGTGAGGCCATATTCGCTCAGAAACAGTTCCCGCTCTTCGGGGTCGGTCATCTCGGCAATCTGCGACTCGATGCTCGCCGAAATAATGACCATCTCGGCACCTTCGGCTTTGGCGGCTTCGCGTAGTTGCTCTGAATAACTATTGCCCGATGGCAGCGACGCTTCATCGACGTTGGCGACATACAGCACGGGCTTGGCCGTCAGCAGGTCGATATCACCAATCGCTTCTTCCTTCTCTTCGGGCGATACCTGCACTGCGCGGGCGCTTTTGCCCTGCTCAAGTGCCGATTTGTATACCTTCAGCGTCTCCAGCATGGCTTTGGCTTTCGCATCGCCCGATTTGGCATTCCGCTCTACTTTCTGAATCTTCTTATCGACCGAATCCAGATCTTTCAGTTGCAGTTCGGCGTCGATGATTTCTTTGTCGAACACCGGATCGACGCGCCCTTCCACGTGCACGATGTTGTCGTCTTCAAAGCAGCGTACCACGTGAATGATGGCATCGACCTCCCGAATATTGGCCAGGAATTTATTGCCCAGCCCCGCCCCCTGGCTGGCTCCTTTCACCAGCCCGGCGATGTCGACAAACTCAATGATGGTCGGCACCACCCGTTGCGGTTTCACCAGCGCTTCGAGCGAGTCGAGCCGTGTATCGGGCACCGTTACCACGCCCACATTGGGCTCAATTGTGCAGAAAGGATAATTGGCGGCTTCGGCCTTGCCGCTCGAAATCGCATTGAAGAGTGTCGACTTACCTACGTTGGGCAAGCCCACGATACCACATTGTAGTCCCATATGATTTGTAGAGACGCAACCCTTTGCGCCTCAGCACCGGATGATTGTATCCGTATACTCGTTGCTGACGTTGAACGAGACGCAAAGGGTTGCATCTCGTTTAGCCGCAAAATTACAATAAAAAAGCCTCAGCAACCCGCTGAGGCTTTCCTGGCTTTACCAGCCAAATTGTATTATTCCCATTTTAGCTCCGAATTGAAGTCGTCTGAGACGGCCTCTTTGCGGTCAAATTGGGTAAAATCAACGTCGGGCATCAGCTCATTTTTCACGTAATCGATGGTCTCCTGCAAGGATTGGACAAACTTGGCAAAGTCCTCTTTATAGAGAAACATTTTCTGCTTATCATAGGTAAACCCCTCTCCCTGCGGGAAACGACGGCTTTCCGTCAGGATGATATAGTAGTCGTTGCCTCGCGTCGCTTTTACGTCAAAAAAGTAGGTACGTTTGCCCGCACGCACTCGTTTTGAGTAAATTTTATCGTTTTCTCGTTCGTCCATGCAGTCGGTGGTTATGCGGTTAGCTCATCAAAATACGACCGGAGCGGGCGTAACTAAAAAGGAAAGCCACAAAATAATTTTCCCAAAAAGTCATATTTGGCAGATAAGCTTAGTGTAGAAGAGACTACACAACTCTGTGGTAACGTTTGGACAATCAGCCATTTATCCCTACCTTTGTTATCAGGGAATTGCATTTTTTGGTGAAAGAGGGCGTTATGAAGCGTTTTGAACGGGTCTTCTTTTAATTGTTTCACTAACCAAAAACTGTATGAGTTTACTAATGTCCCTACTGCTGTTCGCGGGCAGTTTGAAACCGGCAAAGGCCACTCAGGAAGGCCCCGTACAGCAGTCAGGTAAAGCCTCTTACTACGCTACCAAGTTTAGTGGATGCCGCACAAGCAGTGGTGAACGGGTTAAGCAGCACATCTTCACGGGTGCTCACCGCACACTCCCTTTCAATACGTTGGTTGAAATAACCAATGTTACCAACCAACGGTCGGTGATCATCCGCATCAACGACCGGGGTCCTTTTCACAAAGGCCGCATCGTCGATATGACGCATGCCGCCGCCAAAGCCATTGGCCTGCTCGGTAGAGGCGTCGCCAATGTTACACTTCGAGTGGTGAACCCTAACCGAATGGTGTCCATGCTCGATAATTCGCTGACGCTCGATGGGCGTTCGCCACTGGTACCGGATCTGATGCCGGTTCAGTAAACCAACCGGTATAACCACAAGCTGAGCGACGTAGGTTGTACCGCTGCCGATTTGGCTGTGCGGACGAGTACAGTCCGTTTTCTATAAAACCTGATTCACGGGCTGGCCCCCTTTTTGCAATTCCCTTTTGCAAGGCACCAGACCCACGAATCAGGTTTTTTTGTTCACTCGTACCGAAGCCTCACCTTCGGACGTTCAGAAAGCGTAGTATTGTCTAAAACAACCGAAGCGCGCTTCGGCATTTGACCCCTTGGCAGCAACACTCAACTTAGCGCAGGTACGTTCGTTCGGGAACGTCGAATTTCTGGCCCGTCAGTTGGTCGAAGGGTTCATTACGGGCCTACACAAGTCACCCTTTCACGGCTTCTCGGTCGAGTTTGCCGAGCACCGGCTCTACAACGCTGGCGAAAGCACCCGCCACATCGACTGGAAGGTATTCGGCAAAACCGACAAGCTCTTTGTCAAGCGGTATGAAGAGGAAACCAACCTCCGCTGCCACCTGCTGCTCGACGTGTCGTCGTCGATGTATTACCCCGAGAAGGATTTTGGGAAGGTGACCTTCAGCGCGATGGGCGCGGCGAGTCTGGCGTATCTGCTCCAACGGCAGCGCGATGCTGTGAGCCTTTGCACGTTTGCTAACGAGATTGAGTTGCAAACGCCTACCAAATCGACGCCGGGGCACGTGCACAAGATCTTTGAGCACCTGAATCAGCTGCTGAAATCAAACGCGCCCAACCGGCGTACGAGCACCGCCGAGGTGATTCACGAAATAGCCGAGAAGATCAACAAGCGGTCATTGGTGGTGCTGTTCAGCGACATGTTCGACACGGCCGGCGCTGACCCGGCGCGGCAAGATGCCTTGTTTTCGGCCTTGCAACACCTGCGCCACAACCTGCACGAGGTGCTGATCTTTCACGTGACGGACCGCAGCACCGAGCAGGCCTTCGCCTTCGCCGATCAGCCGCACGAATTTATCGATCTGGAAACCAACGCCCGGGTGAAGCTTCAGCCCAACCAGGTACGTGAGGCCTACAAGCAGGCCGTGGGCGATTATTTACAGGCGCTCAAACTCCGCTGTGCCCAGTACCGCATCGACTTCATCGAAGCCGACATTGCCGAGGGCTTCGAACCCATCCTGAGCGCCTACCTGGTGAAGCGGACGAAGATGAAATAATCTGAATGAACAATGTATAGTGCACAATGCACAATGGGGGCTGACGCATATTACTCTTGCGTCAGCCCCCATTGTGCATTGTGCACTATACATTGTTCATTCAACTACCGTCCCCGGCCCGTAGTGGCTACTTCCACAACGGCGTCGACGTCGGCCAGAATACGGCCACAGTGTTCGCAGACAATGATTTTCTTCTTGTCTTTGATGTCGGCCTGGCGCTGCGGCGGCACTACGTTGAAGCAGCCACCACACGCACCGCGTTTTACGGTTACCACGGCAAGACCGTTGAGCGCGTTGTTCCGGATTTTGTTGTACGACAGCAACAGACGCTCTTCTACGTTTTTCGACTGGGCTTCGCGTTCCACGGCGAGTTGCTTCTCGTCGGCTTCGCTTTCGGCAACCAGTTGGTCGAGTTCCTGCTTTTTCACGCGCAGGTCTTCTTTGCGGGTATTGAGCGTTTCCTGCGTGGCGTTGATCTCTTCCTGCTTCGACTGAATCCGGAATTGCGATTCGCCAATTTTCTTATCGGCCAGTTCGATCTCGAGCGATTGCAGTTCGATCTCTTTCGAGATGGCGTCGAATTCGCGGTTGTTCCGCACGTTCATCTGCTGCTCTTTGTAGCGGGCGATGAGCTTGTCGGCGTCTTTCTTCGTGCTCTTATACCGATCTACTTCTTCTTGTAGCGCGCTGATCTCACTGTTGAACTTGCCGATCCGTGTCTCGAACCCGATGATTTCGTCTTCAAGATCGCGAACTTCTTCAGGCAAGTCGCCGCGCATTTTGCGGATATCGTCTAACTGAGAGTCAATGGTTTGCAGTTTAAGAAGTGCATCTAACTTTTGCGCTACCGTTAGTTCCATTCGGGGGAGTATGTTTTTTTAATGTATAATGAATAATGCACGCGGTGCGCTGAAAGTTCGGCCGCTCGAGGTGGCGCCCAAGTCATCGTCAGCAGGACTGGTTCATTATTCAGTCAAAATAGTACGAAACGGGGTTCGTATTGGTTTCTGACAAAATTACCGCAAAGGTAGTGAATTTTTGGGCCAAATGCTGTTGGATCAGGTCTTTGGTAAAGACTTCGCTTTCGTAATGTCCGATGTCGCAGATGACCAAACGGCCCTCAGCGTCGAAGAACTCGTGGTACTTATAATCGGCCGTTACGAACGCATCCGCACCGGCGCGCAGGGCATCGCCCAGCAGAAAACTGCCTGCTCCGCCACATACGGCTACACGCCGGATGGGCCGGTCGCGCAGGGGCGTATGGCGCACCACCGTAGCGCCCATACTGGTTTTCAGATGCCGGAGCCAGGTACGTTCATCCATCGATTCGGGCAGGTCGCCCACTGCCCCCGACCCGACGGTCTGGTTCGTGTTGTTGAGCGCGTATAGGTCGTAGGCGGGGACTTCGTAGGAATGGGCCTGTTGCATGGCCCGCACGGCGGCGCCTTCCAGGTACGTTGGCAGCAGCACTTCGAGCCGCAGTTCCTGCACGGTCTCGTCGTGGCCCACGGCCCCCACCACCGGGTTGGCCCCGTCGAGCGGCCGGAACGTACCGGTGCCGCCTACCCGAAACGAGCAGTGGTCGTAGGTAGCAATGCGGCCCGCTCCGGCTTCATACAACGCCGTCAGGACGCCGTTCAGATCGGCCTCGGGGGTGTAGACGACGAGCTTGCTGAGCGTCTGAGCTTTGGGAGCCAGTATCTGCACGTTTTGCAGGCCGAGCCGTTGGGCAATATGAAAATTGACGCCGCCCGCCACGTTGTCGAGGTTGGTATGGGCGGCAAAGAGGGCGACATCGTTTTTCAACGCCTTAATCACCGTCCGCTCCACGTAGTTTTTCCCGTTCAGTTTTTTCAGGCCTTTAAAGACAATGGGATGGTGCGCGACAATGACGTTGCAGCCTTTGGCAATCGCCTCATCGACAACAGCTTCGGTGGCATCGAGCGACACCAACACGCCCGTGATGGGTACGTTCGGGTCGCCCACGATCAGGCCGGCGTTGTCGTAGGCTTCCTGGTAGGCAGGGGGCGCAAAGGCGTCGAGGTAGTTGGTCAGGTCGCGGAGGATCGGTTGGCTCATCGATACAAACAGGAGTACAATCTTAAGGGTCAGTCAGTGAGTCACTGGCTGCGGGAACAAAGGTAGCGGGCCTGCTAACGCAGAAGCGCCCTCCTTTAACCAAAAGAGGGCGCTTCGGTGCGGGTTACCTGTTCTTTACAGCTTCAGCGTAGCAGGCAGGTATTTGGCGATCAGGTCTTCGTAGTAGGGCTTCAGCTCGCTCACGACGGGCGGCTTGGGGCTCTTCGAATACAGATCGTAAGGATTGAACGCATTGACCCATTTGAACATGGCCCGGTCGTGGTCGTCGAGCAGGTGGTCGTAGGCGTTCTCGCGGTGTTGTGCGTAGAACGAGTGATACCGCATCATGTACAGGGCTGGCTCGGGCATGTAATCCTTCATCATCTGGTACAGATACTCATCGTGCCCCCACGACATGTGTACGTTCCGCAGCCCGCAGTTGGGCTCATAGACACCGTATTTGGTGTTGTAGCGCTCGTCGTGCGAATCGGGGTTCTGCTCGAAATATTCGGGGTAAACGATTTTGTCGGAATGTGCGCAGCCGACGGGGAACGTATCGCCCACCACGGCCCACTGTGGTTCACCGAACAGACACAGCACCTTGCCCATGTCGTGCAACAGGCCCGTCAGCACAAACCAATCGGGGTGGCCGTCGGCGCGGATGGCTTCGGCGGTTTGGAGCAGGTGCTGCAACTGATCGAGGTCGGTATCGGGGTCAGAATCGTCGACGAGCGTGTTCAGAAACTCCATTGCCCCCCACACCGGCAGCTCTTTCTTATCGAACGCCAGGAACTCGCGCTCTTTCTGCCGGACGAAGTCGTAAGTCTGGTAGGTGTGGTTGAGCCGGTAAAACTCACGAACGGTATCGCGGGCCGGGTCGTCGTAGTTACGATACTCTTCTTTCGCCTTGGCTTCCGGCTCCGGATAGCGGAGGAGCAGGTCGTCTTCCCACTCGTCCAGGCTGGCGAGCGGATTCTGGTCGGTATTCGGGAACGTGGTCATGCTGAGCGACTTTAGCGTCAAGTTGTAAACTTACAAAGATTTGGCCAGTAGCGCATCTACTGAATCCGTACAGGCTCGTAAATGGCATTCTTCTATAGACCGACGGGTCGTTGTGGCCTGCGCACGGATAAGCTGGATCGCAACGAAGAATACATAGGTAAACGCAAAAACGCCCCCGATCGTCCGACCGGGGGCGTTTCTATACGGGTAGCGAACGTACCTGGGTACGTGGCTTACATCATGCCGCCCATGCCTCCGCCGGGGTGTGCATGACCACCAGCCGGTGCCTCTTCGGGCTCGTCGGCGATGAGGCATTCCGTCGTCAGCAGCAGACCAGCGATCGACGCTGCGTTCTCCAGGGCCAGACGGGTTACTTTTTTCGGGTCGATAACACCCGCCGCGAACAGATCTTCGTAGGTGTCGTTCTTGGCGTTGTAGCCGAAGCCACCTTCCCCTTCACGAACCTTGTTCACGACAACCGAACCTTCGCCACCGGCGTTGGCTACGATCGTGCGGAGGGGAGCCTCCAGCGCGACACGGATGATGTTCACACCGGTTTTCTCGTCTTCGTTGATGGTGTTGACACCGTCGAGGGCCGAGATAGCGCGGATCAGGGCGATACCACCACCCGTTACGATGCCTTCTTCAACGGCCGCGCGGGTCGCGTGCAGGGCATCATCAACGCGGTCTTTCTTCTCTTTCATTTCTACTTCGGTAGCAGCACCGATGTAGAGAATAGCCACACCACCCGACAGTTTCGCCAGGCGCTCTTGCAGCTTCTCGCGGTCGTAGTCAGACGTCGTGTTTTCGATTTGCGCTTTGATCTGGTTAACGCGGCCCGAGATATCTTCTTTCTGACCCACCCCGTTTACGATCGTGGTGTTGTCTTTGTCGATGATGATCTTCTCAGCCTGACCGAGGTAATCGGCCGTGGCGTTTTCCAGTTTGTAACCACGCTCTTCGGCGATCACCGTACCACCCGTCAGGATGGCGATGTCTTCCAGCATGGCTTTCCGACGGTCGCCGAAGCCCGGTGCTTTCACAGCCGCTACTTTCAGGGCACCACGGATTTTGTTTACGACGAGTGTAGCCAGGGCTTCACCGTCAACGTCTTCTGCGATGATCAGCAGCGGACGGCCCGTCTGAGCCACCTGCTCCAGCACCGGCAGCAGTTCTTTCATCGACGATACTTTCTTCTCCGAGATCAGAATGAACGGGCGGTCCAGTTCAACTTCCATTTTCTCGGTGTTCGTCACGAAGTAGGGCGACAGGTAACCCCGGTCAAACTGCATCCCTTCAACGGTTTTCACTTCCGTTTCGGTACCGCGCGCTTCTTCTACCGTGATCACGCCTTCTTTACCTACTTTTTTCATCGCCTCGGCGATCATCGTACCGATTTCCTCATCGTGGTTAGCTGAGATGGTAGCTACCTGCGCGATTTTGCTGAAGTCGTCACCTACCGTCTGCGACTGCTCCGACAGGTTGGCCGTTACGGCCAGTACGGCCTTGTCGATGCCCCGCTTCAGGTCCATCGGGTTGGCACCGGCGGCTACGTTCTTCACACCGATCGAGTAGATCGCCTGCGCCAGTACGGTCGCCGTCGTGGTACCGTCACCGGCTGAGTCAGCCGTTTTTGAGGCTACTTCTTTCACGAGCTGAGCGCCCATGTTCTCCATAGCGTCTTTCAGCTCGATTTCTTTAGCTACCGTCACACCATCTTTGGTGATGGCGGGTGAGCCAAATTTTTTGTCGAGGATGACGTTACGGCCTTTGGGGCCGAGGGTTACTTTCACGGCATCAGCCAGTGTGTCGACGCCCTTCTTGATCTTATCGCGGGCTTCGGTATCGAAGAAAATTTTCTTAGACATTTTTTGGAATCGTTCAAGGTTCAAGGTCTAAAGTCCAATGTTGCTCGGCGACTCAAACAGTGCTCGGCAACCCAAACTTTGGACATTGAACGTTAGACATTAAACTAATTTTTACACAATGGCGAAGATGTCGGATTCGCGCATGATGAGGTACTCTTTGCCTTCGATGGTGATCTCGGTGCCGGCATACTTGCCATAGAGTACGGTGTCGCCCACCTGAACCGTCAGCGGCTCGTCTTTTTTACCCGTACCGATGGCCACTACGGTGCCACGCTGGGGCTTTTCTTTGGCCGTGTCGGGAATGATGATCCCGAAAGCTGTTTTCTCTTCAGCGGGTGCGGGTTCTACCACCACGCGGTCTGCGAGGGGTTTCACTTTTACGTCTTCCATTGCTGTAGTCATTGCAAAAAGCGATGATTAAGGTTATTAAATGATTGATTACGAAGAATCAGACATCGGCCTGCCGGACAAGCACTATGCCAAAGCTGAACACTGACAAAATTTCAGTCGATGATAACTTTTAGGGCCGTTTAGCCGAAAAACGCCTCACTTGTTTGGCAAATTCGGCATGATAAGCGCATTTCTTTTGCCAAAATCCGTTTTCAACGTACATTGACACAACGCCATGCTTTGCTTAAACTGACCGAAACTGCCTATGATTTCGCTTCCGTCTGACTGGCTGACACAAGACCGACTCGACGCCGAATACAAACAATATGTCGTTTTGGCGTATCTACAGGGGGTTGGGCAGCGCTTTGCCCAAAACCGGCTCTGCCCTGACCTCCCCGATCTGCAACGTCATTATGACGATACCCTTCGTTTTCGGCGGGGCAAAGGTACACTGACTGCCGCCTTTCCCAAGCGTGTGGCCGGAATCAGTGGCCCGCCACCCCGGATCAACTACGAATCCGAGCTACCGGACAACCCGCTGATGCAGGAAGTCGACGATATTGTGTCGTTTGCCCTGCCCCGTTTCCACGAAACCCTCACCGAAGGCCGCCAACGCTGGGCCGATCTGGCCGCCACCCTAACGCTGGAACCGGTGGGCCTGCTCCCGCTCCACCGCGATGAAGGCTACCTCTTCGTCCACTACACGCATACCGCCGATCTGTCAGTATATCAGTACCGGCTCACGCTGTATGACACCAACGTACCTGGCGGGCGCCATGTGCACTGGCTGTTGCGTGACCGGCTGCGCCGTAACCTGGGCACTACCTTCGAGCGCCTGAAAGTCGATCTGGCCCGGCGCTACGACCTACCCAACCCGGCCGCGTTCCGGGTTGAGAGCCGTCAGGTGCTTGAAGAGCAGGAGACCATTTTGCCGATAACTCAACAGTTGCTCAACGAGGCCGTGGCCTGAGCACAAATCGGCGCCAGTGCGTGCTACCTTTCCCGATAGCGACGGGCGGCTGTCGCCTCACTCCTATCGGCTGGTTGGCCTATGCGATCCCTCTTTCTGTTCCTTACGTTCGTGCTGGGTCTTGGCCTCAGTTGGGCCGCCCCGCCACCCGAAACACCCACGCAGACGCTAAACGGCTTTGTGGCGTTTCTGAACCAGTCGGCTGAGCTGGTGCTGGCGCGGCTGAACGGGCTCAAAGCCTATCACGACGAGGTGAGGCACTACCAGCGCCACCCCGACCGGTCGCTCCGGCTGCCGTCGTCGGGGCCGCTAGAGACGTATTATTACCAGAAAGCGCTGGCCGGGACGGGGTTGACCGCCGCGGAGAAGAAACCGCTCGTTGCCACTGCCGAACGCCTGTGGCAACGCCTCAATCAGCTTGACCAAACTGGCAAGGCGCTGGAAACCTACGTGCGCCTGAAGGACTATGAGCGCGACAGCCTGAGCCGGTCAGCGGCGTTGATGGCCCAGTTGCAAACCCTGACCGAGCAATGCGGGCAAGACCGCGATGCGTTGGCCCGGGAGTTGGCGCAGCTCCAAAACCGGTACGTGCCCCACCAGCCAACTAACCCCTATCTGGCGACGCAGCGCGAGATGGAGCAGATTCTGCACCAACAGCAGCGCCTGCTCGACTCGCTCTCCTTTGTGCTGACCGACGACCAGCCCACGGCCTGGCCCGTAGAGCGGGTGCAGCAAAGCCTGCTGGCCGACGAGGAAGCCCTGGCCAGTTTCGGGAAGACCAATGCCCAACTCGCCTATCCGGCTTCCGACATGGTCGGTCGTTTCCGGGAAGCGCTACGGGCGATTCAGGCCGTAAAACGGCAGGCTGTCAATGAGTACACCTTTGCCGCCCGGCAGTCGGCCAGGTACGGCAATCAGGTTTACCTGGACCTGATCAATCACGTCAACGGCGACCTCATCGCCAGCCATCGGGCCTTTGTTGGCTACAGTCAGTCGGCCAGGCCGCTGCTCAACTACCCCACTTACTGCCCCAGGTTTCGGCTAACCGCCCAGCCCGATGCGCCGCCGACACGTACCCAGCCGACGCCGTTCACCGATAAACCAGCCCCACCCTTTACGGTCCAGCCCGCGACTACACCCATCAGCTCAGGTACGTTCCGGGTGCTGAACGCTTACGTCGACGTTATCAACGAATCGTTGCGGCAGTTGCATCAGCTTCAGGTCGTCGCCCGCGATTACCAGTCGTCGATAGCCCTGTACCGCGATCGGCCCCAACGTAGAGCCGACCTGACCTATTCACACGACAACTACCACGTACCCACGGCCGATTACCGCCTGCTGCTCCGCAACAGCCAGGCGATTCCCGAGCCCTACCGTACGTCGCTGACGACGCAGGCCGAGGTCTTGCTGGCGATGCTGACCGAGCTGGATCAGTTGAGTATTGAGTTAACAGGCTACACCACCGGCAAGCAGTACCAACAGGATCGGTGGCAGCGCGCCGACGCCATTCTGGACCGCTACGCCTACCTATTCGAGCGGTTCGATCAGCGTAAAGAAACCTTGTACGCCGATGTTCGGCGCGTGTTCGAGCGCTACCGGGTTGCCGTGCCAGCCAGCCCCTGGAACCGATCGGGCAAAGCGTTACTTGCCCTGCTCGACCACGATAAAGCCGCCCTGTTTGGCGTCAGGGACTTCTACAGCCTACGCGCCGCGCAACTGCCGCCAACCGCCCCGATCGACTCGGCCGCTCGCCACCTGATCGCCAACGAATATGCCAACCTGAACAACCTAACCCGGCTGGGCCGCAGCAACGGCCTGTGCCCCTACTCGCGCTACGAAGACATTGCCGAAGCCTCTATTCAATTGGCCGGGCAGATCAGAAAGGCCCGGCCTCTTTTGGCGCGAACGGGTGAACACCCCTACCAATCGGTTTATTACGGCTTCAATCACCTGGTCGACGACTATAACCGATTCACCGAACTGGCCAAAGAGCCCCTGCTCAAAGCCGTCATCCAACCCGACGTGTTTGTTTTCCAGCGGGTAGCCGCGTCGGGCGGTTTACCTCCGTCGCCGCAACGTACCCAGCCAGCCGACCAGCCTCTCCTTGGCCGAGCCGACAAACCCGCCAAGCAACCGGGCTCCGCCCCGCAAAAGACCGTAGCGGGCCGTGATACGGTGTATGTGGAACGTACCCGGGTCGATACGGTGTACGTCGACCGTGGTCGCCCGGCAGAAGTGGTGCCCTCATTGGCTGGCTTCGCGGCCAACAACATGGTGTTTTTGCTGGATGTATCGGGGTCGATGGACGCGCCCGAGAAACTGCCCCTGCTCAAACGATCTATCAAATCGTTGCTGAAGCTGCTTCGGCCCGAGGACCAGATCTCGGTGGTGGTATATTCGGGCAAAGCGCGGGTAGTGCTGGAACCAACGTCGGGCAAATGGGCGAGCGACATTGCCCGCGTCATCGACGAGCTGGAATCCGATGGCGACACCGACGGCAACAAAGGCCTGCGCCTCGCTTATAAAGTGGCGAACAAAAACTACCTCCGGGCGGGCAACAACCGCATTGTGCTGGCCACCGATGGCGAATTCCCCGTCAGCGACGAAACGACCCAACTCATCAGCGACTTTGCCCGGCAGGACATCTACCTGACGGTATTTACCTTCGGCAAGAACCCCATCATGGGGCAGCGTCTCAAGCAATTAGCTGAACGGGGCAAGGGCACCTTCGCGCACGTCACGCCCGAAACCGCCAGCCTGCAACTGATTCTGGAAGCACAGGCCAAAAAACTACCGGCGCGCTAACCGAGCGCGGGGCGGTTTCACCTCAGCGCAATCTGGCTGGCCCCCAGCGTCGTCAGCGTTTTTTCCTGTTGCACGTAGGCGATTACCGCCCCGTCGTCCGGATCGAAGTTGGCGGGTGCCACGAGCGTAGCCTGCCCGTGCTCCCGGCCGGGTACCGTAGCGAAAGCCCGCACCACGTTGTTGTTCACGAGCTTGCGCCCCGCATTTTCGCCCCGCCCTATGTCCGTACTGACCGACCCACTCACTAAGGCGACGTTGAGCAACGTACCTGACAGATTACCCGTGAGGCTATAGTCGACCGTGATGGTATTGCCTTTCCGTTGCGTGGCGAGTTGGACACCCACGCGCGCGCCGTCCTGCAACGCATTGTCCATCAGAGCTTTAAGCCGTGCCCGGTTGGAACCCACAAACTCCTGCCTGCCATTCAGCACGGCCTGCGGTGTATAGACCGTCTGGAGCTTGAACAGCTGCGCGTAGCGGCGTTGCCGCTCGGTGTACTGATGCCCGCTGAAGGGGTCGCGCCAGCCCAGCCGATCCCAGTAGTCGACGTGGAAGGAGAGCGCATACACAGCCTGCCCCTCGGCGTTGGCCTGCCGGATGGTCTCGCCCAGCAGGCGGTCGGCGGCGGGGCAACTTGAGCAGCCCTGCGACGTAAAGAGTTCGATGACCGCCACGGGTTTTGGGGCGTTGGTAAACACCCGGTTGGCGTTGCAGATAAACAGGCTGACACCCGCCAGCAGGAGCAGCACGAGGCGTTGCGTAGACATAGTCGTCGAGGCGATAGCGGTATGGATCTGAAACGCGTAAGCGGCGCGATCGGTGCGTTTTGGTCGTACTTTCGTGTATGGCTGACAAACGAAAACTAACCACGGCGGACGGTTCGGTGGCCGATCCGCAGCGCGACTATTTCGAGGATGTGTATGAGGTGGTCAAACAGGTGCCCGTTGGCCGCGTCACCACCTACGGCTCCATTGCCCAGTATCTCAGCCTGCGGGCCGGTGCGCGCATGGTAGGCTGGGCCATGACCGCCGCCCACGGCCGCGACGACGTACCGGCACACCGGGTGGTGAATCGGCTGGGCATTTTATCAGGCAAAAACTTCTTTGGCTCTCCTACCCGCATGCAGGAATTGCTCGAAGCCGAAGGCGTAGCCGTCGACGACGACACCGTGGTCGACTTCAAGAACCGCCTGTGGGATCCTTCGATCGAATTAGCCTCCTAACCACGTACCTGAAGTTTTCTTAATAGCAGGTTAAGCCCTTCTTCATAGCAGGCGCCTACCTTTCCCACTCATGAACTGGCACCGACGCTATCGCTACACCTGTATCGGACTTTTCTGGACATTCGCCCTGAGCGCGCAGCCTTCCCAGACGCTGTCGGGGCGGGTGCAGGGTTATATGGCGAACCGAATTGGCGATTACGATGGCTTGCAACTGCGTACCACTGCCGGTGTGCTGTGGATCCGGTTTCCGCCCCACGCGGCCGCGCAGGTGCTGAAGCTCGCCCCTGTAGGACAGGCCGTCAGCGCCACAGTGGTCAGAGCACCCCACCCACCGGAACCACCCGCCCCCCCCGGTGGCGCACAGGCACCTGCGGGTCCTGGTTACCAATTGGTGCGCCTTCAGCAGCAGGCCAGAAAAACGAGCGTTCAGATTGCCGACGTTCCACCACCCCTGCCTACCCGGGGCCGACTGACCCAGGCCGAAGAGCCGCTGACGGGTCAGTTGCGCGACGAGGCCGGTCGGTTGGTGGCGCTGCTAACCAGCCGGTTCGTGATCGAACTCAAACCCCATCAGGGCGAGTCGATTCAGGCGCTACTGGTGGGGGTGAGTCGACTGGAACTGACGGGTTACGAGCGCACCGAACCGGGGTTTGTAAACAAAACGGGACGGACCTTACTCCACCCCACAACACTGACTATCAACGGACAAACGTTTGCGTTATAAATGCGAATACTCCTGATCGACGACGAAGAGAAGCTAGCCCTGCACTTGCAAAAAGGGCTCAATCAGGCGGGTTATTCGGTCGACGTGGCCCTATCCGGGTCAGCCGGACTAGAACAGGCGGCGCTGGGCACCCATGACCTGATTCTCCTCGACCTGATGTTGCCCGGCACCACCGGTTTCGATTTGCTACGTAACCTGCGCGACTTCGGCATCGACACGCCGGTTATGATTCTGAGTGCGCTCAACCAGTCGCAACACGTGGTGCGGGGGCTCGATCTGGGGGCCGTCGATTACCTGCGTAAACCTTTTGAACTCGACGAACTGCTGGCGCGTATCCGAACGGTGCAGCGGGGGCAGGCCGGTAGCCGTCTGCCTATCTGGCACGTGGCCGATCTGACCATGGACCTGACAACCCGCGAAGTGAGCCGTGCCGGAAAATCCATCGCGCTGACACCCCGCGAGTTTCAGTTGCTGGAGCAGTTTATGCGCCAGCCGGGGCGGGTGCTGTCCAAGGCCCAACTGACCGAGAAAGTCTGGGATTCGGATTTCGACCGGGGTAGTAACGTGGTGGAAGTGCACATGCATCAGCTTCGCAAAAAAATCGACAAAGGCTTCGCGACACCCCTGCTCGAAACGGTGGTGGGCGTTGGCTACCGGCTGCGGGGTACGTTGACGTCTGCCTGACCCGGCCCATAATCATGATGACCGCCATCCGCCCGGCCCGCAGCATCCGCTTCAAAATGGGGCTGGTTTTCGGGGCTACGTTTTTTCTGGGGTTCACCGGGGCCGCCGGGTACCTGTTCAAACGCGTCAGGGCGGTGCTGGTTGAGCAGGATAACCGCACCCTTGCCGAACGGGCAGGGCGGCTCTCAGACCGCACTTCGGTATACCCGCTGGTCATTCCCCTACCCGACCGGGGCGAGGTGATGGCCCTGTGGCTGATCAGTGGCAACGCCCGCAAACGGCTCTATCAATCGCCCCGCTTTCCAGCCGATTCATCCTTGCTGACAAGTGCCGCCGTTGTTGAAGCCGACACGTTCCGGCTGGCCCGTTCGGTGCGCCACGCCGACGACGGCTACGGCACGCTCATTACGTTGGTGGGCCATAGCAGCCGACCGCTTCACCGCGAGCTACGCAGTATGGGCTTATTGCTCCTGCTCACGTTGCTGGCCAGTATACTGGTGTCGGGGCTGAGCGCCTGGTGGCTGAGTGGCTGGCTCCTGCGGCCACTGCGGGCCATCATTACCTCCGCTCAGTCGGTCAGTCGGGCCGAGCACACCACGCCCATCCCCATTCCCAACTCCGGCGATGAATTGCAGGAACTGGCCGAAACCATCAACCAGATGCTGACCCGAATCGGGCAGGCTGTCGATACGCAACACGCTTTCTTTGCGGCCGCTTCACACGAGCTTCGGACCCCGCTGAGCATCCTTCGCACGGAGATCGAAGTCACGCTGCGCGAGGCCATTACTGATCGCGAGCGGGGCTTTCTGCACAGCCAGCTAACCGAGTTACGCCGCCTTAGCCGACTAGTCGACGATCTGCTGGCGATGAGTCAATTGCGGGCAGGTACGTTGCGTCTTCGCCCCGAGCGCATTGCTCTCGACGATCTGACACTCCACCTGGCCGAACGCTATCAGCGAACCCTCAACGAACGTCACCTGTTCCTGGCGATTTCGTTTGACGAAACCGCTGACCACCTGACCGCCTGGGCCGACCTGGATAAGCTGACCAACGTCTTGCTGAACCTGCTCGACAATGCCGTGAAATATGCGACGCCCGGTACCCGCCTCGACCTCAGCCTGACCCAGCAGGCCGATCAGCTGAGCTGGACGCTGAGCAACCAGACCACCGCCCCGATTCCCGACCCAGACAAACTCAGTCGCGAATTCTACCAGGCTGACCCGCACCATGATGGCTATGGGCTTGGTTTGTGGATCAGCCACCAGGTGACACGACTCATGGAAGGCACGCTGCACGTTTCAGGCGCGGAAGGTCGGTTCCGGACCGAGATACGACTACCTAGCAGCGAGGGGATGCCCGCCTGACGAACATCCCCTCGCAAAATTGACACGGTTTGGTTGGTAACCGGCTAGCTGCGGGCTTCGGCCATTACCAGTTCGCCCGTTGCCGTAACGCGGACCTTGTAGAGTTGCTTACCTACGGCGATGTCGAGCGTATACTCGCCAGTAGCGCCCGTCGGTGGCGTTGCCAGTTCAGCCCCAAGGAAGGTGTACCCGCTGAAATTCGTTTGCAGGTACGTTCCCACTGCCGACGGTAGCTTGCTGGCGTCCATGATAAACGTGCGGTTAGCGGGCGCGGGTGGCGTAGCCGTCGATGAACCGGGACCAGTCGGTACGGGTGATTTAGGCGCCGTAGCCGTACCTGACACCGGACCAGCCGGTTTAGGCGGCGTGGCCGTACCCGATACTGGTGCCGTAGCGGTACCCGAACCAGGAGCTGCCGGACCGGCGGGCGGTGCCGGGGTGACAGTGGCCCCGCTGGCGCTTAAGTGCAACGTTACGGGCAGGTTGTCATTAAACAGTTTAACATCGTACTGCGTCACGCCATCATGAACGTGCAGTTCAGACCAACCATACGTATAAGCAGCATACGTACTGCTGGTAACGACGCTGGCCACGGCTGCCGGCAATTCCGGCCGCGCCAGGTAGCTGACCGAGTGATTGCCCGCGGGAGCCGCTGGCGGCGTTGGACCACCCTGGGGCCCGGCGGGCTTAGCGACCAGGGCGTTGCTGGCGTCGAAATCCAGACGAATCACCGTCCCGTTTTGCAGGAATTTTACGGTTGTCCCCGTCAGCGTCGTGGTGCCGGGCTCCCGTCTGCGATCCACTTTAATGAGCGAATACCCCGCGTAATTCTGGTCGAGGTATGTTTTTACCCCACCGGGCAAGGTCGAGGTGGGCAGCGGCGTAATCAGGGCAAGGGTTTGGCTCGAGGCACCGGCCCGGGCGTTGGTTACCGATGGCTCATCGGGGTTGACCGTAGCGGTTGGGCTACAGCCCGTGATCAGCATCGTTACCAGCACGGAGGCGGTGAGGATGATTCGTTTCATTGGTTTCGTCGGTTTAACGAACCAAAAATCCCCAGCCCGTATGAAGAAAGGCTTAAGAAAGAATTAATTCACCCAATGCCTCAACGACGCGGTGCCTGGCCTTTTTTGGGGCTCACGATTTCGTTAAGCAGAATGGTTAAGTCATTATTCATCAGTCTGATTTCGGTTTCCAGCTGCCCCACCATGGTGGCGCGCAACGTCAGCGCTTCGGCGTCGTAGTCACCTCCCTCGCCGAAGTAAGCAACCTCGTGGTGAGGCTTGCGGGCGCGTTTTCCAACGGCATCGAGCGCGATCAGTATCTCCCAGCGTTCGCGTAAGTCAGCGGCGACCGACCGGGGCGTGCCGGTTACACCGGTTTTGGGCTGGTTCAGATAAAACCACACTAAAGGCGCAAACTGAGTCGATTGATCAGGGCGCTCCCAGATGTCGCGCAGTGGGTTGCGACCGTGCAGATAGGCAATGCGGGGTGGTTTCTGGCGCAGGGCCAGCACGCCCAACCCACCTTCGCCTAGGCCCCCGGCCACATGCAACCAGTCTGCGGCCACGTGCCGCTCGTGCAGGTTCAGCAGGCTGGCCCCGATAATGGCGACGGCCCCGATGGTAATGGCACTGATGGTCATGCGTTTCTCCCGGACGTTCTCCCGGCGCGTCAGCAACGTGGCCGTCAGGGTAGCCCGCTTGGTGTCGCAGTCGAGCAGCGCCGCGGCCGTCGCAATGTCGGCGGTAGCAAGTTGCAGTTGATCCGTAATCCGCTGCCGCACGGCCAGGTACGTGGTTGATGGCGCGGCTTCCGGTTGCCCAGCCGGTAGTGCGCTGCTTTCGGTGGCCTCCAACCGGGTTAGTTGCACCAGCAGCGGGATCAACCCCACCGCCTGCGCCATTTGCAGCGCCCGCGGTCCGTAGCGGCCCCGTAACAGGGTTTCGTCGGCAGAGCCCGCCAGGAGCGCGGCCGGCCGGAACACGTACCCAGACGTATGGCTCGAATCGATCGCGCACTGATCCTGCGCCATCCGTTGCAGGGCCTCTGACGCCCGCCGACCAGTCATACAGCTAGTTGCCGATAGCATAAGTAGCCCTCCCAACAGCGAGTGGCTCGCTGCTACGCAGTAAAATCGGTTCATAAAAACGTGTTTATTCAGTTGTTCAGGTGGCTTGTATCAAGCCCTTTTGTCAACCGTTTCCGGCACAAAAAACCAGAGTACGGCCACGGCAGCTACGGCAATCCCGGCCAACACCAGAAAGGCCGTGTTGTAATTGCTCCGTTGCAGGATGCTTCCCGCGAAGGCGTTACTCAATGACGCCCCCAGCCCCACGGCGGTGGCAATGGCGCCTTGAGTGGTGTTGAACAGGCCACTACCCCGCGTCAGGTCCGAAACGACCAGTATCGACAATACGCCGAAGATGCCCGCCCCCACCCCGTCGAGCACCTGAATAGCGACCAGCAGCGTGGGTTCGTTGGTGAGGGTGTACAGCAGGCCCCGAATGGGCAGTACGGCAAAGGCGATCAGCAGCAGCCGTTTACGACCCGATGGCGCCAGCTTACCGGCCCAGTGACTAACGGGAATCATCACGACCTGCGCCACGATGATACAGGCCGACATGTAGGCCGACGACGTACCGGCATCGATACCCTGCGCCAGTCGCTGCCCCAATAGCGGCAACATGGCCGCATTGGCGAAGTGAAACAGCACGCAGGCCAGCGCAAAAAACAGAACGGAGCGGTTGCCAAAGACAGCCCGCCAGCTCGAAGGCTTATCGTCCGCATCGTTGTCGCCGGATTCGTCGGGGCAACCCCGCGCCAGCTCATGGTCGATGTCTTTTTCCTGGATCTGCCAGATGGAGAAACTACTGATGAGCGACATGACCGACAGCAAGACGAAAATACCGGCGCTGCTGACGTAGTAGCCAATCAGACCGGCCAGCAAGGCGGCAAATACGTTACCCGCGTGATTGAACGTCTCATTGCGGCCAACGCGCCCGTCCAGCGCCTTCGGGCCGACGATCCCCAGCGTGATGGCCGCCACGGCGGGCGTGAACCAGGCTGCCGCTACGCCCATGGCGACCTGCCCGCCGATAATGACACCGTATACCGGAAACGAGATGGTTAGCAACGCCGCCGACGCAATCAGCAGGGAAGCCACGACCGAAAACAGCCGTTTATAGCGCGTCCGGTCGACCAGCGCCCCGGCGGGGGTTTGGGCCGCCACGGTAGCAATGCCCATGACCGACATGGCAATACCGATGCTTTGGGCATCCCAGTGCAGGGTTGTGAGCAGGTAGATGGCCAGGTAAGGCCCGAGGCCGTCGCGGACGTCGGCCAGAAAAAAGTTGGCGGCGTCGAGCGCACGCAGGGTGCCCTTCCCCGGTTGCCGGGTGCGGGAAGCAGGTAGTGTATCGATCATCGTATAGCGTTGAGTACTGGTAATCTATCGGGCACGATGCCCCGGCTGGGTCGCCAACCTATTCGCGATGTGCCCTCGTCGCGACAGGCACTTAATCAATCAGGCCGGAGCCAGCCTCGACCGGCCCCGGCCTGATCATTACTGAATCAGGTACGATTGCCCGCCCACCGTCAGCACGGAGGCGCGTACGATCGTATGCTTCTGAAGTTGGACCTGCCCGTCGCCCAGCGGCTGGGCGTAGCCGTCCACGGTCACGGTGCTTCCTTTAGGCGCCAGCGTCGTTAGCTGCCCGGCTACGTGCGGCGGCATTTTCACCACCGTTCCATCGGTCAGAACCAGTCCGTTGGCCCGGCCCTCACGGTCCAACTGAAAGTCGGTCACCTTACCGCTGATCGTCTGTCTGCTGGGCGTCGTTGGCGGCTGGGGAATGGCCGGAGGCGCATCCACCAGCTGCGTTTTTCCCGCATCCAGTTTTACCAATTGAAACAGCGTTTCCCCCTGCGGGCTGACCTTGTTGTACCCCATGACCGTGACCCGGCTGCCGGCTTTAATTGCCGCCTCGACCTGCTGACCGAGGTGGGTACTAAACCGCACGGGCTGCGGCGTAGCGTTGGTGTTCAGCGTAAAGCCGTTCAGGATACCGTCTTCGTTGGCCGTCAGTTGGCCCACCGTTCCCGACAGCGTCGTCAGCGACATAATCGCCTGGGGTTGAATCGGGTGCCCCCCACCAGGACGGGGTGGTGTTGGTCCACCACCGGCCAGTTGACTTGGCGGGGCCGGCGAAGCGGCCGGACTCTGGGCGTGCGTAATCGATGTCATACAGGTGCCTATCAGCAGGGCGGTATATAGGGCAATCTGGTTCGTTTGCATGGGCGTTAACGAGTTAGTTTCGCTGGCAAACCTATCGGCGCCAACTGAGGCCAACCTGAACAAAGCATTAAGTTTTCTTAAGCCCGCTCGCTGCCTGGGCAACGGCTGGTTACGCTCTCAAGGCAGTTGGTAATAAGCCCATACGGTCGCCAGACTGGCCAACAGGGCCAGCAGCATCACCGGAATACCTAGTTTGAGAAACGCCCAAGCACTGACGTGTAGGCCCTCGCGCCGTAGCGCCACCAGCCACAGAATCGTCGCCAGCGACCCCGTTACCGACAGGTTCGGCCCCAGGTCGATGCCAATCAGCAGAAAGCTTTTGATCATGTCAGGCACGGCGCCAGCCTGAATAACCGACCCCACGATCAGGCCCGCCGGGAGGTTGTTCATCAGGTTACAGGCCAGGGCCAGACCGCCCCCACTCAGCCAGGCCGTTTGGGTTATCGATTGCGCGGCCTCCTGCTGCAACAATGCCGCCAGATAGCCAACAAGGCCCGTTTTATTGAGTCCTTCCACCAGCACGAACAGACCGGCCACCAGCGGCAACACCGACCACGACACCTGCCTGACTACCCGCCACGGATTCGTTCTGGCTTTAGCCAATACGACCAGTGAGGTCAGCACACCCGCCACGGCTGTCGGCAGGCCGAGTTCGGCATCCAGCGCCGACGCCCCCAGCAGCACCAGCGCCGTCAGGGCAATACCGCCAAGCGCCAGCTTTCCCCCCGCAGGCAGCGCAGGCACCGGAATGGCCCGGGCTACGCTTCCCTGCAAACTCGCCCGCTGGGTGTAGCGCAACACGGCATAGGTAACCGCAATCGACACGAGCGAGGGCGGCCCATATTGCGCCAGCCAGTGCCCCAACGAAGGCATATGAGTGCCGTAGATAACCAGATTGGCCGGGTTGGAGATGGGCAGCACGAACGATGCGGCGTTGGCAATGAACGCGCAGATGAACAGGTAAGGCAATGGCCGCTCCACGTTGGCAGCCCTCACCGCCGCTGCCACCGCCGGCGTCAGCACGACCGCCGTCGCATCGTTCGATAGAAACGTCGTGACCACGATCCCGACCAGATAGACCAGCGTAAACAGTCGCCCGGCCGACCCATCGGCCCGGTTGGTCGCCAGCGCCGCCAGCCAGTTGAAGAGTTGCTGATCACGGGCCGTTTCAGCCAGCAGCATCATACCCGTCAGAAACAGATACACATCGGTTCCTTTTCCGATGCCCGCCAGCGCGTCGGTCGGCGTGATCAGGCCCAGTAGGAGGAGCAACACGGCACCAGCCACGGCCCAGACAAACTCAGGTACGTTAAACGGACGGATAATAATGCCGGCAATGGCAAGCAACGCAATAATCCAGATACTACTAATGACCATGTAGACGAATGTGATGATGTGAATGGGGCAAAGTCGCTGCGGCCAGCCGACAGTGTTGGGGTTGTTTCGCGGGCTTAGCTGATTGGGTTTGACGCCTTCAGCGAGAAAACGCGACTAGGTGCGTAAAATGAGGCATCAAAAAAACGCACGCGGCAGCAACTTTTCTCATTTATAACCAGCAACTTATGATGACGTTGAGTTGAAATTAATGACGATACTTCCTGTTAAGACGAACCGATACAGGGTGGTCTAAATGCCCGACGTGGGTACAATTCGCTCATCGGCTCTGCGTAGTACATATACCCACCCTATCGTTTATTGTTTCGCAATTCTAGCGAACCAGCAAACTGTTTTTAATCTAAAACCCCCTAATCAATCAGCTGATTTACAACACAATACCATCACAACAAACAAAATTATGTGTTCAGTAAGTACCTACTTTCTGGTGTAGCAATTAATCGAGATTTAATATATACAAATGCGTTTCAATGCTGTCTTTATCGGCGGCTATTTGTCTAAATGATACGTTTATCTACGTTTCCTGAAAGCCAGCTTACTAACGGGTTTGTTTTGGTAATTGAAAACCAAAAACGCACAAAGATGAGTCAACTCGTTTTCTCTTTTTGATCACGCGAACACATCAACAGTTAAACCGGAATTAATCGATTAGGCTGTCTCTGTTTACGCTTTTTTTGCGCACACTGTCCGTATCTATTAACGGCCTGATTCCTTCCAATGGCGACAGGCAACGTACCTACGCCCCTTGCTACCAGTGGCCGTGGACGATCAGGCATCGGGGCGCTTTCCGGCTTTGGTCCGTTCTATTTATTCCCGCCTTTTTTCAATGCATTCGTCCTTTTGCTGGCTAATCCGTTTGTCTTGAAGTAATTTAGTTACTCATTGCCAGGAGTAGCGATGAGTAACCACCAATGACCACAAACGAGCCCCTCTGTTTCTGATGACGATCACCACCCAACCTTTTGATGTACGAAAAACCGTCGATCAGCTGAATCTGATTGGGTTAACCGTCGAACACGATGGCTCGGTGTCGTACGTAAACCCGTACACATTACGGGTGACGGCCTGGTCGATGGACGAAATTATTGGCCGGAATTTCTTCGAGGTGCTGGTGCCCGCCGCCGACCGAACCACGCTGAAAAAACTCTTTCAGGAAGCCTTGCTGCGGGGTAGCTTCCCCGAGCAACGCGAAATCCATATCCTGACCCGCTCAGGATCGACCCGTAACGTTCACCTCAACTCCTTCATTCCCAGCGGCACCGGTGGCCGCACCGACGCCTTTACGCTCATCGGCGAAGACCTAACCAACAAACGGCGGGTCGCCTCGGCGCTGAGCAACACCAACGCGCAGTTGCAGGACCTGGTCGACAACACCAGCGACCTGATTCAACTGATCACCCTCGATGGCAAGTTCATTTTCGTAAACCGGGCCTGGCGTGAGGTTCTGGGTTACAGCGCCGACCAGATTGCCTCGCTCTCTTTGCTCGACGTGCTGCACCCCGACTTCGTGAAGAGCACCCTCGACCGGCTACAGCGGGTGCAGGAAGGCGAGCCGAACCCATCGTTCGAAACCGTGTTCAAGACCAAAGAAGGCCGGACGTTGTTTCTGTCGGGCAGCGTCAACTGTCGGTATGATCAGGGAAAACCCACTGCCTTCCGGTGCATTCTGCGCGACATCACGCAGAAAATCAGGGCCGAAAAAGCGCAACGACTCTATTACAGCATTGCCAGCTGGACGCTCAACACGCCCAACCTCGATGATTTTTACCAGCGCGTTCACCGCGAGCTGGGCAACATCATCGATGCCAGCAACTTTTTTATCGCCCTTTACGACCAAAGCAAACGCTACCTCATCTTCCCTTACTACGTCGATGAGTCGTTTCAGGGCAACATGCGCTTCACCAAAAAGCGCCTCGGCAGCGGCCTGACCGAATACACGATCCGGGCCAACAAACCGCTTTTCCTGCACGATACCGACATCTACCGGCTCGCGCAGGAACACCAGATCGATCTGTACGGCCAACAGCAGCCCAAGCTCATGCTGACGGCCCCGCTGCGGATCGGGGATGAAATCACGGGCATCATCGGCGTGAAGTCATACAATGACCCCAACCGCTACGGCCCGCGCGACCTTGAACTGCTCGAATTCATTTCGGGGCAGGTGGCGCTGGCCATCGCCCGCAAACAGGCCGAAGCCGCCCTGAACAAGCAAACGGCCCGGCTCAACGCCATTTTCGACAGCAGTACGTACCTGATCTGGTCGGTCAACAAGGCAATGCAGCTGACGACCTTCAACCAGAACTACGCCCAACTGATCGAGCAGTTGACCAACGAAAAACCCCGGTTGTTTCTCAGCGCCGAAAAGCAAGGCTGGCGCGGCGTGGGCGACGACAATCGGCGGCTGCTCGACGAGCGCTATAAGCAGGCGTTCCGCGGGCAGCGGCAGAACTTTGAGATGCGTTTCGAGGTGGCGGGTAAAGAAAGCTGGCTTGAACTTCACCTGAACCCCATTCTGCTCACGGGCGGCGTCATCGAGGAAGTGTCGGGTATCGCGCGCGACATCACGAACCGGAAGGTCGCCCAGCTCAACCTCGAACGCAGCGAAGAGAAATTCAGGGGCATTTTTGAAAACCTACAGGACATCTACGTGCGGGTCGACCGGCATGGCCACGTCACGATGGTCAGCCCCTCGGTCTTCAAACGCAGCGGTTATACCCCCGACGAAGTGCTGGGCGAAAACGCGCTCAACTACTTCGTTGACCCCGGTGTCATCCGGCGGGCGCTGTTCAAGCTGGTACGTACCCGGTCGGTACGGAATTTCGAGGCCACCCTCCGCCGCAAAGACGGGACCGAACGGCAGTTTATGTTCAACATGCTGCTGCTCAAAGACGAAGACGGGCGCTACTCGGTGGTGGCGGCGCTGGCCCGCGACATCACCGAACTGAAGCGGCAATCGGCCGAACTGGTGAAGGCCAAAGAAGAAGCCGAACGCTCACTGAAGGTGAAAGAGCGGTTTTTGGCCAACATGAGCCACGAGATACGTACCCCCATGAACGGCGTGATCGGCATGGTGGATCTGCTCAACGACACCGTCCTCAACGACGAACAGCGCGACTATGTCCGCACCATCCGCCGGTCGTCGGAAACACTGCTCAACATCCTCAACGACATTCTCGACCTGTCGAAAATTGAGGCGGGGAAGATGGTACTCCACGAAGCACCGGTTACGCTCTCCGAAATTTTCGAGAAGCTGATCGCCCTCTTCGGGCAGCAGGCCAACGCCAAGCAAAACCGGCTATTCTACACGCTGACGCCCGAGTTGCCTCAGTACGTCATTGCCGACCAGACCCGGCTGTTGCAGATTCTGTCGAACCTAACGTCCAACGCCTTGAAATTCACGGAGCAGGGCACTGTCGAGGTGGCGGCGTCGCTGGTGAGCAAGCGGGGTAAATTCAACCGGATCCGGGTGGAAGTGCGCGACTCAGGCATCGGTATTTCGCCGGAGAACATCGGGCTGCTGTTCAATTCGTTCAGCCAGGTCGATACGTCGTCGCGGAAAACCTTTGGCGGTACCGGGCTGGGACTCTCGATTTCGAAAGAACTGGCCCACCTGATGAAAGGCGAAGTGGGCGTCGAATCGACGGTGGGGATGGGTAGTACGTTCTGGTTCACGGTTGAACTAAAAGAAACGGCCATCAGCCCTACCCAAAGCCCGCAGGAAGCCGCCGCCGACATGAAGGTGACCGATTTCTTCACCGATTATCACCCCGTGATTCTGCTGGTCGACGATAACGCCGTAAACCGAAAAGTCGCCAGCGAAATCCTGCGTAAAGCCGGCTGCGAGGTCACGACGGCTTCAAGCGGCCCCGAAGCAATCGACGCGTATAAAAGGAGGATGGAGGAACGGGAGGCCGGCCTCTCTCCCATGCTCCCGTTCGACATCATCTTTATGGACATTCAGATGCCCGACATGGATGGGGTTGAAACGACGCGGTTCCTCCGGCAGCAATTCGACAATCAGCTACCGCCCATTGTGGCGATGACGGCCTATTCGATGCGCGAAGACCGCGAGCGGTTTCTCAGCCAGGGCCTCGACGACTACATTCCCAAGCCCATCCGGGCGCAGGGCCTGATTGCTAAAGTCAATGACCTGATCAAGAGCCAGGGGAAGGGCGTGCCAGGCGAAACGCCACGAAATGAAGCGCCCCCAACGACGCCCCCAGCCCCCAGTCCCGAGCCCCTTGCGCCCTCTCCCCTGCTGCTTCCCTACCAGGCTGAACCGATCATCGACCATGACATTCTGGGGCAGCTCCGCGACATTGGCGGGGCCGAACTGGTCGAGAGTGTGTTTGATGACTTCGTTACCGAGGCTACCGAACTGGTCACCGAGTCGCTGTCGGCCTTTGCGGCGGGCGACATTGCCACCGTCAAGGGCCACCTGCACACGCTGAAAGGCAGCGCGGGCACAGTGGGCGTTGCCCGGCTGGCCCGTATTGCCCGCGAAGCCGAGGGTAAGCTTAAAGTACAGGATACGAGCCAATTGGCGCAGGAGTTAAAGGCCCTCGAAGCCGCCTTCGCCGAGTTTCTAGCCACGCCCAGACCCTAACCCAGGTACGTTGCTCAACCGAACCTACCTATTTGCCAACGTACCTGCTTTCCCGCATGACAACATTAGCCCGTTTTAGGCATTGGCGCCGCTGGCTGGCGTTACCAGTTTGGGTAACGCTGGGCGGCTCGATCGCCCCCTGCCAAACCCCTTCGACCGCCCCGACTACATCTGCCCGAGCGGATGTGGCCTGCTGGCTAACGGCGCCGGCCCTAAACCTGTTTTTTCAACAACAAAAGGGATTCGCTTTTAGCCCGACAGCCAGTCAGGGGGCCGTTATCGAAGTCGACACGACGCAGACGTTTCAGTCGATGGACGGATTCGGCTACACGCTCACGGGCGGCAGCGCCATGCTGATCAACCGGCTGAAACCAGACGACCGCGCTGCCCTATTGCGGGAGTTGATCAGCCCCGATGGCATCGGCATCAGTTACCTGCGCATCAGCATCGGGGCGTCGGACCTGAGTGACCGCGTGTTCACCTATGACGACGTACCGGCGGGTGAAACCGATCTCACGCTGAGCCGGTTTAGCCTGGAACCCGAACGAGCCGATCTGCTGCCGGTCCTGAAGCAAATGCTCGCCATCAACCCCAGGCTGACGATTCTGGCCACGCCCTGGACACCGCCCGTCTGGATGAAAACGAACGGCAGTTCGAAGGGAGGCAGCCTCAAACCGGCTTGTTACGACGTGTATGCCCAGTATTTCGTCAGGTACGTTCAGGCGATGCAGGCTGAAGGCATTCCCATCGACGCCGTCACGATCCAGAACGAGCCGCTGCATCCCGGCAACAACCCGAGCTTGCTGATGACCAGCGCCGAGCAGGCCGATTTTCTAAAGAAAAGCCTGGGACCAGCTTTCCGAAAGGCGGGGCTGTCGACCAAAATTATTCTCTACGACCACAACGCCGACCACCCCGAATACGTCACCGACATTCTGGCCGATCGGGAAGCGGCGCAGTATGCCGACGGAAGCGCCTTTCACCTCTACAACGGCCCGATCAGCGCTTTAGGCAAGGTACACGACCAGTTTCCAACCAAAAATCTGTATTTCACCGAGCAGTGGACGGGCGCTAAAGGCACCTTTCAGGGCGACCTGAACTGGCACGTTAGGAACCTGATCATCGGGGCACCCCGCAACTGGTGCCGGACGGTGCTGGAGTGGAACCTGGCCGCCGATCCGGCCCTGAATCCGCATACCGACGGGGGCTGTACCGAATGCCTGGGGGCACTGACCATCGACGGCAACCGGATAACCCGCAACGTAGCGTATTACATCATCGCCCACGCGTCGAAAGTTGTCAGGCCGGGTTCGGTCAGGATTGGATCGACCGAGTTGGGCGCCCTGCCTTCTGTGGCGTTCAAAACGCCCGACGGAAAAAAGGTGCTGATCGTACAGAATGAACGGGATACCCCGCAAACAGTCACGATCCGGCAAGGTCGGCGATCCATCATCGCAACCCTGCCGGGCGGAAGTGTCGGTACGTATGTCTGGTAAAGAGGCGAATCAGGCCCGCACGGGAAACTTGTCGAGCTGACGGGCCAGATCGCCGATGGCCTGCCGCAGTTCGTCTTTGTTGGGCGTCACGGGAAGCCAATAGGGCCGGGTATCGTCGTCGTGCCAGGCAGGGGTGGCGTTGTCGCTCATGCGAATGCGGAACACGTAATGTTCCTTCCCGTCCGACAGATTGCAAAAACTTAGCGTAGGTTCAATGAAGGTCAACTTGGGAGCCAGTTCGGCGTTGTCGATCACCGATTGCATCCAGTCGTGGAGCATTTCCAATTCCCAGGTCGACAGAAACGTTAGCGTACGGGTCGATTGCTGCTCGCCCTCCTTTGTTACCAAACTGACGATTAACCAATTACGATCCAGAAAATCAGCCGAATCACTATACTCATAGTCGAGTATATTCAGTTCAAAATTACCCTGAGGCCCAGTTAGTTTCATAGTCGTTGATTACACAAAGAGGCCGGTTTCACCCGTTGTTTGTTGCCCACAGATAAAACCGATAAATACGATAGGCAAGCCAGATAAAGTTAGCCAAAGCACGCCGCAATAGCTACCCGTGTAGCGAAAATTTATCCCGCTGATTTTAAACTGGGGTGGCGGTGGTTGGTCTTTTTGCGTTAATTTCACCGACCTAAAACAGACCTTTTTACCCGTATGGCATCCTCGAAGCGCGTCCTGATCGCCGAAGACAGTTCCGTTATTCAAAACCTGGCCCGCAAAATTCTGGAGTTTCAGAACTACGACATCACGGCGGTAAAGAATGGGGAGCAGGTCATGCAAATTCTTGACAAAGAGGACTTCTCGATTCTGCTGCTCGACATCAACATGCCCGTTATGGATGGCATGGAGTGCGTTCGGCAGGTACGTGCCCTTAGCGACCAAACGAAGGCGAATATCCCCGTTGTCGCCATCACTGGCAACGCCCGCAACTACACCGAGGAAGAGTTCAAGGCAGCCGGTTTCAACGATGTGCTGGTGAAACCGCTCAATTTTGACCGCCTTGTTGAAGTCGTCAACCACCTAACTGATAAATAAAGAGTGAAAGAAGAAAGAGTGAAAGAGTGCTGCCTGACGTCTTTCGCTCTTTCGCTCTTTCACACTTTCACTCTTTATGCGCATCACCCTCCTCGGCACGGGCACGTCATCGGGTGTTCCGCTGATCGGCTGTCAGTGTCCCGTGTGTCGGTCGGTCGACTTTCGCGACAAACGACTCCGCACGTCGGTTCATATTGCCGTAGCAGGGAAAAGCTTCGTGATCGATACCGGGCCTGATTTTCGGCAGCAGGTGCTGCGCCTGGGCCTGCTGACCCTCGACGCCGTTCTTTTCACGCACGAACACAAAGACCACACCGCCGGTCTCGACGAGGTGCGGGCCTACAACTTCCGGTCGGGGCAGGATATGCCCATCTATGCCCGGGAGAGTGTGTTGCAGCAGCTGGAGCGCGAGTTTGCCTACATCTTTGCCGAATTCAGGTATCCCGGCGTTCCCCGCATCACTACCCACGTGATCCGCAATGAGCCGTTCGAGGTGCAGGGTGTCCCGATTCTACCCATCGAGGTGATGCACCACAAACTGCCGGTTTTCGGTTTCCGCATCGGCGATTTTACGTACCTGACTGACCTTAATTACATCAGCGACAGCGAGCTGGAGAAAGTGCGCGGCACTCGGGTGCTGATGCTCGACGCCCTTCGGCTCGAACCACACCTGTCGCATTTCACGCTGGCCGAGGCGCTGGCTCTGGTGGAACGGATACAGCCCGAACGAACGTACCTGACACACATCAGCCATCAGATGGGCCTGCACCGCGAGGTCAACCAGACCCTCCCCGAGGGCGTGCGGCTCGGCTACGATGGCCTGCAAATCAACCTGTAGGAACGGCAACCCATCCACCGTTCGCGTTGTTGTACCGGTATGATCGCCATCAAACCGACCCGCGTTTTTACGGATGCCCAACTGGCTAATGCCCGGTTGCAGGGCGACCCACCCGCCGATGCCGTTATTGCCGCCGTAGCCGCGCAGGGGCACCACCCGGCCGTGGGGCAGTTGATGCGCTGGCTGGCTAATACTGATACCGTTGACACAGCTGATCAACCCGAGGCCGTGCGGCAATTTTTTGTCGATTACGCACACCTGCCCGCTTGGGCCGACGGGAAGCGCATGCAGCGGGGCATGGCGTTTTTTCAGCGACATGCCGGTGCCATTGGCCTTGCGCTGGGTACGTTGTCGCTACCCTACACGTACCTGGGTGCCAACGGCATTCAGTTGCTCTGGCTCACCGAACGCATCAAGACCGACACACCGCGCCGCCTTCAGGAAACGGGCGAGTGGGTTTTTGCGGTCAATGAACCCAAAAACTGGCTGCGCCCTTCAACCCACAATGCGCCCCCCAAAGCCGTGGCCTACACCCTGAAAATCAGACTAATCCACGCCGCTGCCCGCTGGTACGCCTATCAGGCTAATACCAACGGCGTGCCGCGCTGGAACGAGGCCTGGGGCGTACCGGTCTGCCAGGAAGACATGGTCGGCACGATGGGCGCCTTCAGCTACATCGTGCTGCGGGGGCTGCGCAAAATGGGCGTACCCATGACCGAGGCCGACGAGGAAGATTATTTGCACCACATCAACGTAATCGGCTTTATCAACGGGGTATCTGACGAACTCCTCCCCCGCAACTTGCGCGAGGCCTTTCACCTCGACAAGCTCATTGCGCGGCGGCAGTTTGCCGCCTCAGAGGCGGGGCGGGGCCTGACCAAAGCGCTGCTCGATGCCATCGCAACAATCAGCGGTAACCCGTCGACGCGGAACCTCGCGGCCGCTCAAATGCGTTTTTTCCTCGGCTCCGATCATGCCGACGCGCTGGGCATCCCCAACGTACCGGTCGAAGAGTCGCTGGTGGGAGTGGTCAACCGACTTCCTATCTTCCCCAAACTGATACCAAAAACAGTGTGAGGTCCAACGTCCAATGTGCAACGTCTACTATGACGTGACGTACAACCTTGGACATTGGACGTTGAACCTAAAACTTATTTTGATCCACCAACTCGAACCTATTGCGGCGCTGGCTACGGCCCCCGGCATTGGGGCTATCGCCGTCGTGCGCGTGTCGGGCGACGGCGCTATTGACCTGACGGCCCGGCTGTTTCGGGGCAAAGACCTCACGCAGCAACCAAGCCATACGGCCCATTTCGGCACGTTTCGTACGGCAGCCGGCCTACTGATCGACGAAGTGCTCGTCACGGTGTTCCGCAGCCCAAGTTCCTTTACCAAAGAAGATGTGGTCGAGATTTCGTGCCACGGCTCGGAATACATCATCCGGCAGATCCTGACCGAGCTCACGCAGGCGGGCGCCCGGCTGGCCAAACCCGGCGAGTTTACCCAACGCGCCTTCCTGAATGGGCAGTTCGACCTGGTGCAGGCCGAAGCCGTAGCCGACGTGATTGCGGCCGACTCGGCGGCGAGCCATCGGGCGGCGCTGAGTCAGCTACGGGGTGGTTTTTCAAAGCAGTTGAAAGACCTGCGCCAGCAACTGATCGACTTTGTAGCGCTGGTTGAGCTGGAACTGGATTTCGGCGAAGAAGACGTCGAGTTTGCCAAGCGCGATCAGCTCCGGCAACTGATGCAGGCTATCCGGGCAGTTGTTCAGCCGCTGATCGAGTCGTTCTCGGCGGGTAACGTCATCAAGAACGGCGTTCCGACGGTGATCGTCGGCAAACCCAACGCGGGCAAATCGACGCTGCTCAACGCGTTGTTGAACGAAGAAAAGGCGATTGTTTCCGACATTCCCGGCACCACCCGCGACGTCATCGAGGACGAACTTTTCATCGACGGCATCCGGTTCCGGCTGATCGACACGGCGGGCCTCCGCGACACCACCGATACGATCGAAGCAATTGGCGTGGAACGTACCCGGCAGCAGATCGAGAAAGCCGCGCTGGTCGTCTACCTGTTCGATGGTAGCACCACCACACCCGATGAATTACAGGACATGGTAGCCGAGCTGAACAGGTCGGGCAAACCGTATGTGCTGGTTGGCAACAAAGCCGACGCAACGTCGGATGCCAACCGGCAGGCGTTGAGCGACAATCAGCCTGTTTTGTGGATATCGGCCAAAGATGCACAGATCGACGCGCTGAAAGTGGCTCTATCGGCACAGGCACGGGGCAATACCGCCATGCAGACGGGTAGCGCGGTCGTGACGAACGCACGTCATTTGCAGCACTTGCTGGCCACCGATGAAGCCATTGCCCGCGCCCTGAGCGCACTCGACGCAGGTACGTCGGCCGATTGGCTGGCGATGGATCTGCGCGTGGCCCTGCGCGAGTTGGGCGAGCTCACCGGCGAAGTGACTACCGACGATCTGCTCGACTCAATTTTCAGCCGGTTTTGCATTGGCAAGTAGCAATTAATCAGCGACTCACTTTACACTCAGCACCGATCAGCCAAAGATGACGCTAGTGACCAAAAGGATGAGTGAACTGCTTAGAACTGTGGCGATCAGTGCAACGACACTCCAGGTAAGTGTATTTACCCAATCAAACGAGTGCGTAAAGGTGTTAGCAGGATAAGAACGCGTGAGTTTCATGGTAATTTTAGCGCATTATACGTAGTGATAATCCTTAGACTTTGCCCCTAACACATGGTCACATCTTCATCGCTTTTTACTTACTTTTTTATAGGGACTTTTAAGTAAGTCTTTTGTAACCACGTACTTACGACGTGCAGTTGACTATACTAACGGTGTTGCGCGCAGTACGGATGTTTGTATTTATAACTATTTGTAAAAAATATTTTATCGATCAAATAAATTCGGTAACTCAATCGGCCTATGCTTTTACAATCTGCCCGTCTGACATCTCGATAATCCGGTCTGTGCCGGCCGCAAAGTCGGGGTCGTGCGTAACGGCAATGATGGTCTGCCCCTGGGCGGCCAGATCACGAAAAATACCGAATACATTATTCGTATTAGCCTTGTCCAGGTTACCGGTGGGTTCGTCGCCCATGATGATGGTAGGGTCGTTGACCATCGCGCGGGCAATAGCCACCCGCTGCTGCTGCCCACCCGATAGCTTGCTGGTTGGTTTACGGGCGTAATCAGCCATGCCCACCAGCCGGAGTTTCTGCATAGCCCGTTCTTCGATCTCACCTGCCGTGTATTTGCCCAGTTTCAGGGCGGGCAGCATCACGTTTTGCAGGGCGGTGAATTCGGGTAGTAGAAAATGAAATTGAAACACGAAGCCCAGGTGTTCGTTCCGGAAATGCGCCAGAAAATCCTGGCTACGGCCGGTCAGCAACGTACCGGCCAATTCAATCTGCCCCTCGTAGTCGGTATCCATCGTTGAGAGCAGGTACAGCAGCGTCGATTTGCCACAACCCGATTTGCCTACGATCGAGACAAACTCACCCTGTTGTATATCAAACGTAATGTCGTTCAACACCCGAAACTTCTCGGGATCATAGAAGTACTTATTCAGATGCCGGGCCGAGAGAACCATCTTTAAAATGATGAGCGATGAATGATAAATGATGAATGCTGGCTTTCGTGGCGACATCACGGCTTTCCTGTAGCCATACGCTTCTTTTTGGTAAGTATAGAGCTTCGGAGCAACCGCATCACCTCTTCCGCATCACTGCGAATCGACTCATACTCACTTGCTGACAGGTAGCTCGTCCGAAACAAGAGTTCGAGCCAATACAACGTTTCGGCTGTTTCTTTTTGCGCAACCCCTAGCTTATGCACAAAATCCTGTCCGGTCTCAGCGTTGGCTGCTTCACAAACCATCGCCCCCGGATTCGTACCAGCTCGCAACACTTGCTTACTCAGCACATGTTCAGCCTTTGTCTCTTTGAGATACCGAGCTAAATTGACAACACGGATAGCCATGTTCATTGTCTTCTCTCGGAGTGGATCACGCTGTTCCTTTTTCATTACTCATCCGTTTATTCCTCATTCATCACTTATCATTCATCAATTCCCCATTTCTATCCGCGGAGAATTGCCACCGGGTCTACTTTGGCGGCTTTGCGGGAGGGGAAATAACCTGCCAGCACGGTGGTGATGATACCAAACAGCAGGCCGTTGATGTAGTACTTCGGCTCGAAAATAACCGGGAACGTTTTCATGCTTAGAAAATCGCCCGCGTCGAACGGCGTAATCGACAGCAGGTAGCTGAGGCAAAAGCCGATACCCAGCCCCAGCAGCCCGCCCGACAGCCCAATAAACAGGGCCTGAAGCAGAAAAATAGCCACAATATCGTGTCCCTCGAAGCCGGTCGCCTTTAGAATCGCAATGTCTTTGATTTTGTTGACGACGGTCATGTTCATGATGTTGTAGATGCCGAAACCCGCCACCACCAGCAGGGTGATCGACACCACGTAGGTGAGCATGTTCCTGATTTTTTCGCCCGCCAGAATGGCGGCGTTGGCTGTAGCCCAGTCTTCGGCGTGATACCCATACTGCGTTTGCAGCCGCCGACCGAGCGGAATGGCCTGCATGGGATCGAGCATCTTCACGTGGATATCGGTGATGTAGCTGGGATCTTTGCCGAGCAGTTCCTGCACAGTGGGCAGGTTGGCGTAGCTTTTCGTGTTGTCGATGGTACCAATGCCAAAGCCGAACGTACCCACCACCCGCAACACCCGCGTGGTGCCGGTAGGCGTTGTCACGGTCACCTTATCGCCGGTCACGACATTCAGCTTGCGGGCCAGCGTGGTGCCCATAATCAGCCCGTCGGGGTTACTGCGCAGGGCGTTGACGCTCCCCGATTTCAGTCGGCTTTTCAGGCCATACAGCCGGTCTTCGCGCGCAATGTCGACGCCCGAAATCGTGCCCGATAGCTGGATGGGGCCATTGTTGTAGAAGGCCTGCGTCGCCACCTGCGGCGAAACACCCAGCACCCCGCTTTGGCGCTCGATGCGGTTGGCGATGGTCAGCCCGTTTTTGATGCGTGCCAGTTCGTTTTTTGGTTTCTGGTGGTGGGTGACGTTGAAGCCACCGGGGCGCAGCTGATCGATCAGGCTGGGTCGCTGGGTATTGACTTCGTTGTATAGCCGAATGTGCGGGCTGGCGTCGAGGGCCGAGTCTTCCAGAAACTGGTTGACGCCCTGCATGAACGAAATCATGGTGATGAACATGGCAATGCCAAACGTCACGCCCAGCATGGCGATGAGCGTCTGCCGTTTTTTGGCCAGCAGATGCGTTTGGGCGATTTGAGCAGCAATGCGAAGATTCATAGGGAGCGAATGAGTGAATGGGCGGAAGAGTGAATGAGTGATAGCAATACCCGGAACGTACCTGCGGAGGCCTTTGCACTCATTCGCTCTTTCACTCTTTACTAATCAGTGTCGTGTTCTCCGTCAGGCCGCCTTTCACTTCGACTAGATCAAAGTTTTCGGCGCCTTTTCGGAAGCGGATTTTCTGCGGTTTTCCGGCCTGGTCGATCCAGACACTGTCGGTACCGACCACGTAGGTTTTCGGAATGGTCAGCACGCGCCGATGCTGGTTGATGATGATATTCGCTTCCAGCGTTAGTCCGTAATAGGCGTCGGGCTGCCCGTCGGAGAATTCGGCATCGACCCGAAACGATTGATCCGCGCGGTTTAGCTTGGGATACACCTTCGTCACGCGGGCCTTAAACACGCGGTCGCCGTAGGCATCGGTTTTCAAGAGCACCTCCTGACCGGCCCGTAGCCGTCCGAAATCACTTTCATCGACCGACAATTGGGCATACAGGCGGCGACCACTGCCCAGCAGGGCCAGTTGATCGCCGGGCCGAACCAGTTCGCCGGGGTCTTTGTAGACCTCGTATACCTTGCCGTCCACGAAACTGCGGATACGGGTATTCTGGCCTGCCACTTCAGTCGTCACCAGTTGGCTCCGGCTGTTGGCCACGTCGACGCCCAGTTGGTTCCGGGTACGTTGCAGCGTATTCTGCTGGGCCCGCAAGGTATTTTGCGCCAGCGTGTAGTTCAGCTCGGCCCGTTCGAGTTCGGCGCGGGAGGTAGCGTTCTGGGCGTATAATTCACGAAACCGAACGTAGTTGACCGAATCGTTACGCAGCCGGGTACGGGCGTTGTGTACCCCATTTTCCAGTTCGGCCAGCACTGGTGAATCGCGTTGCAAATTGGCCTGCGACTGCCGCAGTACCGCCGCGGCGGCCTGCCGACGGGCTTCTTCGGTGGCGCTTTCGAGCACAAACAGGAGCTGGCCTTTCCGCACGGTATCCCCTTCGTTCACCAGCCGCTGTTGCAGCGTCCCGTCGGCGTCGGCCCGCAGGATGTATTCATCGCGGGGCAACACATTACCCGAAGCATACACCGCTTCGGTAAGGTCGTTGTAGGCCGGGCGGGTGGTTTCCTGACGAGGTTGACAGCCGGACAACAACGCCAAAAAGACAAACCCATGCGTGATCAGGTGGGGCTTACTGCCCAAACCGAATCTGCCAGAGGGTCTGGTTAATAAACAGGGTCGAGAGCGCATTCAGGTAGCGATTTTGTGCCGTCAAGGTTTCGTTAAACACGTTCAGATACTGGTCATAGGCAAACAGCCCCGACCGGTATTTGACAAGGGCGATCTGTACATTCTGGCGGCTTAGTTCGTCATTTTGCCGGTTCAGTTCGAGCGAGCGCAAGGCCTGATCATACGCCTGCCGGATATCGTCGGTATCGGTTTGCTGACGGTGCTGCTCGTAGGCCAATTGCGATTCGGCCAGTTGCACTAGCAGCCGCGCCCGAGCCAGGTTACCCTGTCGCAGGCCACCCGTGTAGAGCGGCAGATTGAACTGCACACCCACCACGCCAATCTCGAACCACCGCTGCGACACATTCAGAAAATTGAACTGATCGCGCTGCGCCTGCTGCGAGTAGCGCCCGTAGGCAGCCAGTGTAGGCCAGAACGCCAGTTGTTCCCGGCCGATCTGCCTCCGGGCCAGGTCGAGTTGAGCGCGGCGCATGCTGAGCTGCGGTCGGTCGAGGGAGGTAGCGTCGGGGAGTGGGCCAGGCGCTTGGGAAGCTTTCAACAAGTCGTCGGTTAACAGCAGGCTGTCGGTCGGGGCCAGACCCAGCAGCAGCTTTAACTGCGCCAGATTACGACCATAGCTTAACTGATTCTGTGACAGCACGTCGGCGGTCGTGAGCTGCACCTGCCGGATGCGGTTGTATTCGAGGGGTTCGATTTGGCCTTTGTCGAGCCGGGCGCGGGCAATCTGCACGAGTGTATCGGCGGCCAGCAGGTTACGCCGGGTCAGGGCAATGGCGGCGCGCGTCAGCAGCGCCGCGTGGTACACCCGCGCTGTCTGCGTCGAGATTTCATCCTGCAAGACCAGCGTCTGATCGTCGATGATGCGCAGGTTTTGCTCGGCCAGCGCCAGGTCAGCCCGGGCGGCCCGGTTGACGAGTGGCGCCGTGATTTCGCCCGTTGCCAGCAGCACAAAAGGCAGCCCAAACCGCACGCTCCGGTACTCATCACTGCCACCGCCAAACAGGCTGAGCGGAATCAGTTGCACAGGCAGCGCGTAGTTGTAATCGAGGTTGCTGTAGAGCCGGGCTTGTGGGCGCAGGGCGGCCCGGCTAGCCACCCGTTGCTGCTCCTGCACCAGCCGGTTTTGGCGGGCGTTGATGAGTTCAGGGTTGTTGCGCCGGGCCAATGCCAGCGCCTCCTGCACCGTCGGCACCACGGTTTGTCCCCAAGCCGTCCCCATCCATAAGGTCGTGAGCAACAAGAGTGTACCGTTTCTACTCATAGCGCGATTTTTTACTCAAAGCAACAACAGTTCGGCGAAAAACAAATCGGCGACTCACCCTTATTCATCAGACGCGTTCCAGCAACCACCACAGCGGTTTCTGCCGCCGGACAATCGTATAATGCTGTTGCACATACGCCTGAATATGGGCCTGAGCCTGGTCCACATCGTCGGTCAGGCAAACGAGTTTCAGGTCCGTTTCGCTGATGGTGCCCGCCCGGATCATTTGCTGCATGTAGTCGAGCAACGGCTGGTAATAGTCGCGGCCCATCAGCACGACCGGAAACTGATGCACCACGCCCGTTTGTACCAGCGTCAGGGTTTCAAACAGTTCGTCCATCGTGCCCCAGCCGCCGGGCATCACCACAAAGGCGTATGAATATTTCAGCAACAGTACTTTTCTGACAAAGAAAAAATCGATGGTGACGCTGGTGTGCAAATACGGGTTGGGGAGTTGTTCAAACGGCAGGCGAATGTTACAGCCTACCGAACGACCACCCGCTTCGTAGGCACCCCGGTTGGCGGCTTCCATCAGGCCGGGGCCACCGCCCGTCATCACCGTGAAGCCGAGCGCCTGAATCCGCCCTCCCATCTGCCGCGCCAGTTCATAATAGGGGTGCCCTTCGCCGAACCGGGCCGAGCCAAATACCGTCACGCAGGACCCCACGAAGTGCAGCGTCCGCAGGCCTTTCAGAAATTGCCAGCCAACCTGAACGATAAACCGCAACTCCGACTGGCGGCTTTTGGGCCCCTCCAGGGCTTGCGTCAGCGCGTCGAGCAGCGGGGGCGTTTTCGACGAAACAGCGTCGCTGACGGTTGGGGGCGGTGCAGAAACAGCCATATCGATCGGGGGTAGCCACTTGCGTTTAGCCACCAAACGTACGGGCAGACAACGTACCTGGCTATGCGCCCGGATCAGGCCCCCGGCTGACTTTGCTCAGATCGTCACCGATGGGCTGGGTACGTTCCGATTTGGCGTTCCTTCCGTAGGTTTGCAGGGTTTCGGGGAAATGGAGCGGTAAACGGGCACCTGAGTCAGGGCGTTTTTAGCGCTCCGTTGTTACGCCCGAACGGTGCATCTAATCCTTTTATCCAAGTAAGAAACTGTACTCAATGCCTCAGGAGCAACCCAATAACCCGCTGCACGGTATCACACTCGCCCAGATTCTTGAGCAGTTGGTGCAGCATTATGGCTGGCAGGAACTGGCCGAACGCATTCCGATCAACTGTTTTCGCAGTAACCCCAGCCTGAAATCGAGCCTGACGTTCCTGCGGAAGACGCCCTGGGCCCGGGAGCGCGTGGAAGGCTTGTACCTGAAGCTGAGGCGACAAACGCAGTCTTAACAATTCCATGACTTAACTTCCAAAGATTCTTCGTAGATTTGTCCGGCAAATAACACTCCCTGTTTATTTGCCATGAGCTTAGACGCCAGCAAGTTTCTGTACGAAGCGCTTACCTACGACGACGTACTGCTGCTCCCCGCCTACTCGGAGGTTCTGCCGAGAGACACCAACACCAACGCCCAGCTTACCCGCGCCATTCGCCTGAATGTGCCGCTTGTGTCTGCCGCGATGGACACCGTCACCGAGTCGGATCTGGCCATTGCGATGGCACAAGAAGGCGGTATCGGTATTATCCACAAAAACATGAGCATCGAACGGCAGGCCGAGCAGGTCCGCAAGGTGAAACGCTCAGAGAGTGGGATGATCATTGACCCCATCACGCTCACCGAAGGCTCTACCCTCGCCGACGCGCACCGGATCATGCGCGAATCCAAAATCGGCGGCATTCCCGTCATTGACGACAACGGCACGCTCATTGGTATCCTGACCAACCGCGACCTGCGTTTCCAGCGCGATCTGTCGCAGCCCGTTACGGCGATCATGACCCGCGAAAACCTGATCACGGCCAAAGCCGGGCTCTCGCTGGAAGATGCCGAAAGCATTTTGCAGGAATACAAAATCGAGAAACTGCCCATCGTCGACGATCAGTACAAGCTGGTGGGCCTGATTACCTACAAAGACATTCTGAAGCGCAAAAGCCACCCCAACGCCTGCAAAGACGAACTGGGCCGGCTGCGCGTGGGGGCCGCCGTTGGCGTCACGCCCGACCTGCTGCAACGCATTGAGGCGCTGGTGAAAGCGGGCGTCGATGTGATCAGCGTTGACACGGCCCACGGCCATTCACGCGGTGTCCTGGATGCCGTGCAGAACATCAAAGCAACGTACCCGAAACTCCAGGTAATCGCGGGCAACGTGGCGACGGGTGAAGGGGCCAAAGCCCTCGCCGATGCCGGTGCCGACGCCGTGAAAGTGGGCGTTGGACCGGGCAGTATCTGCACCACGCGGATTATTGCCGGGATCGGGATGCCGCAGCTGACGGCCGTTTATGAAGCGGCTAAAGCCCTGCGTGGCACGGGGGTGCCGGTGGTGGCCGACGGTGGCATCCGTTTCTCGGGCGACATTACCAAGGCCATTGCCGGTGGGGCCAGCACGGTCATGATTGGCTCGCTACTGGCCGGCACGGAAGAGGCGCCCGGTGAGGTAGTCCTCTACGAAGGCCGCCGCTTCAAAAGCTACCGGGGCATGGGTTCGGTCGAAGCGATGGAAGACGGCTCGAAAGACCGCTACTTCCAGGATGCCGAAGACGACATCAAGAAGCTCGTGCCGGAAGGCATCGTGGGCCGGGTGCCATTCAAAGGCAAAGTGTCGGAGATCGTTTACCAGATGGTCGGTGGATTGAAAGCCGGTATGGGGTACTGTGGCGCCGCTTCCATCGAAGCGTTACAGGAGGCCAAGTTTGTGAAAATCACCACGGCCGGTTCCAAAGAGAGCCACCCGCACGACATTCAGATTTCGAAAGAAGCGCCGAATTATTCGTCGCGGTAATCGCTGCTGTTCATGATCACGAAGGGGAAACGGCCTGGCCGTTTCCCCTTCGTGGCTTCTACGGGTTCGGGTTTAGTTGAGCGTCGCTACCTGCCCCGACCCCTGCACCGATAGTTTTCCATTCCCGCTGAACCGAATGCCTTTGGCCTGCCCCGTGTAGGCATCGGGTACCGTCACGGTATGCAAGATCCGGACGGGCAGGGTACCATTGGGAACGCAGTTGCAGCTCCAGGTCGACGGCGCGTTCCAAAGGCCCGAGGTCACCGACTCAACGGACGTACCGGGCACAACCATAACGGTGCTATTGAGGCTCTTGTCGCTCAGGCAGGTCAGGCTACCCGTTGTTCGCTGGCAGCGGGCGTAGTACTGGGTGGTAACGGTGGGGGAGACGGGCATACTCACCTCACCATCGCCAACCGTCTGGTACCATCGGAGTAGGGCCGTTGTGCCTGTACACCCGCTGGCGCTCAGCACCACCGAGTTCCCCTGCGTGAGGGTGGTGCTGGTCACCGTAGGCGGGGCGGTAGTCAGGATGGTAAACGTGGTAGCGCGACGGCAAGCTACCGACTCGGCCGTCGAGACGTAGAAGGTGGTAGTTCCCGGCGTTGCCGTATTGGGTACCCCCGCCCCTGCAACGCCCACCGGATTGAAGACGGTGCCGGTGAAGATAGCCGACCCACCACTGGCGCTGGTGAACCAGTTTGGCGTGCCGCCCACAAACAGGGGGGTGCTTGCCTGCATGGTATAACTGCCCGTTACGCCATTGTTATACGCCGACACCACGATGACATAGGTGGTCCCCTGCACCAGCGAATGCGTTAGTTTCGACAACCGGTCGACGCCGCTGTCATCGTCGCCCCGCAGAAAATTAATGCCGGGGCTCGCCGGGTTAAACGTCGTCTGATACAGCGCCAGGTACGTGTCGTTGTTCCCCCCGTCGCTTAGGGCAGCGGCGGTGATCTCAAACGTTTGGGTACCACTGGCCGGAGCCGTAAACGTGTATGAGCGGTAGTATACCGTCGAACCGGGGCTGTATACCGTTACATTGTCGCCGGTAGCATGGGCATAGGTGGGTGAACTGGTAGTTAGGGTTCCGCTCAACGTACCCAGCAGGCTGATCGGTACCACCAGCCCCTGACCGGCGGGCACGGTGGCATTCTGGCAAATCGAATAGGTACCTACCGTCGGCGTCACGATGGGGCTGACCAGTACATTGACCGGCACGACCGATACGGCGCCGCACGCATTCGGGCTGATCGAAAAGCTGTAGGTGACGGTGATGGGTGAATTGGTGGTATTGACGAGCGTTTCATTGACGGTGGCCGAACTGCCCGTGGCGCTGGTGTTGCTGATACCCGACACCGCAGGCCGCGACCAGGCGTAGGTCAGGCCCGCCGTGCCGGAGGTAGCCGTGTAGGCAAAAACCGTTCCCGTGCAGATCGTGGCGGTGGTGGGCGAGCTCAGGTTGGCTCCATCGATGGGCGTAAAATCTTCAATCACGATCCGGTCGTTCGACGAATTGCCCGTTGAGGCGTTGGCCCCCAGCCCGCGCCGCGCAAACGCCCGACCGATGGCGCAGCGGTAGCGGCCATTGAACAGCAGCTGATCGGCCTGCAGGATGGCATCCCGCGACTGCACAAAACTGGGGCTACATGGTTGCAGGCGCAGCCCTTCGTTGACCAGCTTCAGCGCCGCCACGTTGCCGCGCATCGCCGTTACGTTGGCTGGGGTGCTGTAGATGGTCGCTTCGATCTGCCCATCCTGCAAGATGATTTCCCAGGTCATATCCCACAGCATCGTCGCCCAGATCGAGCCGATACCGTGGGGCCGCGAAAAACTGACGTCGCCCACCTTCGCATACGTGACCGGGTTGTTGACGGTTGCCTTATCGTACGAATAGCGATACAGCCGGATGCCTGACCCGGTGGTTGGCTGGCCCAGCACGTAGGTGCCGATGCCGCGGGGCACGTTCGCACTGGCGACGTTGGCACTCAGCGACGACCAGTTGGTTGTCAGCATCAAGGCCAAGTAATCGCTCCAGCCCTCGCCCGGCTGCTCCACGTTTTGCAGGCACGACGAGTTGGCCGGGCCACCCGTCAGGCGAACCGACCAGCCGTGGCCGTATTCGTGCGAAACAATGCCATTGTCGAACGAACCGTCGGGCTGGTAGCTGTTTCCCGTCCACAGATACATCTGCATCCGGCCGTTGCCCCCATCGGGTGGGATCGAAAAATTGGCATTGTTGGTGCCTGCGCCATCCTGGGCGTCGGCCAGTACGTGGTCGTTACCGGCTCCGCCCCGGTCCAGGTTGGTCTGCTGAAAATTCCCGCTGGGCTCGTCGAAGCCATACCGCCAGAGCACATCGTGGATCACGTTGCTCCAGTAAAACAGGTTGGTTATAGCGGCATTCTGGTTGGCCGCGGCGGTGTTTAGCCCCTGCGTATACGGGTAGTCGAAGTCCAGCGTGGCCGATGCAGGGCTGGCCCCTACCCCATCGTTGGCATTGGTATCTTCCTGCGCCCAGACATTGTTGCCCCGGGTGATGGTGTAGCTCGTACTGCCATCCGTGTGCCAGCCGTTGGTAGCGCCCGGCCCCGTACCACTGGGTACGAAACGGGTATACGGATTAGTTGAAACAGTGCGCGCGCCGAAACTGGGACTTTCCAGCGGATGATCAAACACCGTGTAGCTGTTGGCAGCCAAAGGCCTGGCGGGCAAGCCAACCGCACGATCAGGTACTTTACCAGGGCTCACCAGCGGAGTATGCGCATGGGCGGGCGTACCGAACTCGCAGTGAATGAGTTCATCGAACTGCCGCACCACCACCCCCGTATTGGCGTCTAGGTGGATGTTCCAGCGGTTTTTGCCGTCGGGGGTCAGAAACGTTACGTTCCAGGTGAGTTGTAGTTTATCGACCACGCTCTCACCCTTCCGGTCCACGTCGATTGGCAGCCAGCAAAGCTTCACGTTGACGGGGTCGTGGGAAACGGCAGCGGCGGCGTACACCGTCTTCGTGAGCGTGCCATCACCCAGCCTGACCGTATTGAGTTCCCGAATCGGACCCGCATCGAGCGCGGGCATCCCTACATGAGCCGTCGCTTTCCGGAGCGCGTCGAGGGGCGTCAGGGTGTTTTTGATTGAGCCAATCGTGGGCAAGTCGGCCGAAATAGGGACAAAATTATGCGTCAGGTACGTTACCTGCCCGCCCGTTAGCACCACGTTCATTAACCGGTTGTAGACCTCAATCGACCGATAGCCCTGATTGAAATAAACGTGGTACCAACCCGTGGTCGGCGACAGGTAAGCGCTCGATACAATCAGTTCGTCGACATCGGCCGGGCTGATTGCCTGGGCTTGCCCATACTGGCGCACATACTGCTTCGCCGTTTCGATGTCAGACTGGGCGTAGGCCCCATAACCCGCCAGGCAGAGTAGCGTCAGCAGTATAGCAGCAAACGGGGTACGTCCGGTAAACGGTGGATTCATAAACGAATAGTCACAGGTGCAGGATCGCTTAGGCTAATCTAAGCTACTCGTTCCTTGACTGACACCCAACAGTTTACCCGAAAACCCATCCCTATTTACCTGTTGGTCACGTTTTGTGCTATTCCTTCATCGCCTCGACAATACGTTCTCCTAAACGCTGATAACCCGGGTAGTCAGACCGTGGGGGGTTACCGTGATTTCGCGGTAGTAGGGCGGAGTTTTGTCCAGCTTCAGATCGGCGGTATCCGGGTCGAGCTGAATGTAGGTGGAGGGGGTAATAAACACCGTGGTATTGGCCCGCTGCGCCACCGCCTCGCAGTGGTAATGCCCGCTAATCACCTGCATCCGGCAGGGCAGTTCTTCCGTGATTTCGAGCCACAGATCCTGCTGTTTGAACGGGTACTTGACATCCATGAACTTGGTATCGGCAGGCAGCACCGGGTGGTGACAGAAGATCAGTGCATTATGGTGAATCGCGGCCAGTTCATCAGCCAGCCAGGTCCATTGGGCATCCGAAAAAACCCCGCGCGACGAATCGAGAAACAACGCCGGATAGCCTTCGAGCGGAGTGGCGCTGTAGAGTTCGTTGCCGTTGAGGTGGCGCGTCAGGTGCAGCTCTTCGGCCAGCATCACCGAGTCGTCGTGATTACCCGGAATGGCGAACCACATGCAGGGTAAATCCTGAAGCTGCTCGTAGATCCAGCGGTAAATCTCGCGCACCCCGACATCGAAACACAGGTCGCCGCCCAGCACCAGGCAGTTAGGCTTGGAGGCCCGGATGGCATCGAGTGTTTTCAGGAAATTGGCCCGCACATCGACGCCCGCCGGCATCTCGCCTTCGGCGCCAATGTGAATGTCGGTGATGAATGCAATTTTCATGCACCCAAATTAGTAATTAATCGGGTTGTTGGGCCAACCAACCGGGTTTATCCGCTCAGATGGCGGGCGCAAACTTCTGTTTGTAGTACGCCACCGTCCGCCCGATCAGCACCCCGCCCAGTATCGACGGCGCAATCCAGACCGCCGTTGCGACCCATTCGGGCGCGTCGGCGGGCGTCAGCAGGCGCTGGTTGGTAACGGCAGCGGCGGTAAACGTAGCGATGTACGAGGCGCCCATGCGGGTAAAGTGCTGAAAAAACCAGTGCATCTTTTCGGCGGGCTGCCGCATTTGTTGTACATCCTGTACGCCAAAACGGGTTAACAGCAGCCCAAAAAAAGTGAAGACGATGGGCAGAAACTGAAAGCCGTGCCGCGCGAGCAGGTACGTGCCGAACAGCGCCATTGCCAGCCCGCAGCCCAGTGCCGTATAGACCAGCGCCCGGTCAAACAGGGTTACCTGCCCCTTTTTCTGTTTGGTAGCTCGCCAGCCCGACATGCAGAAATAAAAGCTGAGCATGGCAATGCCTGACAGAAACAGGCGCATCATCCTGAAGGGTTGCAGCGTACAAAGGAGTATGGCCGTTACGGCCACCACGATCATGCACCAGACATACACCAGCCCGGCGCGGTTGTGCAGGCGGTTTCCTTTTTGAACCAGCATCGGGATAACACCGACGAGCAGGGCAATGACACCGGCCAGAATATGGGTAATCGTCAGAGAGGTTAGCAGCGTTTTCATAAGCAGCTTGTGCGTTTGCGTTGAACAAACGTAGCGGCTCGATGGGCACAACGCCAGCCCAATGGGGCGTTCGGCACGGTTTGGGACGTTTGGCAAAGGCCTTAGCCAGCGTGAAGCCGCCGAATCAGCGTGTCGTTGTATTTACGGGCTACCGGCACCACCAACGACCCGTGCGCCAGATGCAGTTTGTAGCCCTGCGCATTGCCCGACACCCGGTCGACGTAATCGAGGTTGACGACGTAGGAACGGTGGCAGCGCACAAACGGCCGCCCATCGGCGGGGAGCTGCTCATCGAGCTGCGTTTCCAAGCGGCTGAGGCTGCTGCGCATTAGCTCTTTGGCCGCTTGCGCCTGCTTCAGGTAATAAACCGTGCAATAGTTATCGCTCGATTCGATGGCCAGCAGATCGTCGGGGGCCAGGGTCAGCGCGTCTTTTCCGTTTTCAGCCAGCAGCGTCAGCAAGGGAGCCGGGATGGCCGGGGGCGTGTGGGCGGGTTGCGTCTCGAGTTCGTCCGACAACGTTGTGGCCTCGCGGGTGTAGCGCCGGAGCTGAATGATGTAGTTGGTCAAGACAACGCCCACCGCCGGGAACACACCGATCAGGAACGTCATACCCAGCACCCAGCCCCAGCCACCCGCCAGCGAATGGCCCGTCAGCCAGCCCAGATACAGCCGGTTGGCCACCGTGATGAGCAGAATGTGGGTCAGAATGTAGGCGATCTCGCGGCCAACCGTCCAGTTCGCTTCACTAAATGGCCGGGGAAACAGCCGGGGCAACACCAGTGAATCGAGCAGCAACACCCCGAAGGTAACCAGCCCGAAACCCAGAATTTTGAGCGACTTAAAGGGTAATTGCCAGTCGTTGATCCCAAACGGCTGAAACACCAGCAGAAACAGCCCGACAAAAGCCCCGATCAGCCCACTTCGTCCTAGCATCTGCCCTGTCGACTCGTGACCGGGATAGGGTTGCCGCAGGAATGTGACCAGCTTATTCACCCAACCGTTGGCTTAAAAGGGTCGCCAGTTACCAACCTGCTCGAAAAAGCTGGGAATAGCCTGCGGGAAAACCACGGCCATAAACAGGATACCAAACAGGGCCCCGTACAAGTGGGCATCGTGGTTGATGCCCGAACTACCCTGCCGCGCGGCGTAGTAGGAATAGCCCAGATACAGAATCGCGAAGATGAACCCCGGAATCGGGACGGGGATAAAGAAGAAGTAAATACCCGTCAGCGGGAAGACCAGGATGGTGGCAAAGATGATGGCCGATACCCCGCCCGAGGCGCCCAGTGAATTGTAGCGGCTGTTGTCTTTGTGCTTGATCAGCGTCGGGATGTCGGAGATGATGATGGCGATCAGGTAAAATACCACCAGCACGATACCCCCGACACCCGGGAAAAGCTGCGAAAAAATGGCCTCGACAGTCCCGCCGAAAAAGTAAAAGCTGAGCATATTGAACAGCAGGTGGCTCAGGTCGGCATGCAGGAATCCCGACGTCACCAGCCGGTAATACTGGCCCTGATGCGCCACCGCATACGGGTTCATGATCCAACGATCCATGAGACCGGGGTTGTTCCAGGCCGCCAGACTGATGCCGACCGTGACAAGGATAAGGAGGAGTGTGATCGACATATCAGGATTCGCGTTCGACTAACTGATGGGCAAAATCAAGGAGAATGGCCTTGCGGTCGGGGTCGGCTTCGACCTGTTCCAGGTTGGCAAACCCTTTGTTGACGTACTCGGCCACCCGCTGCTCAGCCAGTTGCCGAATGCCCAGTTGGTCATAAATCTGCGTTACGGCGGCTACTTTCTCGGCCTTGTCAAACGTATCACAGGCCAGCCAGCCGAGCAGTTGGGTACGTGTGTCGCCTTCGGCCCGTTCGAGGGCTTCAATCAGCATAAAGGTTTTTTTGTTGGCGATGATGTCGCCGCCCACCTGTTTGCCAAATTTGGCCGGGTCGCCGTAGACATCGAGCAGGTCATCTTTAAGCTGAAAACCAATGCCAATGTTCACACCCGCTTCGTATAAGTGGTGCGTACTGTCGGTATCGGCCCCGGCGATGAGTCCGCCCAGCTCCATGGCGAAGCCCAGCAGCACCGACGTTTTCAGCCGGATCATTTCGATGTATTCGACCTCCGACACGGCGTTGGTCAGCACGTCGCGGGTTTCGAAATTCATGTCCATCTGCTGCCCTTCGCAGACCTCGGCAGCGGTCTGGCTGAAGCGTTTCAGCACGGTGCGCAGTTGGGCCGGTTGCACGTCGAGCAGTTGCTCAAACGCCCGCACCAGCATGACGTCGCCCGACAGGATAGCGATGTTGGCGTTCCATTTTTCATGAACGGTGGGCTGCCCCCGGCGCAGGGGCGCCTTGTCCATGATGTCGTCGTGCAGCAGCGTGAAATTATGGAATACCTCCACGGCAACGGCGGGCTTCAGCGCCAGCTGCCAGTTGTCGGTAAACAAGGCGGTGGTCATCAGGGTCATCAGCGGGCGCAGGCGCTTGCCGCCAAGACTCATGATGTAGCGAATAGGGTCGTATAGCTCGGCCGGTTGCCGGCCGTACTCGGTAAGCTCGAATTGGCGTTGTAAAGCGTCCGCTAACTCTATTGGATTCATGCAATGGGTGTTGTTCGGGGCTAAAGCTAAGGCCGCTACACCTCATGACCAAATTGCCGCAGGATCGGTCGCCAGAAATCCAGATCGTATTTGTCCCAGGCGTGGCATCCCATCGGCAGTTGACCATCGTTGAGGGCCAGGCTGCGCGCCGGTTCCAGTTCAATGGCAAAATGCAGGGCTTCGTCTGGCTTGGGCGACCGGATGAGGTGGCGGTACGGGATCAGGCGCGGGTAATGTAGGGAGAAGAAGCCGTCTTCGTTACCCGGCCACCGCCCGTGAAACCGGTGGTAGCTACGCAATAATCGCAGGCAGGCACGTACTCGGCGCAACGACAGCCCACCATTGAACAGCGGACGCTGAAACACCTTCGACACCCGGGTGCGGAGCGTTTCCGGCTCGTCGCGCACCGGCCGAACGTCAGCAAACTGCGGCGCGCCGATGTAATCGTACCCACGTCGGCACCAGTCGGCCAGGGTATCGCGCAGGATAAATGCGTCGAGCTGGCAGATGAGCATATAGTCGTACGCCAGAAACCGCTCATAAAACAGCTCGGAACAAAGCAATTCGTTGTACCCCGCAATGCTGGTAAAATAGGCATCGGCAAACGAATCGAACTGCAACGTGGGGAAGTCGGCCAGCCAGCCCGACAGATCGAGCCCTTCGGGTTTCACCACCGTCAGCGGATAATGGCCCAGCATCGTTACGCATTGCTGCAACGAGATCCGTTCGTGGGGCGTGAGCGACGCCCGGTAGGCCGGAATGACAACGATAACAGAAGGAGGCTGAGCGGTATTCAACGGTGAGTTCACTAGGGTTCGAGCAAATCGCCCAGGACGGTTTTCCACCAATGCCCCGGAAATAATTGGTAGCGGCCCCGCGCTGCCTCAGCGAGTACCGACGGCCAGCGAAACACGCGAAAAACGGGCAACTGCACCCGTTGCTTCAGGTGGTCGGCCATCTGCGCCAGCCTTGCCAGCCGTTGCGGGTCGATATCGGTGCGGGCCCGGAGCAATTCGTATAGTTTCTGGTAGCGGTCGGCCAGTTTTAGAATGGGCTCCATCCGTTCGGTCCGGTCGCGGCGCAGGCGATCGGCCAGCGTCACTTTGGCGCGGGCGGGCTTGAAACCGACCTGTTGGCTGCTGTGCTGCCGGTACTGGATCAGCGGTTCGTTGATGAAGCCGATCCGGCCTTTCAGGGCCAGCACCAACGACATCCAGGCATCGTGAATCAGGTATTGAACATGGGTTGGAAACGGCAGCAGCGACGCCAGTGCCGACCGGCGAATGGCCATCGTTGCGCCCGTGACCACGTACCCACTGAACAACAGTTCGTAGCCTTTCCCGGCCTGCCACTGCTGCTGCGCTTCGGGCGTAAACTGCACCACTTCCCAGATGCGATGGCCCGTTTGCCGCGAGTCGTCGTCGATCAGATCGGCGTCCGAAAAGACGGCGTCCATGGCCGGGTGCGCCGCAAACCAGTCGGCTGTTTTTTGCAGCCGATCGGCCCGCCAGACATCGTCCTGATCCGACAGCACGACGATATCACCCGTGCAATGCGTTACGGCCCGCTCGAAGCTTTTCGTCGAACCAAGGTTTTGCTCGTTCGGGTAAATGTGTACCGGAAAAGGCGCCGTAGCCGCCCAATGTTGCAGATAAGCAACGGTATCGTCGGTTGAGCAATCGTCGACCAACACCAGTTCATCCGGCAACCGCGTCTGGGCGATGATGCTGGCTAACTGTTCGGGCAGGTAGCGCATGCCATTGTACGTACATAAGGCTACCGATAGCGTATGGGCGGGTGTACTCAATGCAACAATCTATCAAAAAAGGCTGCCACGCTCCAAGTAGGGGCATACCTGTGCCGCAAAGGTACATACCAGCTATACACCAAGCCAACCCGTTGGGTCATTAGGCTTTGTTGTCATTAGGCTGCGCGTCATTGGTAGTCATTCATGGTCATTCGTTGCCTTCTTACGATGAATGACCATGAATGACTACCAATGACGGCGCAGCCTAATGACCACGAATGACTATCAATGACCACCAAATCAATAACGCTGAAGGCGAATACCCCTAGAACCGATAGCCAGCCCGGAGGCCGAAAAGGGGAGCCAGACCCGACGGGCCAACGTAGGCGGCCCCCGTGTGCAGGCTCACCTGTGTATCGAGGGAGAGCGCGTAGGTGTATTCGATCAGGCCGTGCGCGCCGATGTTCCAGCCTTCCGAATGCCGCCGTTTGACCAACGGTTCGGTGCCGCCGGGGATGGGGTACGGGTCGACTTTATCGAACAGATCGTCGCGGAGATACCAGATGGACGGTCCTACGCCCAGCCGAAGGGTATGATGGATGGCCTGAAGCAGGTTGTAGCTCGTGGTCAGATCGATGGTAGCCCGGCGGCGGGAATTGGCCCCGACACTCACCAGATCGGGCACCAGTACCGTCTGGCGCTGACTGCTCATAAACCCGACCGTAGCCCCAATACTCACCCGATCGCGGGCTACATAGCGCCGGTATTCAAAAGCATAGCGGTATTTCAGGCCGTTGGCCGGATCGATTCCCAAATAATCGGGCCCAAGTTGAATCACGTTCTTGGCCCGCAGATACGGCCCTTGCGCGTATCCCGTCACCACAACCAGTAAGCAGCAAATCAGCAAGCAGAGGTGCTTCATACGTTGATCGGTTTAAGAAAAGATCGGAAAAGTAACGTAGGTGTATCAGCAACTGGTGTAGCCAGTCAATTCTTTTTCACTAGGTCGTCCCCGTGCACAGTCAAGCCAATCTGCTGGCTTCGGGATCGGGGCCACCGAGCCAGCCTACCAGCCACAAAAAACAGCCCGGCCACCACGTACTACTGGTTACCACCCTCAGAAAGAGCAAAAGCGAGGGTAGCGAGCCCAGGGCAAAGCCGAACTGCGCCTGTCGGTTTTTATTCATGACCGGAACGAGGTTTCGTTCGTGCCTACAAGATAGCCAATCTTTCCTGTCGACCAACGAGTTACCTACCCAATCGCCCGACAACTGAAGGGCCCCATTCCTTACCGGCCGGTGAGATTTGGTTATATGGGTTGACGACCGAAATACGGCTGCACAACGGCCGGAATATAATCCCAGTACGCAGCCGGATTGGCTCGAATCTGGGTAGCCGACACCGGTACCCGCTGCCGGGCCGGATCGAACGCCACAAAGCGCAGTCCGCTATGGTGAGCCAACGGTTCGCCGTAAGCTTCCGACGCAAAAAAGACCGATACCGTCGGGAAACGGCGGTTGATGAACGCGGCCCACGTTTTGGTGGCCTCCCAGAGCGGGAGCGTCGGGTCGTGAAAATCGTCGGCTTCGCAGGCCAGTTCGATCGTTGGGTACGTACCCAGCAGGCTCTTCAGCCACGTCAACCGCAGATCGGGCGGGATGGGGTCGTCGGGCGTGTAGCTCATCGACACGATCAGATGATCGCACTGCTGCCGGGCAAACTCGATCAGGGCCAGATGGCCGTTATGTACCGGCATGAACTTGCCAAAAACCAGTCCCGTCGTCATTGGTATTGTCGGTATTCTTTCGTCCACAAATACGCGCCCTGCACAGCAATCCCGCAGAAAATCACGTATTCGGCGGCCACCAGCTTCACGCCCTTGGCAAAATACACATAGGTCAGGATGATATCGACCACCAGCCAGACATACCAGCACTCGACCCGTTTCTGCACCATCATGTAGGTGGCCACCACGCTCATCACCGTCGTAAACGAGTCGATGTAGGGGAACGCGCTGGGCTGGCTGAACACCACCGGCAACAGCGTGTGCAGGTTTTGGGCGAACGTACCCAGCGCCAACGTACCCAGTAGTCCCAGCAGCACCCAAGTCAGCGCCTGCCGGGGTGGCATCCGGGTCACGCGCAGTTCGTCCTGCCGGTTTTCTTCGCCCGGTTTGGGGTGCGTCCAGCGCCACCAGCCCTGGATATTCGTCACGAAGAAAAACACCTGCAGGCCCATGTCGGGGTACAACTGAATCTGGTAGAAAAGAAAGAAAAACAGGGCCACGCTCACCGCTCCCACCGGCCAGCTCCAGACATTGGCCTGCGCCGACAACCAGACGGCCACACCGCCAATCACCACCCCAAAAAATTCGAGGTAACTCATGGGGTAGCCCCACAGGGTAAAAAAGATGGTGTTGATGTCGAAGAAAGCAGGCATTAGAACTGGTTAGGTTTGACGTTTGATGTCTACCGTTTGACGTTGATTCGCGCCCCTGTCGGACATACGCCTTCCATGCGGTAGCCATTAAACCCCAAACATCAGACATCAAACGTCAAACTCCATAGCCTATGCAACAAATTGCCATGCTCGGCGGCGGCTTCATTGGCCGCTTCTACGCCGAATCCTTACAGGGCCAGCGCAGCCGCGACAAGGTGGTGGCCATTTATGCCCGCCGCGAAGAAACAGCGCAGCAGTTTGCCGCCGATTACGGCTGTACGTTCCAGTCGACGGATATGGAGGCCGTCATCGCCCATCCCGACGTGACGATGGTGTGCATTGCCCTGCCCAACAACCTGCACGCACCCGCCGTTGAACTCTGCGCCAAACACAAAAAGAACGTCGTCTGTACCAAGCCGTTGGGCCGCACCGCCGCCGAAGCCCTCCACATGATGCAGTTGGTCGAAGAAGCGGGCATTTTTGGCGGTTACCTCGAAGATCTCTGCTACTCGCCTAAGTTCCTGAAGGCCCTCGATACCGTTAAAAATGGGGCGTTGGGCCGAATTCTCTGGGCCAAATCGCGCGAGACCCACCCCGGCCCTCACTCCAACTGGTTCTGGGACAAAGAGCAGGCGGGCGGCGGTTGCATGCTCGATCTGGGTTGCCACTGCGTCGAAATCGCCCGCAATTTCATCGGGAAAGACATCCGGCCCGTCGAGGTGATGTGCTGGGCGGCCACGCAGGTAAAACCCATCGACGCCGAAGACCACGCCATCGCGCTGGTGAAATATGAAAACGGCGCTATCGGTCAGTTTGAAGTGAGCTGGACGTTCCGGGGCGGTATGGACCTGCGCGACGAAGTGATGGGCACCGAAGGCACCATCTGGATCAACAACTTCCTGCGCACCGGCTTCGAGATGTTCACGACCGGCAAAGCAAGCGACTACGTAGCCGAAAAAGCCGAAAGCAACGCGGGCTGGCTCTTCCCCGTCGGCGATGAAGTGAACGACCTGGGCTACAACCACATGTTTACCGACATGTTCAGCGCCTGCGAGGCCGGTCGCGAACCCGCCGAAACCTTCTACGATGGATACGTGGTGAACGCCATTCTCGACGCGGCCTATAAATCGGCCGAAACGAAGCAATGGGAGCCGGTGCAGCTACCCGTGTGGCGCGGGCAGGAAGGCGTGGAGCAGGCCAGCAACCTCGTCGACTACGACGCCGACCATTACCTGATCAAAGAAGAAATGACCCATTACGGCAAGAAGAAGCTCATCCTGAAAGAGAAAGCCACGGGCCAGATTATCGAGCGGGAAGTATCGTAACAGCAAAAACGGGCAACATCGCCCGTTTTTTTGTGTACTTTTTTTGTATTTTGGAAGGGTAAACGGCCTAACCCTGTTTCCCTGTCCCACCATGAGTACGGTTGCCAAAAAAATGACTCTGCCTCTGGGTAAGTTGGCCGCCTGGCTTGGCGTATATGCCACGGCACAACACCTGACCCACAGCCCGGAACTGGCTGGTTTTTTGGCAACGTGTGGCCTCCGCAGCGATAACCTTGACAGCATCTGCGCTCAATTGCAAAGCCTGGCAGGAAACCGCACCAGCGATTATTGGAAAGATGTGCGGGCTTTGTCGGGCTTTGGCATTAATCACAACGTTGAGAAAGCCTTCCGGGCCGCGTTGGAGGGCGCGCCGGAGCAATTGGCTGCTGATTATATAGGCTCGCAGCCAGAGGCGATTTCTAAAAAGGAGCGTGTAGAAATTGGGCGATACTTCACTTCGTTAGCCTACCAACTTTCTCGTGCCGACTTACCAGATAATCTGATCGATAGGTACGTGCATGACAGGGCCGCTTTCGTAGAGCAACTACTGAACGAACGGAGCGAACAGGCCTATACCCCCGACTTATCAACCGACCGGAGCCAGCATTTGCTTGCCTGGCTGGTCATTCACCTGGAAAAGAAACTGGGGTTGTACTTTCTGGAAGAGCTTAAACGCGACCATAATACGGAGGTAGGGTACTCGATAGCGTTGTTAGAGCAGTGCGCCCTCGACAGCCGCCGAACGCGCGAACAGCTCGATCAGCTAGCCGATGCGCTGGGCGATATTGCCAGTCATCAGCAAACAGGCCTCGACTTACTTCGACAGGTGCTGCACAGCCTGCAACTGATGCAGGAATACCACCGAAAGCAGGGGATCGACTTTCGTGCATACCGGCGCGATTTTGAGGCCTTGCTTGGTCAGCTTAATGAACGTCAGGAGCCTGTCCTAACCCTGCCGGTTTATGATCTCAGCAAACAGCCGCGCAATCAGTTACTCGACTACCACCTGCAACATACCACCTTTCTGGGTCGCGAGCCGGAGATGGAAGCCCTGTTGCAGTTTATGAATAGCCAGCCAGACAAGCCTTTTCAATGGTGGATGGTGACGGGGCCGGGGGGTATGGGCAAAAGTCGGCTGGCATTTGAGTTTTGCCAGACCATGAGTGGGCTAAGCTATCACATCGGTTTTCTGGAAAAGAGTGATCTGGAAGGTGGTTTCGCGCAGGCTGTAGGCTGGAGCCGATGGCGACCTACTCGCCCCACGCTTATTGTCATCGACTACGTGGCGGCCTATGCGTCTTCTGTACAGGATATGCTGGGTATCCTGCAACGCTGCGCCAGACAGTTGCCTCATCGAGTTCGGGTTTTGTTGCTGGAACGGGAAACTCGTGAAGACTGGTGGGCTGGTTTTGAGAATGACCCGGCCATACACCAAAGCCGGTATGGCGGTATTGATCATCCCCTTCTCGACTTACCTCCGTTTGATGATGAACGCATCTGGAATATTATTACCGAAGTGTACCAGAAAGAGGGGAAAGGACCGCTGCACGCCGACAAAGATGAGACGCTAGCTAAACTGGCCGATCTGGACCCTGAGCGCCGCCCTCTCTTCGCCTTTCTGGTCGGGTTGGCTCTGGCCGCCGACGGGGATATACGGCATTGGAATGTTGAGCAATTATTGACTAACCTGCTCAAGCGATACGAAGATAAGTTTTGGAAAAAACATCCTAGCTACCAACACAATGGACAGGCACACAAAAACCTGCTCATGTTGGCTACGCTGGCGCGGGGAATTCCAGCCGAGAAGATAGATGATTTATACGCGACGGCAATCGCTGGACTCCCGGAACAGATTGACTCAGACCTTTACGAGCGAATGGCCACAGTAGTACGTGATGCCGTAAACAGCCCCGTCGAATACGCAGGTCTACAGCCCGATCTGGTCGGCGAGTACTTTGTTTTAAAACAGCTTACCGAGTTATTGAGGCAGCCAAATGGCCGCCAAAAAGCCGAATCATTACTACAAGCTGCGTGGAGCGTGAAGGCCAGTGACGTATGGTGGATGTGCTGGATGGCCGTGGAGGACTTTTACCCCTACTTTGCCACAACGGCTATCCCCAGCCTGACGCTGACTGACCTTCCTCAATCGGCATCGGCTGAGGATGCTCTGTATTGGTCGCAGTGGCAATACAATCTGGCACATACAGACTCTCAAGTACCTGACAAAGAACGGCATTACCAGAAAGTAAAAACCCTCAACGAGTCAGAAGCCTTTGTCCACGATGCCCCCATCGCGTTACAAAGAGCGATGGCGGCATATAATCTGACCAAATACTACGGGGACGACAAGAACCTGCCTGCTGCCGAGCGCAAGTACGAGGACCTCAAAGCCCTCAACGAGTCAGAAGCCTTTGCCCACGATCCCCCCATCGCGTTACGAAGAGCGAGGGCGGCAGTCAATCTGACCAAATACTACGGGGACGACAAGAACCTGCCTGCTGCCGAGCGCAAGTACGAGGACCTCAAAGCCCTCAACGAGTCAGAAGCCTTTGCCCACGATCCCCCCATCGCGTTACACAGAGCGATGGCGGCATATAATCTGACCAAATACTACGGGGACGACAAGAACCTGCCTGCCGCCGAGCGCAAGTACGAGGACCTCAAAGCCCTCAACGAGTCAGAAGCCTTTGCCCACGATCCCCCCATCGCGTTACAAAGAGCGATGGCGGCATATAATCTGACCTTAACGTATTGTCGGAATGAATACTGGCAGCAAGCCGGGGCGAAGGTTGACGATGCACGCCAACTGGCCGAACTATTTAGCAGCGATGAAGCGATTGGTTACGAAGCAGCCAAAGCAATGGGTGCCTTTTTAGCTTTCACCCAAGAGGCACCAGCCATTATTGAAAACCGTGCCGCCCTCGTTGACCGACTGGCCGAATTGATTCAGCGATTTGGGCAAAGTTCGGTTTGGGAAGAATATTTGCCGGTGTTGAAAGACGTTTTAGCGGCTGAACTCACCTGAACAGGTAGCCCAGATTCACTTCCACACCCATAATGGGGTCTCGCGGGATGCCGCCAACCCACATTCGCATAGCAACGTCGGATTTACCCTTATCAGAGGTTTCCCTAGCTGCCTGAGTTTTTTAAAGATAGCCAACCCAATATCCTGGCTACCCGCTAGTATTTTCCAACTCTTCGATGGGGCTTTGGTTATATGGAGAAAAATAAAACTCAACATCATGGAAAATCGACAAGACGACGGAAGCGTTGAAAAAAAGATTGCGATTCTGCTCACCGACGGGTTCGAGCAGGTCGAAATGACCGAACCCCGCAAAGCCCTGGAAGCCGCTGGCTTTCAGACGCACCTGATCTCGCCCAAACAGGGCGAGGTAAAGGGCTGGGATGAAACCGAATGGGGCGACACCTTCCCGACCGACCTGCCCCTCGACGGTGCTGACCCGGCTCAATACGATGCGCTGCTGCTCCCCGGTGGCGTCATCAACCCCGACAGCCTGCGGCAGGAGCCCAAAGCGGTGAAGTTTGTGCAGCATTTCTTCGAGGCGAAGAAGCCCGTAGCCGCCATTTGCCACGCGCCCATTATGCTGATCGAAGCCGACGTGGTGCGCGGGAAAGAAATTACGTCATTCCCCAGCATCAAAACCGACCTGCGCAACGCCGGTGCTAACTGGGTCGACCGCGAAGTGGTGACGGATGGCAACCTGATCACCAGCCGTAACCCCCACGACATCCCGGCCTTCAACCAGGCCTTCATCAACGTCCTGAAAGAAGGCAAACGCGCCGGCGTAGGCGAGATGAGTTAAGAACTGATAATGAATAATGGATAATGAACAATGTACAATGACTGAGGAGTGAGCCTGCGCAAGCCATTGTACATTGTTCATTATCCATTATCAATTCTTAACCTCCAATCGTAGCCATGGATTCGCTCACTTCAGGGCGGTTGGCTTCGGCTTCGAAGCCGTTTTTGGGGCGGTGCGCAAAGGCTTTCAGGAAGGTCGCTGTCAGGTCGGCGTCGGTTGCGCCGGAGCGGAGTAAGGCCCGTACGTCGAGTACGCCGTTGTCGTACAGGCAAGTTTTGAGGGTACCCTGTGCCGTCAGGCGGATGCGGTTGCAGGAGCCGCAGAAGGTACGCGTGTAAGCGGCAATCACGCCCAACGTACCCACATGGCCCGGTGCCTGATACACCGCTGCCGTCGCGTGGGGTTCGGCGGGTAGCGCTTGTAAGTCCGGGTAAAACGTGCGCAGTTCCTGTAAAATGCGCTGATGCGTCCAGGTCAGTTTGGGGTAGTGGTTACCCTCCCCATTGAACGGCATTTCTTCGATAAACCGAACGTCGATCGGCTGCGTGCGGGCCAGTTCGGCCAGCGGGTACAAGTCATCGATGTTTTTGCCATCCATCACCACGGCGTTGATCTTCACCCGGATGTTATGATCCAGCAGCTTAGCCAACGTACCCAGCACGGCGGGCAACTCATCACGGCGGGTGATCTCGTGGAAACGCGCCCGGTCGAGGCTGTCGAGGCTCAGATTCACCGATTTCATACCCAGGCGGGCCATCTCGGCCACGTGCGGTGCCGTCAGCACGCCGTTGGTAGTCATGTGCAGCTCGCTCAGACCGGGCGTGGCGGCGAGGCGCTCCATAAACGGCATCAGGCCAGCCCGCACAAACGGTTCGCCACCCGTCAGCCGCACCTTCGACACGCCCATCCGGGCCAGCACCGCCACAATCCGTTCCATCTCCTCGTAGGTCAGCACCTGGTGTTTAGGCAGGTACTTAATCCCCGACTCGGGCATGCAATAGAAACAGCGCAGGTTGCAGCGGTCGGTGACGGCCAGCCGCAGGTACGTAATTGGGCGATTGTGATTATCGAAGAGCATCAGCGAAACAACAGCAGCGAGCGCCGGAATGTTGCTGATGCAAGATAACTCATTTACAGCTGGCTTCGGAACCCGGTTTGCGACCCCTCATCGCACCAATTCGAGGTGTTCGTCGTCGGCCGGCTCTTTGTAATCAAGTTTAATGTTGCTCGCCACGGTGGCAGCGTTGACGTTCCAGCTTTGGCTGATGCGGTCGTAGGGTTTGTCCTTGCCCAGGTTGATGGTCAGCGTAGCAACCGACGGGGCCGCGCCGTAGTACGTTACGCCGCCGGGCGTCGAGGTCCACGTACCCCGGATAGTCTTCCCTTTCTCGGTGGCTGTCAGCGTACCATCGGCCAAAAACGTAAAGGTGATGCCCGAATAATCGGCGGTCTTTATTTCGGTGCGTTGCCGATACAGGCTTACCGACCACGTACCTGTCGTCAACACCGGTTTCACATCGTCGGCGGTTGTCGTCGTGGTTGCAGGAGCAGCATCGTCGCTTTTTTTGCACGAAGCAAGGGCCGTCGTCAGGATCAGCGAGGCGGCGAGGAGGAGGGTTTTCATGGTCGTACGGGGTTTCGTCGATTTAGCCGTCCATACGAAAACCAGCAACGATCGGTTGCGTCGCCCATAGCGTAACCCGCCCCGATTGGACCGGTAGTTAAACGGCCGTTCGTACCTTTACTCGCTACGTAAACACCCAAATGCTTGCCCAACGGGTGAGCCAACGTACCTGATGACAACCACGAACATTCAGCCCATACTCGACGCGCTGACATCGACCGGCACCGCCCCCGACTGGACGGCTACCCTCAATCAGATTCTCCAGGCGTTCGATTGCACCACCGGCACCATCCACCGCCTCGACCCCGAAACGGGGCTGCTCACGCTGGTGGCCTACGCCGGGATGCCCGAGTTTTTACTGCCCAAAATCAGCCAGATTCCGATTGGCAAAGGCATGGCCGGTATTGCCGCCGAACGCCGCGAAGCTGTGCAGCTCTGCAACCTGCAAACCGACGAATCGGGTGTGGCTCGGCCCGCCGCCCGCGACACTAAAGTGGAAGGCTCCATTGCCCTGCCCCTGCTGCTCGACGGCACGCTGTATGGCACACTCGGCATCGCCAAACCCGTTCCGTATGACTTCCCCGCGGAGGAGATAGCTGCTTTGGAACAGATTGGCGATGCCATGAGCCGCGCCCTCGCCTAACCGAGTCGGTTATCGAGGCTCGTCGCCCAGCTTTTCATTCCGTCCCGACGAATCGGGTTGGCCCGTCAGTGCGCCTTTGGCCATCTCAAACAGGGTCATCATCTTTCCGCCGGGACGGTCCCAGTATTCGCCAGCGTGCGCGTTTACTTTGATCAGGCAAATGCGGGGGTCGTCTTTGCCATTCGGGAACCACGTTTTAAGGCCATCGTTCCAGAGTTCGTCGATCTTGGCCCTGTCTTTCGAGACTTCGGCCCGGCCTGATAGCGATACGTAGGTTTCAGGGCCGGGGTCGGAATAGCCAAGGGCCACCCGGCTGTTCCGACCGATCTCCCGAACTTTGTTGCTGTCGTCGTAGGCGAAAAACCACAGCGAGCCGTCGGGGTCCATTTCGTGGGTCGCCATGGGGCGCGTGTGAAAATCACCGTTGGGCTCCTGCGTGGTCATCATCGTAATGCGGATGTCGTTGATTTTTTCCCGAAGGGTATCCAGTTCGTGAGCCTTCAGTTGGGGAGCTGCCTGTGCCTGCATGGTCTTGTTGTGTTAGTACTCTACCGAAACACTAGAGAGACAATCCCCGCCATCCCGACCTATTGAATGGGAAAAGAACCTGCTGACGCGGCCACCCCGCCTTCTTCTTTTTCGCACCTGCTTACCTTTACCCCATGATCTGGTTTCTGTGGGCGTTGGCGGGTACGTATGCGCTTGGTACATTGTGGTTGTTTTGGGGTTGGCAATGGCTGCCCATGCCAACGGCGGCATCCAACGACCCCGCCTCACTTCCATCACTGACGGTGGTGATTCCGGTGCGGAACGAAGCGGCCAACCTGCCCAATCTGCTGGCCGACCTGAACCAGCAGACCTACCGAAACTTTGAGGTCATCGTTGCCGACGATGCCTCGACCGACGCGACCGTTACCCTCGCCCAGACCTTTGCTCAAACGGCTCCTTACCCGCTCACGGTATTGGCACTGGCCGACGACCCCACGGTAGCCTCGCCCAAAAAACGGGCCATCGCCCAGAGCATCGAGCGGGCCACGGGTACGTTGATCGTCACGACCGACGGCGACTGCCGGGTAGGCCCGCGCTGGCTCAACACAATCGCCCGGTTTCAGGCACGGAGCGGGGCCAAACTCGTGAGCGGGCCCGTCACGTTTACAACCGATCGCTCCGTTTTTGGCTCTTTACAAACGGTGGAATTTGCCTCGCTGATTGGGGCTGGCGCGGCCACGATGGCCCACGCCCGGCCCACCATGTGCAACGGCGCTAACCTTTGCTACCAGAAAGCGGTTTTTCGGGACGTGGGTGGGTTTTCGGGCATCGATCAGGTGGCGTCAGGCGATGATGAACTGCTGATGCACAAGATCGCAGCGCAGTATCCCGGTGGCGTGCGGTTCCTGAAAGACCGGGACGCGATCGTCGAGACGGCGGCGCATGCGTCACTCATTGCCTTCTACCGGCAGCGCAAACGATGGGCGGGCAAGTGGCGCACGTATACCTCGCTGTTCCCGACGATGCTGGCGGTAGTTGTTTTTTTGTGTAATCTCACGCCGCTGTTGGCACTGGCCGGCTGGGCGTTGGGGACTGTTTCAGCAGACGCGGCGTTGGCTGTTATTCTGCTGAAGATTGTCCCCGAATGGTTGTTTCTGGTGTCGGTCCTACTCTTTTTGCGGAAACGATCGGCCCTGTGGTGGATACCCGCCACGCAATTGATTTACCCGTTTTACGTCGTCTTTTTCGGCCTCGCCGCCCAGCAACCCGGCGTTATCTGGAAAGGCAGACGGCTACAGTAATGTATAATGAATAATGTATGATGAATAATGCGGTCCGCCGGGGGCACCTAGCCGCTGCGGTACATTGACTGGCCGATAATTAGCCACAACCGTTGACATTCAGCCATTGTGCCTCCATGCTGAGGCATCGGACATCATTCATTGTACATCATTCATTATACATTATTCATTCTTCACTCCCCATGTCCCTGTTTCTGCATAAATCGAACTTCCTGTTTCGCACAGTCTACCCCGATTTCTGGTGGCGGCTCGACGCGGACCCGGCCGAACCGACGATTTATCTGACGTTCGACGATGGCCCCATTCCGGGCGTAACGGAGTTTGTGCTCGATCAGTTGGAGCAGTATGCGGCGCAGGCTACGTTTTTCTGCATCGGCGACAATGTGGGTAAGCACCGGGACGTGTTTTACAAAATCATCGAAGCGGGCCACCTCATCGGCAATCACACGTTTAACCACCTCAACGGCTGGAAAACCCACGATGACGTGTATTGGGCCAACATCCGTAAGTGCCAGCGGCAACTGGGTATTCCGACGCCCCTCTTCCGCCCTCCCTACGGAAAGATCAAAAAAAGCCAAGCGGCAGGTATCCGGGCCGACCTGACGGTGGTGATGTGGGACGTGCTCACCGGCGATTTCGACCGTACGCTGGCGAAAGAAACGGTGCTGCAAAAGAGCATCCAGTACACCGAGCCGGGGTCGATCGTGGTGTTTCACGACAGCATAAAGGCGTGGCCGAACCTGCACTACGTTTTGCCCCGCTACCTGGATGAATTTGCCCGTTTAGGGTATCAATTCAAGGCGCTGCCCATCGACCTGCCCATCACGCCGCTGCCGACCCGCCCACCGGCTTATGTCTGAGCCTGCCCTGCCGTTTGTGTCGGTACTGGTGGCAGCTCGCAACGAAGCCGATACACTGGGCGACTGCCTGACGGCCCTGACCCGCCTCGACTACCCCACCGACCGCTACGAAGTGCTGGTTGGCAACGACCAATCGACCGACGAAACGGCGTTCGTGGCTCTTCGTTTCGTCGCGGGCCACCCACACGTTCACCTGATCGACGTCCGGCCCCAGCCAACGGACGTTCCGGCCCGGCTCAACGGCAAAGCCAACGTGCTGGCCCAACTGGCCCAACAGGCGCGGGGCGAGCTGCTGTGCATCACCGATGCCGACGTGCGGGTGCCGCCCTCCTGGCTGACGGGCCTGCTGGCCGAGTTTGGCCCGGATACAGGCATCGTCACGGGCACGACGCTGGTGCAGGGAACAAGCTTTTGGGCTCGACTACAAGCCATCGACTGGCTGCTGGCGTTTGGCCTTATCCAACTGGCCACGTACCTGCGCCTACCCCTCACCGGGTCGGGCAACAACATGGCCGTGCGGCGGGTAGCCTACGACGCTGTGGGTGGGTTTGCGGGGCCTCCGTTTTCGGTGGTGGAAGATTACACGCTTTTTCAGGCCATTGTGGCCAAAGGCTACAGGCATGCCCATCGCCTCCGCCCCGACGTGCTGGCCGAAACGCTGCCGACGCCCACGCTGGGTACGTACCTGCAACAGCGCAAACGCTGGATGCAGGGCGCTTTTTCGTTGCCGATCCCGCTGCTGGGTGGCGTCCTGTTTCAATACCTGCTCGTGCCGATCCTGCTGGCTGTCGCCTTATTTGCCCCCAAAACAGCCCTGTGCATTTATGGGGCGAAGTGGCTGTTCCAGACAGGCGTGGCTTTCTGGACCCTACACCGTACCGGGCAAGGCCACCGCTGGCCCGACTTGTTCCTCTACGAGCCCTGCCAGATCGGGCTGGGTACGTTGTCGTTTCTCTACTACCTCCTCCCCATCCCCATACGCTGGAAAGGGAGAGCGTATAGTTGAGTTTGAGGTTAAACCTTAACCGTCAAACAACACTCACCACCCCTACCTTTGCAGTATGATTTCGCTGATTGATACACACGCGCACAGTTACGACGAGAAATTTGACGCCGACCGGATGGTGGATGGCCAACCGCAGGGCACCCGCGACGATATGTTGCAACGCGCTTTTGCGGAGGGCATTTCGGAAATATGGATGCCCAACTGCGCCGCCGAGACCGTATCTGGCATGATGGCCCTCGCCCACCAATATCCCAACCGCTGCCTGCCCATGATGGGCCTGCACCCGACCTACGTGAGCGAGACGGTCGAAACGGAATTGGCCTTTGTGGAGCAACAACTGGCGCAGACCAACTTCCTGGCCGTCGGCGAGATCGGGCTGGATTTCTATTGGGATATGACCTTCGTACCGCAGCAGTTCATGGCGTTTGAAACGCAACTCCGCTGGGCCGCCGAGCGCGGCCTGTTTGTGTCGCTGCACACGCGGTCGGGGCACGACCGCAATGCCATGCTGGAAGCCGCCGATCTGATTGACAAACTGGCGCTGCCGGGCCTGCGGGGCATTTTCCATTGTTTCGTCGGTACGCTCGACGAAGCCCACCGTGCCATCGAGATGGGCTTTCTGCTCGGTATTGGCGGCGTTGCTACCTTCAAGAATGGTGGGCTCGACAAGGTGATTCCGCACATTGGCCTCGAGCATCTGGTGCTCGAAACCGACGCGCCTTACCTCGCCCCCATCCCGTTCCGGGGCAAACGCAACGAACCCGCCTACACACGTTACGTGGCCGGGCGCGTGGCCGAGTTGCTGGGTACGTCGGTCGAAGAGGTAGCCCAGGCAACGACGGACAATGCGCTTCGCCTGAAGAACAGCAACCGGCCTATGCCTGTGTGAGCACGCCGTCTTTCGGTTGGGGTATTGGGGTAGCCGTACCGCCCTTGCGCTCGCCGATCTGCTGCCGCCACATGGCGTAATACAGGCCTTTCTGCGCCAGCAATTCCTCGTGGCGTCCCTGCTCGGCAATATGGCCGCGTTCGAGCACGAAAATGCGGTCGGCGTGCAGGATGGTGCTGAGGCGGTGCGCGATCAGGATGGTAATGTGCTGGTGCAGGCCCGACAGCTTCCGGACGGTGTTGGTAATTTCTTCTTCCGTGAGCGAGTCGAGGGCCGACGTGGCCTCATCGAAGACCAGCAGCGACGGGTTCCGCAACAACGCACGGGCAATGCTCAGGCGCTGTTTTTCGCCGCCCGATACCTTCACGCCACCTTCACCAATGACCGTGTCGAGCCCCTGTGGCGCACGGGCCAGCAGCGAGTCGGCCGCGGCCTGATGCAGGGCGTTAAGACACTGTTCGTCCGTCGCGTTGGGTGCCACGAAGCGCAGGTTTTCGCGGATGGTGCCGGCAAAAAGCTGAGTATCCTGCGTGACGAAACCGATCTGTTCGCGCAGTTGGTCAAGGTCGATCTCGGCGCCAGGTACGTCGTTGTACAGAATCTGACCGCTCAGCGGCGGGTACAGGCCCACCAGTAGCTTCACCAGCGTGGTTTTTCCGCTACCGCTCGGCCCGACAAACGCGATGGTTTCGCCCACTTCGGCGTCGAACGTGATGCCGTCGAGGGCGGGGTTGCTGGCCGTCAGGTGTTTGAAATGCACGTCGGCGAAGGCCAGTTTTTGCAGCGTACCGATGTTTTTCGGGTGGGCGGGGCGTACGTCGCGGGGCGTGTCGAGGATCTGCTGGTAATTGGCCAGCGAGGCTTCCGTTTCGCGGTAGATATTGATGATGTTACCCAGCTCCTGCAGTGGCCCGAAGATGGCAAACGAGTAGATGAACAACGAGAAGAATTCACCCACCGTGATGTCGCCCTGCACCACCAGGAACAGCATCAACAGCATGATGGCGTTGCGGAGCAGGTTGACGAACGTGCCCTGAATAAACGACAGCGACCGGATGTAGCGCACCTTTTTCAGTTCGAGCTTCAGAATCTTGCCCGTCGTGCTGTTGAGCCGTTCGGTTTCCTGCTGCGCCAGCCCGAGGCTCTTCACCAGTTCGATGTTCCGCAGGCTTTCGGTGGTTGATCCGGCCAGCGCGGTGGTTTCGGCTACAATCGTCTGCTGTACTTTCTTGATTTTTTTGCTCAGCAACGAACTCACAAAGCCCAGCAGCGGAATGGTCAGGAAGTAGGCCGGGGCGATGGGCCAGTAGACCGTGGCGGCGTACCACATCACGAAGATGATGCCCACGATGGACGTAAAGAGCACGTTGACAAACGACTGGATGAGCTTCTCCACGTCGGTGCGGACCTTCTGGAGTTTACCCAGCGTTTCGCCCGACCGCTGGTCTTCAAACACCTGATAGGGCAAATCGAGCGAGTGCCGCAGGCCGTCGGTGTAGAGTTGGGCACCCAGCCGCTGCGTGATCACGTTGACGTAGTAGTCCTGAAAATTCTTGGCAATCCGGCTGACCATTGCCACGCCCAGTGCCTGCAAAATCAGCAAGCCCGCCCCTGCTTCGAGGAAGCCCCAGAAATTGACGTCCCGTAGCGAACCACCAGGCTTCACCACGTACTGGTCAATGATTTTGCGAAAAATGTACGGGTCAAGCAGCGAGAATACCTGATTGACCGCCGCCAGCACCAGCGCCAGAATCAGCAGGCCCCAATAGCGGCGCAAATACGAGTAGAGTAGTTTCATGAAAAAGAGTGTGTATTTGTTGGTAGTTTCTCCGCGAAAGGTGCCCTGGCATTATCCCAGGCAACCCATATACGGACCGAGCCAAGAATTGGCCGGTCAGGCGAACCCATTGCTGAACGCGGACGCAGCCCAAAGGAGTTCAGCTTTCCCTTGGCTTTTCACCCATGAATAAACTTCCCACTGCCATCCCCACCGTGCTGGCGATCAGGCCCCAGAGCATCGGCGGGAAGGACGTACCCAGCCAAAGACAGAGCAGCCACACGCCGAACCCCAGCATAATCGACCAGAGGCAGCCGGGCAGGTTGGCCCGTTTCCAATAGATACCTGCCGCCAGTGGGATAAACAGCGATACCAGACTAAACGCCGACGACTCGCCCACCAGATCGAAAATGCTGGTGGAGCGACCCAGCGTCATGCCTACGCAAATGACCGAGATAACTACGATCGCCCAGCGTATGGTGCGCAACAGGCGAACGTCGGTCAGGTTGGGTCGGAAAAACTTCACGATGTTTTCGCCAAAGACCGTGGCGGGGGCCAGAATCGCGCCGCTCGATACGCTCAGGATAGCCGACGTGAGTGCGCCGAAAAACAGAATTTGCAAGGGCAGGCTACCGTGCCGCATCACCATATTCGGGATGATCAGTTGTCGGCTTTGTTCATCGGCACCGGCCAGGTCGGGGTGAAGCAGGCGGGCTGCCACGGCGATGAAAAGGGGCAGGGCCGCTACCGTCAGGTAGAGCCCTGAGGCCAGATACGACGCCCGCACCGACACCGACGCCGATTTGGCCGACATCACCCGCTGGAAAATATCCTGCTGGGGAATGCTGCCCAGCCCGATCGTCATCCAGGCGGCCAGGTACGTTGCCCAGCCGTGTTCGTGCGCCGCCGGTACATTGCTGCTGGGCAGAAACTGAAAGAACCCGGCGGGCATCCGGGCCACCACGCCCCCAATACCGCCCACCTGCGGATACAGCACCACGGCCAGCACCACCAGCGCCAGAATGATGATCAGGTTGTGCAGAAAGTCAGTGATAGAGATGGACCACATACCACCCAGCAAGGTATAAATCATCACGATCGAGGCACTTACCACAATGCCCCACGCCATCGGAATCCCAATCACGACGTTGAGCACGATGCCGATGGCGATGTACTGCGCGGCAATCCAGCTGAAATACGACGGGATCACGATGAGGGCGCTCATCAACTCAGCCGACCGCCCATACCGAACCCGGAAGTAGTCGGAAAAGGTGGTAATACCTTCGTTGTATAAAGGTCGGGCAAAAAAAGCACCGACCAGAAACAGGCACAACGCCGATCCAAACGGTTCTTCGATGATGCTCAACACCCCGCCCCCCGGCGCTCCCTCGACAAACTTGGCCGGGGCTCCCATGATGCTTTCCGAGCCGAACCAGGTCGCAAACGTGACCGACGTAGCCAGCGCCAGCGATAGTCCCCGCCCCGCCAGCACAAAGTCCTGCGTGGTGGTGACGCGCCGCGCCGCCCAGGCGCCAATGGCAATGTTGGACAGCAGATAGAGGCTGATGCAGACGATGAGAATCATGGGTATAGATGGCAGTTAGGCATCAGACATGTTGAGTTAAAAAGGGGCTGCCGCACCGGCCAGCTAACGGCCCAGATGTTACAATTCATAGTTCTTCCTTAATCTTTCAAAGATGCCCTAAAAAACGGAGGAAGCTGCGAACCATCCGATAGTTTCCCCCGTTCCATGCGTAACGACACCCAAGTTGATTACCCATGCAATGAAAGAAAAGATATTGGCTGAAGCAGAACGGCTCTTCTGGAAATATGGCGTTCGGACGATTACGATGGACGACATCGCCCGGCGGCTGGCCATCTCCAAGAAGACGATCTATCAGCATTTTACCGACAAGGAAGACATTGTCTATCAAGTCGTTGAATGGCACATGACCCATGAGCAAAACGACTACTGTCGGCTGAAAGAAAAAGAGTTAAATCCCATCGAAGAAATTGTGCTGGCCTCCAACATGATGCGTCAGCACGCAGACAAAGTCAACCCGAGTTTACTGCTGGATGTACAACGCTACTTCCCCAAAGCCTGGGAGGTCTTTCTGAAACACAAGGAAAACCACATCACCAAAGACCTGATCGACAACCTGCAACGCGGCGTGGAGCAGGGACTTTACCGGTCCGATTTCGACATTGAGACGATGGCCCGGCTACGGATTGAGTTGATACAGCTTGGCTTCGATGAGCGCGTTTTTCCCCACCAGCGGGATGTGTACACCACCCAGGATCAGCTCCTCGACCACTACATCCGGGGCATTCTGTCGGCGAGCGGGCTGGCTAGTTATGAGGCATTAAAAACAAAAGTGAACGAGTACAACCTGAGTATCTATGAAAACAAATAATACCATTCGCTTGCTACCGGGTTGGCTGCTGGCGGGTTGGTTGAGCGCCTCGACGCTGGGCATCGCTATGGCACAGGTACCTGCGGGTACGGTGCCCACGCAGCCATCGGTGGGGCAACAGCCTACCGGCGGCGCCCCTAGTGGCCAACAACCCAGTGCCCAACAGCCTGCCGGCACGGGGGCCGTTATCGTGCAACCCGGCACACCCGGTACGGGGGCCGTGGTGCCGTCGCAGCCCTCGACTCTACCCGGCACCCCTCAACCGGGCGTGTCGAACACGCCGGTCAATCTACAACCGGCCAACGTACCCGCAACGATCAACTCGGGCCTGGCCCCGGCACCAACGGGCCTTAACCCCAACGGGCAGTCAGGTTCGGGACAGCCGTTTACCTTGCAGGAAGCCATCGACTTTGCCGTTAAGCAAAACGTCAATGTGCGGAACAGCCAGCTCGACGCGGTCAGCTCTGAAGCGCGCATTCGCGAGGTGAAGTCCTCGGCCCTGCCGCAGATCAGCATCAGCGGTTCGTTTACCGACAACCTGATCATTCAGCGGGCCTTTTTACCAGCCAAGACGTTCAACCCAACAGCACCGGCCGATGCCCCCGACATTGCCGTTGAGTTTGGGGTGCCGTATTCGGCCAACGCCTCGGCGACGCTGAATCAGTTGCTCTACAGCGCCAGCCTGAACGTAGGCCTGCGGGCTGCCGCCACCTATCGTGAACTGGCTCAACGGACCATTCAGGCCACCAAGATTACCGTGGCGGAACAGGTATCAAAAGCCTATTATGGCGTATTGGTGGCTCAGGAACGGGCCAAACTGCTCGATCTGAACATTGGGCGGCTCGACACGCTACTGCGCGAAACCAACGCCCTGAACAAACAGGGGTTCGTGGAAAAGCTCGACGTGCAACGCCTTGAAGTGCAGGCTAACAACCTGCGGGCCGAGCGGCAGAACGTGCAGAACCTGATTCAGCTAAGCTACGCGCTGCTGAAGTTTCAGATGGGCCTGAGTGTCAATGACGATATCGCCCTGACGGAACAGCTTCAGGAACGGAACCTCGACGAACTGCGGCAATTGATTGCGCCCGACCCGACGTTCCAGTACAGCAGCCGGATTGAGTTTTCGACGCTCGAAACGCAGATCAAGCTGGCCCAACTCGACATCGAAGGCACGCAGAAAGGTTATTTTCCTACGCTTTCGGCGTTTGTCAACTACGGCTACAACAACGGCCGGAGTAAGATCGGGCAGATGTTTACAACGCCTTACCCCAACTTCTCGACGGCGGGGTTGAGCCTGCAAATTCCGGTGTTCGATGGTGGCCTGAAAAAGTACCAGATCGCGCAGAAGCGAATTACGCTCCAGAAAGCACAGAACAGCGGCGAGTTGCTGCGGAACTCCATCGACCTGCAAATCCGGCAGTCGAGCATCACGCTCAACAACGGGTTTCAGACGCTGCAAACCCAGCAACGCAACCGCGACCTGGCTCAGGAAATTGTACGCGTTACCCGAATCAAGTACAAAGAAGGCGTCGGTTCCAACATCGAGGTGTTGAACGCTGAAACCTCGCTTCGCGAAGCCCAAACCAATTATTTCGCCTCCCTATACGATTTCCTCATCGCCAAGGTGGATCAGGATAAAGCACTGGGTCGGCTATACATCGGACAATAAATCAGAATGTACAATGCACACTGTATGATGTACAATGTAGCCAGCCGTCAAGCGCCCATTGTTCATTATACATTGTCCCTTATACATTTGAAAGAACCATGAAACATACCTATTTAACCATATTCTTGCTTGCGGCGACCGCCTCAGGTACGTTGCTGACGAGTTGCGGTGGGGAGAAGAAGAGCGATCTTCAAACCAAGAAAGAAGAGCTGGCCAAGCTCAAAGGAGAGCAGGGCGACCTGAACGCCAAGATCAAGACGCTGGAAACCGAACTGGCCAAGCTGGACCCGGTGAAGCGGGAAGAAGCCAAAGTAAAAGCGGTGTCCGTATCGCCGGTAACGGCCACGACCTTCCGCCACTTTGTGGAGTTGCAGGGCTCGATCGACGCCAAGAACAACGTGCAGGTGTCACCCAAAGGAGCCGGTGGCACCATCACGGCCATGTACGTGACGGAAGGAACGCCGGTGCGGGCCGGGCAGGTGATTGCCAAGCTCGACGATCAGATCGTGCGCGAGTCGCTCAACGAAGTGCAGACGCAGCTGGCACTGGCCAACACGGTCTACGAAAAGCAGGCGAACCTCTGGAAGCAGCAGATCGGCACCGAGTTGCAGTACTTGCAGGCCAAGAGCAACAAAGAGTCGCTGGAGCGCCGCATCGCTACCATCAAGGCGCAGATTGGGCAGTCGAACGTAACGGCGCCGATCTCGGGTGTGGTCGATCAGGTGAACGCGAAGGTGGGCATGACGGCCGCACCGGGCATGGGTATCGTGCGGATCGTGAACCTCTCGCAACTGAAAGTGGTGGCGAAAGTAGCCGATACGTATGCAGGTACCGTTCGGAAAGGCGACGCCGTGCAGATCAACTTCCCCGACATCAACCGGCAGTTGAACGCCCGCATCAGTTTCGTGTCGACTTCAGTTGATCCGCTGAGCCGCACCTTCACGATCGAGGCTCCGCTGCCGTCGAGTAGCGACCTGAAACCGAACATGCTGGCGCAGGTTAAAATCAACGATGCCTCGACGCCCAATGCCGTTGTCATTAACCAGAACCTGATTCAGAATACGGAGAACGGACAGCTCGTCTATGTGGCTGTCAACGAGGGCGGGAAGCGCGTGGCGAAGGCCCGCAAAGTAACGACGGGCCAGAGTTATGGTGGCCAGATTGAGATCAAGCAGGGCCTGAGCACTGGTGACCAGCTCATCACGCAAGGCTACCAGGAAGTGACGGATGGACAGGCCATTTCATTTTAAGTTCAAGGTTTAACGTTCAATGTTCAGAGCCATTTTGAACCTTGGACGTTGGACCTTGAACAGTAAACCCCAACAAGCGCATGCGCTTTTCAGACTACAAAACCCTCGGCTTTACCAACTGGTGCGTCGAGAACCGGACGGCAGTCTACATTTTCACCATCCTCATTACGCTGGGGGGGCTGTTTGTGTACAACAACCTGCCGAAAGAGCAGTTTCCCGACATCAAGATCCCGACGATCATCGTGCAGACGGTGTATTTCGGTACGGCACCCGCCGATATCGAGAATACCATCAACAAGCCGATTGAGAAGCAGATCAAGTCGATCACCGGCGTGAAGCGGGTGAAATCAAACGCCTTGCAGGACTTCTCGCTCATCACCGTCGAGTTTAACCCCGACGTGCAGGTGCCCGAAGCCCTCCAACGGGTCCGTGACGCCATCGACAAGGCGAAACGCGACCTGCCGCAGAAGGTCGACAGCGGCCCAACGGCGCAGGACGTGAACTTCTCGGAGTTCCCGATCATGAACATCAACCTGGCCGGTAACTTCTCGCTGAACCAGCTGAAGGACTACGCCGAAGACATGCAGGACGCCATCGAGGCCATGCCCGAAATTAGCCGGGTCGACATCGTGGGTGCGCTGAAACGGGAGATCCAGATCAACGTGGATCTACCCCGGATGCAGTCGTCGGGCCTGGCGTTCTACGACATTCAGAGTGCCGTTCAGGGCGAAAACATCAACGTGTCGGGCGGTGACCTCGACGTGGACGGTGTGCGCCGCACGCTGCGCGTGAAAGGTGAGTTTACCAACGTCGATCAGATCCGGCAGTTGCAGATCCGCACCGCAACCGGCGCAACCCTGCGCCTGGGCGACGTGGCCGACGTGCAGGACAGCTTCGAAGAGCAGCAGGATTTCGCCCGCCTCGACAACAAGACGGTCGTGACCCTCAACGTGATCAAGCGCGCCGGGGCCAACCTGCTGTCGGCATCGGAGAAAATCGAGCACACGATCGAAGAATACAAAGCCGACCGCTTCCCGCAGGGGCTCGACATCAAGATCACGGCTGACCAGTCGGAGCGGACGAAAGAAGACGTCAATGACCTGGTAAACACGGTGGTACTGGGCTTCATCTTCGTGGTATTGGTGCTGATGTTCTTCATGGGTGTGCGTGACGCCATCTTCGTGGGCCTGTCGGTGCCGCTCTCGGCGCTGGTGGCCTTCGTGTTGATGCCCATTCTGGGGCCAATTGTGGGCACGGCCTTTACGCTGAACACGATCGTGCTGTTTGCCTTCCTGCTCGGGTTGGGCCTGGTGGTCGATGATGCCATCGTGGTGATCGAAAACACGCACCGGCTTTTCAACCAGAACAAAGACTGGACGATTCAGCAGGCCGTAAAAGCAGCCGCCGGTGAGGTGTTCATTCCCGTACTCTCGGGTACGTTGACAACCATCGCGCCCTTCTTCCCGCTGCTATTCTGGCCGGGTATCGTGGGCGAATTCATGAAATTCCTGCCCCTGACGCTCATCCTGACGCTCTTCGCCTCGCTGTTTGTGGCCTACGTGATCAACCCCGTCTTTGCGGTGTCGTTCATGAACCGCCACGACGACGATCACCACGAAGACAACCAGGGTTTCGACGCCATCAAACGGCCGCTGATCGTGATGACCGTGCTGGCCGTGATTGGGTACGTGATGGACCGGGGGCTGGGCAACCTGTTCGTGCTGTTCATCGTGCTGTATGTGTTCAACCACTATGTGCTGACGCCGTACCTGATCGTACCGTTCCAGGAAAATCTGCTGCCGAAGCTAAAAAATGGCTACCGGCGCCTGATCTCGTTCCTGCTCGTCGGCTGGCGGCCGGTGGGCGCGGTGGCGGCGGCCTTTGGTTTGCTGGTGATGACGTTCCTGCTGATGGGTGTTTTCCCCCCGACGGTAATCTTCTTCCCCAGTGGTGAGCCTGATTACATCTACGTCTACAATGAGATGCCTCAGGGCACCGACGCTAAAGTGACCGATTCACTGACGAAGGTGATCGAGAAGCGGGTGTACAAGGTCCTCAACGACAACAACGCGATGGCGGCCGTCAACTCGGTGATCTCCAACGTGGGTAAAAACGCCGGTGACCCACAGAACCCCGACCGCAACGCCACGCCCCAGAAATCGAAGGTGACGGTCGCGTTCAAAGGCTCGCAGCACCGCGACGGCCTCCCGACCGACTCCATCCTGTCGAAGGTCAGAGTGGCCATGCAGGGCATTCCCGGTACCGAAATTTCGGTGCAGCGCGAAAGCAACGGCCCCCCAACGGGTAAACCCATCGCGGTCGAGATTGCGGGCGACGATTTTGCCACGCTCCAACAGTTGGAGAAGCAGGTACGTCAGCGTATTCAGCAGGCGGGCATCGAAGGCATCGAGCAGTTGAAGTCGGACCTCGTGACCAACAAGCCGGAGATTGTCCTGAACATCAACCGCGACAAGGCGGAGCGGGAAGGCATCAGCTCGCAGCAGGTGGCCTTTAGCATCCGTACGGCCCTGTTCGGTACGGAAATCTCGAAGTTCCGCGACCCGAAAGACGAATACCCGATCATGCTCCGGCTGAAGAAAGACAACCGTGGCCAGATTGAGCGGCTGCTGAGCCAGAACATCGTGTACCGCGACATGAACTCGGGCGGCGCGCTGCGGCAGGTACCGCTGACCTCGGTCGTGGACGTGCAGTATTCGACGACCTTCAGCCAGATCAACCGCAAGAATCAGGAGCGGGTGGTTACCCTCAGTTCCGACGTGGTGGCGGGCTACAACGCCAACCAGATTGTAGCGCAGATCCAGCAGTTGGTCAACGACATGGACGTACCCAACGGCTATAGCATCCGCATGGGTGGTGAGCAGGAAGACCAACAGGAGTCAATGAACTTCCTGGTGTCGGCCTTCGGCATCGCCATTCTGCTGATCTACCTGATCCTGGCAACGCAGTTCAACTCGGTGATCAAGCCGTTCATCATCTTCACCACGATTTTGCTGTCGCTGATTGGTGTGTTCCTCGGCTTCATGATTACGGGCAAAGATTTCTCGGTGATCATGTCGGGCGTTGGGATTATCGCCCTGGCGGGTATCGTGGTAAAAAATGGCATTCTGCTCATCGAGTTTATCGAAGAGTTACGCGGCCGGGGCATCCCGACGCGCGAGGCCATCATCGAAGCGGGCGGCACTCGTCTGACGCCGGTATTGCTGACGGCAGCGGCGGCGGTACTCGGTCTGGTGCCCCTGGCGTTTGGTATCTCGATGAACTTCGTGAGCCTCTTCCGCGACTTCGACGCGAACCTGATCATCGGCGGGGCCTCTTCGGTCTTCTGGAACATCCTGGCCTGGACGATCATCTACGGCCTGACCTTCTCGACCGTCCTGACGCTGGTGATTGTGCCCTGCCTCTACTGGATCAACGAGCGCGTCCGCGACAAGTGGTTCCGCAAAGGCAACCAAGCGACCGTACCGGCTCATCAGGAAGAACCGGCCGAAGTATAGCCAACGTACCTAAAACGTAAAACGCCCCCGATCACACGATTGGGGGCGTTTTATCTTATATTCATTCCTTAAATTTTTTCTCAGAAAAGACGTGGCGAAGGATCTGTTTCATGAGGCTGTAAAAATTGCGTTGCAAAAAGAAGGTTGGGAGATCACCCATGATCCCTACTTTCTGGAAGCTTTAGGAACAGATATTCAGATTGATCTTGGAGCCGAAAAGTTAATCGGTGCCCAACGAGGTAAAGAGTATATTGCCGTAGAAGTTAAAAGTTTCATTGGTCCATCGCTGGTCTATGATTTTCATTTAGCATTAGGGCAATACATGAATTACCTGCGTGGCCTACGCAAAAACGATCCTGCTCGGCGTTTGTTTTTAGCAGTACCTGAGAGCGCTTATTACTCGTTTTTCTTGAAAGCCGATGTCGCCGAAGCCGTCAAAGACTTCAATCTTAATCTGCTTGTTTACAACGATATATCGCAGACAGTTGTCGAATGGGTACTACCTTGAGCACTTTATGAGCAACAAACGAGAGCAATATCGGGCCATTTTATTAGCCCTGCTTAATCAGTGGGCTGCCTATACGCCTGCGAATCTGGCAGAAGCAGAGGGGCAAGTAATAGCCGATCTTCAACGAGACCATTTTCAACTCGTCAGGCTTGGCTGGCGAAACGACGCGTTTGTTCACAATACCATCTTCCACTTCGACATAAAAGCGGATGATAAGGTGTGGATTCAGGCCAACTGGACAGATACAGACATTGCAGCTGAACTGGTAGAACGCGGCATTGAGAAAACGGACATCGTATTGGGCTTTCAACCACCACGTTACCGGCCTTATACAGGTTACGCTACAGCCTGACCTTTTCGACTGTATTGATGCTGATGGCTTTAACGGCTAGCGCAACTGGTAGCGTTTGAGAAAACGGCCAGATACTACCGCTCCCCTACCGCCCGGCCCACCGTCCGCCCAACGAACGCCAGCCCAATCAGGACCGGGAGCAGGATGTTGATCAGCCAGAGCGTCAACGTGGCGGTGAGCAAGAGCGGCGCCGGTAAGCCAAACGGCGCAAAGACCCAGAGCGCGGCGGCTTCCCGGATGCCCAGATCACTAAGCCAGTTGAACGCCGGCGCGATGGTTTTCACCAGATAGATGACGCCGACGCCAGCCGCCAATGGAACCGCCGCCAGGTCAACGCCATACAGTCGGAAGGCAGCGACCAATTGCATCGAAAAGATCAGATGCCGCAGCAACGCCAGCCCAAACGCCCCGGCCATATCGGCGTGGCTATACTGCCCGATCACGGCCCAATAGCGGGCATACGTACCCAGCCTCGGCCACCGCTCCGACCAGCTGACGAACCGATGCCGGTAAAAATTCAACACGACGCCAGCCGCCGACAACGTACCCAGCAGGCCCAGCAGCACCCGCCCACCCGTGGTATCGCGGACAGGTGCATAGGCCAGGTACGTTGCCCAGGCCACCGCCCCCACAATCACCGCGACGTAGAACTGCATCCCACCCGAGACCAGCGCCGCCCCGATGGCCGCCCCCCGCTCAGGTACGTTGCCCGGCCCGCGACGCGCCCGGATGGAAAAGACCCGCCCGGCGGTGTCGCCCAGCGGACCGGGCAGCGCCATGCCGAGCGACAGCCCCGCCAGCACGCCGCCCAGCGCTTCCGAAAAACGCAGGGGTTGCACCCGCCGGGCCAGCCACTGCCATTTCAAGGCTTCGACCGACCAGTTCAGTGGCGTTAGTGCGAGCAGGATCAGCGCGTTGGGCGACGTCCAATCCGTTCGTCGGAGTTGTTGGGCGAGGATTCGCCAGTCGGTGGGTTGCTGACGGACGGTATAGGCGATGAAGAGCAGCAGCCCGAAAAACGTCGCCAGTTTGGCCCAGAAAGTGATTTTTTTAGCAAAACTGGGCATTGAAACCGATTCCTTAGCGTTACCTTGCACGTATGGCCTTGCAGACAAAAGCTTCACCACCCGATTTGCCCGAGAAAATTATTCTTGGCGTTGACCCCGGCACGCAGATCGCCGGTTACGGGGTTATCTCGGTTCGGGCCGGGGTGATGCGGATGCTGCAATACGGCGTGGTGAACCTCACCAAATATACGACCCACCAGCTCAAGCTTCAGAAACTGCACGAAACGATGCTGCGCCTCATCGAGGAACACCACCCCGACGAGATGTCGATCGAAGATCCGTTTTTCGGTAAAAACGTGCAGGCCATGCTGAAATTGGGTCGGGCGCAGGGCGTGGTCATGGCCGCCGCCCTATCGCGCAACATTCCGATTGTCGAGTACGCACCGCGCCGGGTGAAGCAGTCGGTGACGGGGAACGGCAACGCCTCAAAAGATCAGGTCGCGCACATGGTGTCGCACCTGCTGAAAGTGGACCTGGAACCGCAGTTCTTCGACGCGACCGACGCGCTCGCCATCGCCATCTGCCATCATTTCCACGAAAACGCCCTACCCACCCGCTCGACTAAATCGACCAAGAAAGGTGCCTGGGGGGCTTTCGTCAGCGAGAACGGCGACCGGGTCATGTGACAGGACGTGATCTTGACAGCTTTCTTAATCGTGTGGCATTAGATTAGACTCGTCTTGCTAAAAGCCTACCTTAGTTTGTCTTGAGACGGACTAAAGCTCAATGTGCCTTGCCCCTGTGAATGGCAATTTTTTAAGCGGAGTCGCAGAAGGTTTTTCTGTTAAGCGATTGTTTTCAGGTAGTGCAAGTCCGAAGCAGCCTTAAAAAACATTACGATAGACCGAGCTCAGTATGGTTATTAATACTTTTTTGAGCAGATTACTGGCTAGCGCTCTGTTCTTTATCACAAGTATATTTTGTGCGTTTTCGCAACCACCCGGGCCCCTTGCGACACGAAACGTTCAGACAGACCCTCATACTATTTTACCGCAGTACGTCAGTGAATCAGACTCTGCCTATCAGTGGGAAATAATCCAGCGGTCAACTACGAACAAGGGTACTTTCTTTCAGCTATCGCTTGTATCACAGAGGTGGCGAAACATTCGCTGGAAGCATAATTTATTCGTGTTCTTCCCGGTTTCGTACTCATCAACGACGGGATTCTTATCCTTACAAATGTCGTTTGAGCCCGATCAGGCTTATACTGGACTGTTACAAGCTGCTCAAGCTACGGGCATGCCCTGTGCCATACTAGGTGACGTACCCAATCAGCCTCTATTTGATGGAAAATGGGAAGATGAACTCCTTAATTACACCTTCGAGCGCTATCTGCAAACCGGAGAGGGTACTTGGCCTTTGCTACTTCCAATGGTTAAGGGAGCCGTTCGGGCGATAGATGCGCTTCAAGCGCTAACTAAGCAACAAGCTTTTCCTATTCTTGAGCATTTCATTCTTGCTGGCCACTCTAAACGAGGTCATACAGCTTGGCTTACGGCTGCAGTAGACAAGCGTGTAACCGGACTCGTTATTCAGGGATTCAATACACTAAATTCAGTAGCTCAAATTCCGCATTACTTAGCTGTTTATGGTGAACTCAATCAATCCGCTTTGGCTGCAAAAAAAGTAATCGAGCAAATAAATACGAACCAAGGTCAGAATCTGCTCCAGATTGTCGATGCCTACACGTATCGAGACCAGTTAATGTTGCCCAAGCTACTCATCGTTGGCACTAATGATGACTATACGCCGGTCGATGCCTTGAATTTGTATTGGTCTGGTTTACGGGGTTCTAAATCGGTTCTATCGCTAACAAATACTGACCATGTTGGAGCCAACAACGATGCCAGGCTCTTTCCGACGGCCTACGCTTTTATTCAAGCCACAGCAAAAGGAGAAACTCTGCCCAATCTGCAAAGTAATCTTGAGCAGCAGAAAGGTAAAATCAAGCTGATTATCACAACTGACGAATCGGCTTCGACAGCCCGTGTTTGGCGAACTCATTCATCGACTCAAGACTTCCGAGAAAGTCAATGGGTAGCTCAGTCGGTAGTTTTAACCGTTGATTCAATAGCTCAAAAAAAGAAGCCTTTTAAGTGGTTTGTACTAGAGATTGATGAACCTGCATCCGGATATATGGCTCTGATTGGTGAGGTTGAGTTTGCTAACCAATCGAAAAACTTCATATTATCAACTATACCCTACGTCATAAAAAGCAGATGATTCTTTATTATAAACTTAAACGGCCTATTTGAAAGCTTGGGCCAGAGATGTATACTGTAACAAATCGGTATGTAAAAATCGGCAAACACGCCCTCTCCACCCGCTCGACCAAGAAAGGAGCTTAGGGTGCCTTCGTCAGCGAGAACGGCGACCGGTTCATGTAACAAAGCGATACTAACGGGAGTGGGATCGCCATACGCTCTCCTACTTGTGTGGCATTAGGTCATACTGTAAGCCTGTCTTGGTTTGTAGTGCGACAGACTATCGTTCAATTTGCCTTATATTCTGTGAATTGCTCTTTTTTAAGCTGAGTCGCGTAACTAACTAATCGTATGTTATTCGATTTAGAATAGAATGACCAATTTGCTGGCAAACAAGTATTCCTCGAATTATACAACAAGAGGTATATTCTGTTTGACAAACTCAATTACTTCTTCTGTACTATCAAAGTACCATTTATTCTTGTTATCGTAAGTTGAAACGGTATATTGGTGGTTATGAAAATACATGCAAGGGCAGCCAGAACCTGTAAGATTCGTATTACGACTTAAGCATAAACGACCCAGACTTATATAGGGAGTAAGTTCTTTCAGTTGGTCACTTAAAACACATTGCTCAAGCAATTCAATTGTTTTGTCTGTTTGAAAGTGTGGTGGAAAATTAGCTGTAAGTCGCCTTTTAACATCTGCCCACTCCTTTTTAGGCCACTTCTTTGAAGGCATAACTAGTTTTTAGTTGTTGTATAAGTGCAAATATGTTAATCAAACGCCCAATCCGGGTGATCATATCTTGGTAAAGATTTTACTTTTTCAGCTACTTCCAACCACTTTTTAGAAGTCCAAGCTGGAATTGTTGAGTCGTAATGCCCCCCATTGCTACAAGTGTTTGTAGAGCAGCTCCTACCAGATAGGTCGTTGGTGCTACCCAAGCTAAACAGAGCTGGCCGCCCTGATCATAAAATATTTCTATATCGTCTCCGTCGTCTTCAGGATTAGACAATGTATACACTTCAGCGAATGAGCCAGGCTCCTGTTGCCGACAAACAACCTGTACGCCAGTTCGCTGATTAAGACGAACTAAGACTTCTTCAATTGTAGGGGGTTGATCTGGGAAAGTTATTTCCTCAAAACATGGTGCCATTGCTTTCGTGCCATCTGAAATAGGCTACTCTAGAATAATCTGATCGCCTTGGGCCAGCGTTTTTACTCGGCTCCAAGTTATCTCGTTCTCCTTCCTAATAGTGAGTCCAACTAACACACCCTCAGGCCTGTCAATGTACTCAATACCATTAATAATTGCTTCAACTGTATTTTGCTTTCGACGTAGAACCATTCCGGGACGTACATCAGTAATTAAATCCTGTGGCTCAACTCCTATGACAAATAGTGTATCGTTCTTGATACTAAAAACCAACTCTACTTGGTAGATCATAGCTAAAAGTCCGTTGTATAATCTTAATCATCTTAGTCTAAACTCGTTTCGTAACAGGTAGGATCTGCTTGCCAACCACTCCAAAATATATACAAGCGATGACAAAAGGGACACTTTAGCACGATTGTCATTCTCTTGTACAGTTCTTCAGCATCTATTAACCCACTAAAGCTATCGTACTCTACATCGGATATCATATTCCATTGATCAGGTGTAGGGATTTCACCAGCAGGAATTATATGACCGCATCTGCATAGAAATTTTGGCATTTCTACAGTTGTATAATTTGCGTCCTGTTAGCCTACCTGAAATGCCACGCCTTTAATCGACGCTGGATACGTTTAGGTAGCTCAGCACCCTCTTGGTACTTTTTAATCAACTTTTCTTCAGAATGATGTCTAAAGCGAATTTGCCTAATAAGACCAATACTAGTGGGTACGGCACCAACCACTAATAGGGGGGCGGTGAACAGACCTCCCACTACGAAACAGCTACCTACCATGGCAACTATATTGCCCGATGATCGCTTATCGGTAAATAGCGCCCGCACAGCCAGAGCAGTATCCTGCCTGGAATACGTTTTAGTGGTTATATCCGTTAACGCGTAGAGCTTAGAAAAACTCAAGCAGAAGAACAGTAGTAGACGGGTTTTATTCATAAAAAAGGTACACAATCAAGAGGTGTGTTAAGCATTTGCTTTATCTATACGAGCAAAGAGGAAACGATTCAGAACAAGTTGAATAATGGCTGCTCCTAGAACTGGTAGTAGCCAACTCACACCATTTCCAAAGTCAACCCACAAACTTATGTTTTCATCTCGCATCTGAATAACCTCACAAGCGATTAAGGCGAAAGGCCATAGCAACACCAAGACAGGGAAGCCTATCATTGCAAAAATCTTCCATTTCTTTCGTTGGTTACCGATTAGAAAGTAGCTGCAAATTAAATTTAAGACAAGTTGACAGGCGACAATAACTGATGCGTGTATCACTTTCCTTGCTGTAGTATCAAATGTTATGCTCGATTGATTTGCACTGATAACACATAGTGGTTGGCTTTTAGTCAAGTGCAGCTGCTAATCGCTGATTAATTGATCAACACAATTTGATCGACAGTAACGTGTAAAGGTAATCTGTCCCCTGTTAGACCTGAAAGCATATCTGCTTATGCATAGTCGTTACATGACTCTATTTTCGGATCGTAAACTTGTAAATAGGTTGCTCGGGCAGGGGTACTAACTCGCCATTCGTTCGTTGCGCGACCAACGTAAGTTTGAATACTATATGATCGTCGGGTTGGGCCTCTTGGAAGAAAGCAGGTGGCAGCTCTTTATCCGTTACGGTCAATTGAGCGATTTGGCGGCCATTCCGAACAAAGAAAGCTTCCTTGTTCTTAATTACTAATGCTGGCTTAAAAGCCGTAAAGGGGCCATTGGTACTTGTGTCCAACAGCGCTTTAAAGCGAATTTCCTTTGCATCGGCTTTTAGCCCAGTTTGCTGATTAACTGGCTTGCCGTCCGAGAAGACTGTTACGGCAACCCGTGGTTTTGACGTAGCCGGTGAAGCCTGAGCTAGCAAATTGCTTGTAGCAACCGTAAGACATCCTAGGGCCAGAAAGATCGATTTCATAGAGAGCAGACATGTGTACAGCCAAAACGTTTTAGACACTTATCAACGTATCCCGTTCTGTCATAATCCCTATGCAAACAGCAATAAGTTACGCTACGAGCAGTTCGAAACGTTTGTGCTAGCCATCAAGCAACACCAGCATACCAAAGAAAGCCCCGCAACGTACCTGTTGCGGGGCTTTTGCGTTTATTTACCACTCACCGATTTACCGGCTTTGGCGTCGTCAAGTTGTTTGAGTAGCTCTTTGACGGCGACGGTCAACTGCGTGTTCTGGTCGGTGTAGCTTTCGCCGATGGGGCGCGTCACGGGTACGTCGACGGGGCGGGGAGCCAGCTCCATGTTCTTGCCCGTGTTGTCGGTGATCTTCGAGAACGGCAATCGGATTGAGGAGCCATCGATCAGTTGCGCGGCCGAGGTGAAGATGATCCAGCCCGCCGTGGGTTCGCCTACCACCTTGCCCAGTTTCAACGTGCGGAACCCTTCCGTGAAGTCTTCGGCGTCGGATAGCGAGTGCTGATTCGTTACCATAATTGTCGGGGTTTCGAGCGCCCGTTGGCCCAGTTGCGACCGCGCCGGTGCCGATGGCAGGCCGCGCGAGGTCATGGTCAAGTAGCCTTTACGGGCAAACACGTCGATGGCGTAGGGGTTCACAAAGCCGCCGTTGTTGTTGCGCACATCGACTACCACCCCGTCGCGGGCGTGATTGTCGGCGTCGAGGTCGATGTACAGTTGATTGAGCGATTCGGCCGACATATCGAACATGTGCACGTACCCAAGCCGCCCGCCGCTCGCTTTGTCCACAAAGTCGCGCTGTTGCTGCACCCACTGTTTGTAGAGAAGCCCCTTTTCGGTCGCCAGGTTTACGGGCATCACGCTCACCTCGCGCGGCGCAGCGGTGGGACTAGCGGCCACCGCCAGCGTGACCTGCCGGTTGATCTTATTGTTCAGCAGGAAATCCACGTTGGTCGTCGCGTCGATGGTAGTGCCGTCAATCGCCAGCAGGTGATCGCCGGGTTTGATGGTGCCGCTCAGCGACGCCGGCCCTAGGTTCACCACTTCGGTGATGAGCAGCTTGCCCGTGTTTTCGTAGGTAATCCGGTCGAAGCGCAGACCCAGCCGTCCCGTCGTGATGTCGGTGGTGCCCTGCGGCCCGGCAACACCCGAGTGCGAGGCGTTCAGTTCGCCCACCATCAGGTTCAGCAGGCGGCGCAGTTCGTCGGGCGTACGGGCCCCGGCGGCAAAGGGTTCGTAGGTGGTTTTAACGGCATTCCAGTTGGTGCCGTGAAACTCGGGGTCGTAAAAGCCCTTGTTCTGCACATCCCACGCCTGACTGAATACCTGTAGCTTTTCGGTGGCGAAATCCACGTCGAGTTCGGCCGTGACCGCGATGGGTTTGGGTTCGCGCCGTTCGAGCGAGATCGACTGGATGCGGCCCTGTTCGAGGTAAAAGACCTCTTTGCCATCAGCCGTAAACTGCGCGTTGCTCTTCGACCCGGCGGTGGTGGTCAACTGCCGGGCGACGGGGCGTTCGGCGCTGGTTTCGTCGAGCGAATAGGTGTAGAGGTTCTGCCGACCGGCCACGCTGGCTACCAGCAGCAACGTTTTCCCGTCTTTGCTGATCGACTGTCCATCAACTTCGATGCCCACCGGCAACAGGCTCAGGCGCTGCCGAATGCCATCAAACACAATGGTCGTTGCTTCTTTTCCGGCTCCTTTGGCTTTACCCGTCGCGACCGTGTCGAGCGAGCTACGGCCGGGGGCGGTCGAGGTCACGGCGGTAGGGGCCGTCGGGGTGGGGCGCACGTTGCGGGGGACCTCCTCGTTGAACAGATCGCGGAACTGCTCCTCGCGGAATTTGGGCGTGCGGGGCACCAGATCGACGCGGGCAATCTGCGCCGTTTCGGTCCGTTGGTTCGTGCCAAACAGGATGTACTTGCCGTCGGGGCTCCAGCTGACGTTACCACCAAACGTATTGGCAATGAAGCTGATCGGTTTGGCATCGCCGCCCGTTGCCGGCACCACCCACACGTTGCGGAAGGTTTTGGCCCCGTAGGCCACAAACGCCAGCCATTTGCCATCGGGCGAGAACGCCACCGTGCCAGTGCCCGCGAAGGGCGGCCGACCCAGATACCCTTTGTACAGCACCCGGTCTTTCTTCGTGGTCAGGTCCAGCAGCCGCAACTCCTGCCCATTGCGCATGAACGCCACCGACTGCCCATCGGGCGACAGTACCGGCGCACCGTCGTCAAGCGGCGAATCGGTGAGGCGGGTTTCGGCGCGGGTGGCAAAATCGTACTGAAACAGGTTGGCCATGCCGTGGCGCGTACTCACATACAACAGGCTGCGGCTGTTGGGCGTCCAGGCCAGTTGCGATTCGACCGCCGGGCTGTTGCTCACGCGCATGGCATCGCCGCCGTCTTTGGCCGAGGCCGCAAACACTTCACCATGCGCCGTAAATGCCACTTTCTTGCCATCGGGCGATACGGCCAGGTCTCGAAACTGACTCGTCAGCTTCTGGTGATCGACCGACGAACCGGCCGCGGCACCCCGCAACCGAATAGCCATCGGCTTGGCCTGTTTCGCAGCAACGTCGTACGTCCAGAGTTGGAAATCGCGCTCAAACACGATCGTGCGCCCATCCAGGCTCATCGACGGCCACAACACGCGTCCGCCCTTGAACGTCGTCAGCATCGTGGGTTGGCCTTTTAGTGGTTTGGCCCACAGGTTCTGGCTCCCGCTGCGGTCCGACATGTAGTAGAGCGTCTGCCCGTCGGGGCTCCAGAGCGGCCACAGCTCCTTGGCCCCGCCCTCCGTCAGGCGTTCGTAGGTGAGTTTGTCGCCTTTTTTCGTGCCGATTTTGCACGTCCAGATTTCGGTCTGATCGAGGTGGCTGCTGCCTTTGCGCCACCACTGCGCCGCCGCAATACCCCGCGCCGAGAACGCCAGCGTGGCGCCATCGGGCGAGGGAACGCCGAAGAACTCACTGGCGTAGCGGTCAGCCGTGACGGGCATGGGTGTGCCGCCTGTGACAGCCACCCGGTAGATGTCGTTCATGCCGGAGATATCCCGGCTCGTCGACTGGAAATAGAGCATCTTCCCGTCTTTCGACCAGGCCGTGAGGCTTTCGGCCCCGTCGTCGTAGGTGAGTCGCCGCAGGTCGCCGGTTTCCAGCGTCAGCAGGTAGATGTCGCCGTTGCCCGAGCGGGTCGAGCTAAAGGCCAGGTACTTGCCGTCGGGCGAATACAGCGGGCGCGACTCATTGTCGGCATGAGCTACCAGCAGCCGGGCTTCGCCGCCCGTAGCGGGCACGGTCCAGATGTCGCCGCCCGAGACGAAGGCAATTTCAGCGCCGTTAGGCGAAATGCCGGGTTCGGCAAAAGCATACTGCGCGACCGGGGTACGTTGCGCCACCGCCAGCGGGCGGTTACCCAGCCATAGGCTCAACGCCACGCCAAGTAGCCGCAGTTGAGTAGAGTGTTGCATGAAATCAGGTTGGTTGACGAGCAAAAAAGAGACTGGCTAACGAGGGATTCATCACCCTCAATTAGCCAGTCGTAAGTTACAGTTTAATCGACTGTCTTTGTCATCCCGACCGGGGCGCGTAGCCACAGGAGGGATCTTGAGCTTTCCTAACTTGTGACTAAGGGAAGTTCAAGGTCCCTCCTGTGGCTACGCGCCCCGGTCGGGATGACAAAGACAATCGGCTTATCACTTAAATCAATACCCAAAAATCTCGTCCAGCGAGAGTTTTTTGACAGAGCCGTATTTGGCCAGATCGGTGGGCGTGACGCGCTTTTCGGAGGCCACCACACAGAGCGTATACGGCTTATTGGCCAGCTGCGTATCGGAGAACTTCTTCAGGTCGGCGTAGCTCATCTTATCGAGGGCTTCGTAGGTCTTCTGGCGCACATCGTAGTCGATGCCCCGCTCCTGGGCGTCGAGGTAGTTGTAGATGATATTGTCCTGCCGGATGCGCTCCGTTTGCAGGTTTTTCTTCATGTTGACCTGCGCCGTTTCGAGCAACTTGGCCGACTCGGGCAGGCCGTTGAGCAGTTCGCTCATGCCCGCAATCGCCTCGTGGAACTTGTCGGCCTGGCTGCCGATGTAGGCATTCACCGAATACTGCTGATCTTTCCGGCTCGGCGTGTCGTAGTAGGCATAGGTCGAGTAGGCCAGCGCCTTCGATTCGCGCAGGGTCTGGAACACCACCGACGCCATGCCGCCCCCGAAGTAGTTGTTGAACAGGTCGATGGTCGGGAGTTGCGCCGGGTCGAAATCGGCCGTGTTACGTACCCAGAAAATCTCCGACTGCACCATGTCGTAATCGGCGAAGAGCACCTCCGGCGACTGCTGCGCCACTTGTTTGAAATTGTTGCGGGCAGGCACGGCCTTGAACTGCGCGGGCATCTGATGCGCCTGCGTCAGCGACGTACCCAGCGCCGCCAGCGGTTGCGGGCCGTAGTAGATTACCCGTTGCGGATAATCGAACAGCGTGTGGAGTACATCCAGCAACTGCGCCGACGTAACCGCCTGTACGTCGTCGTTGGTGAGTTGGTTGTTGTACGGGTTCTTGGGACCGTACTGCGCGTAGCTCAGCAGCCCTTGCAGAATCAACCCTTTGTTCAGTTTGTTGTCGGCCCGCGCCTTTAGGGTCCGCTCTTTCAGGTCGGCCAGGGCCTGTTCGTCCGCCTGGCAGTTGCGCAACACGTGGTCGAGCAGGGCCACGCTTTTGGCGAAATTTTCCTGCAACCCCGACAGCCGCACGGTCGTGTAATCGCCCGACGAATAGATGTTGTAATTGCTGGCCAGGTCGTAGAACGCCTTGCTCAACTCTTCGGCCGAGTACTTATCCGTGCTCAAAAACGACAGGTACTGGGTCGCCAGCGGCAGCAACTTGCTGTGGTACGTACCCATCGGAATACGGTACCCCATCCGGAACAGGTCATTGTCGGGGTTATTGACGTATAAAATCTCCGCATTGCCTGCCTTACCGCGCTGAATGTCTTTCCCGTAATCGAGCCAGACGGGCTGTACGTCGCTCATCGGTATGTTGTTGACCTGCTTCAGGAAGGGCGACTGCGCTTCCCGGTTCATTTCCACGGGCGTAATGGCTGGTTTGTCGACCTTCACGATGCTCTTGTCTTCGCCCTTGCGTTTGTAGACCACCACGTAGTTGTCGCGCAGGTACTCCTTGGCGAAGTCCATCACCTGCTGCTTGGTCACGCGGGCCAGCTGATCGTTCAGGCTCAGCAGGCTGGGATACGAATTACCCCCCGACAGGATGAAGGCGTCCAGCAGTTCATCGGCCCGGCCGTAGTTGGATTCAAACGACTCGATCTGGTTCTTCTTGTAATTGTTGACGATCGAGCCCATCACCTTCGGGTCGAAGTTCCCGCTCTTGAGCTTTTCCACTTCGGCCAGCAGCAAGGTTTTCACCTCGTCGAGCGACTGCCCTTTCTTGGGTCGGCCATACATCATCCAGACGCCGTAGTCTTTCATGAACTGCGGCGACGACCCACCGCCCAGAATCTTCTGTGCTTTGTTGAGGTTGAGGTCGATGAGGCCCGCCGCTGAGTTCGACATCAGTTCGTCGACCATCACCGCTACGGCCCGGTTAGCGGCCAGCCCGCCCGGAAACCGGTAGCCAATTTGCACCAGTTCGGGGGTGGGGCCGTATACCTCGCGGGTCTGCACGGCAGTCAGCGGCTTCTCGGGCGCGGGTGTGTAGAGTTGCACCGGCTTGCGCTGCATGTAAGCAAACGCCTTGTCGACCTTGCCGATGACCTGATCGGCATTGAAGTCGCCGGCCATGATCACCGCCATGTTGTTGGGTACGTAGTACTTATTAAAGTAGTTGCGAATTTCGACCAGCGACGGGTTTTTCAGGTGCTCCACGGTCCCGATCGTCGTCTGCTGCCCGTAATTATGCGTTGGGAAGAGGGCGGCCATCAGGGCTTCGTTCACCTTACGGCCATCGTTGTCGAGCGAGCGGTTTTTCTCTTCGTATACGGCTTCGAGCTCGGTGTGGAAAATGCGCAGCACCGGTTTGCGGAACCGCTCGGCCTGTACCGCCAGGTAGCGGTCAACGGCGTTAGACGGAATATCTTCTAGGTACACCGTCTGCTCGTAGGACGTAAAGGCGTTGGAGCCCTGCGCGCCCATCGACGCCATCAGCTTATCATACTCGTTGGCAATGGCATACTTGGCCGCCTCACCCGCCGTTTGGTCGATCTGCTTGTAAATGGCCTTCCGTTTGGTCGAGTCGGTCGTTTTGTTGTACTGCTCATACAGCCCGTCGATCTTGTCGAGCAGCGGTTTTTCCTTCGCCCAGTCGAGCGAGCCGTATTTGTCGGTCCCTTTAAACAGCATGTGTTCGAGGTAGTGCGCCAGCCCGGTGTTGGTGCGCGGATCGGTGGTGGAGCCGGCCCGCGTCGGGATAAAGGTGTAGATGCGCGGTTCCTTTTTGTTTTCGCTCAGAATGACCGTCAGGCCATTTTTGAGCGTGTAGAACCGGGCCTGCATGGGGTCATTGGCCAGGTATTTATAGGTATAGCCCCCCGGCGACGTACCTGTTTTCCAGTCGTAGGATTTGGCCGACTGCGCATGGGCAACCAGGCCACCCGCTACGAGCAACCAGGCCGCTAGCTGTAACCGAACAAAGTGAAGCATAAAGAAGAAGGATGAGTTTGTGAGTCGACTAAAGATACAAAAACACCACCGCAAGTTGCATGGGGATTTGTCAGGCGGTCGGTAACGACACTTTAGGCCGCCTGCGCACCAAACCAAACAATTCACGGAGCCGGTCGTTTAAGCGGCAAATTGAGTGTTCAACAAAACGGATCAGCTTATGCCACGCGGAGACAAATCGGCTTACACGGACAAGCAAAAACGGCAGGCCGAGCACATTGAGGAGAGTTACGAAAACCGGGGCGTATCGGAAGAAGAGGCCGAACGCCGCGCCTGGGCCACGGTCAATAAAGAGTCGGGCGGTGGAAAAAAGAGCGGTTCAGGCCGCGCGCACGCAAAAAAAGAGTAGCGTAACCAACTGAGGATCATGCATTGATTGGCTCTGTCACAGTCGATTACGGCTGCTGGCGGAGCCATTCGTATTTTTGTGCCTCAGATTGGCTGGTACGGCGTGTAGGGTAAGGCAGTGCAAACTTGTCTGTAAATCGTTATACGGCGAAAGGCCAGTACACCTACGTTATGATTCAACCGTTACCGATGCGCCCATTCACCGAACAGCAGCCGGTACACCTGCGTGACCCTTTCTCAGGCAGCGACGCCCCCCAACCCATTATGCTCGACGACGAGGTACTGGCCCGGCAACTGTTTCAGACCGACCCCGAAGCGGCTTGTAGCTGGCTTTTCCGGCGTTATTACCAGCCCCTGTGCAACCACGCGCTCCGCTTCGTTTACTCACGCGAAGTGGCCGAAGACATCGTGGGCGAGGTGTTCTGCGCCCTCTGGACCGACAAAGGTTACGCAGGCATAACGACTTCCTACCGGGCCTATCTGTTCACGGCCGTGCGCAACCGGGCCTACAATTACCTGCGCTGGGAGCTGAGCCGCAAGAGCGACTCCGATGCCATCAGCGACGCGGCCACGACGGCCTTCAGCAGCGAAGCCCAGACGCCCGCCGAGATGGTGCAGTTTGACGAACTCTACCAGAAGATCAACGAGACCATCGCCGGCCTGCCGCCGCAGTGCCGCCGCACCTTCCTGATGTCGCGCTTTGAACAGAAGCCTTACCGCGACATTGCCGCCGAAATGGGCATCAGCGTGAAAGCCGTCGAGGCCAACATCAGCCGGGCGCTCAGCGCTCTGCGTACCATGCTGCGGAATGAATTCGTCGTCCTGCTCTGCCTGCAAGTGACCGCAGTGGCGGCCGCCATTCGTGACTTTTTTGCTTCGTAGCCCTACGCCGCCAACCAAAAACTACTTCAGCCAGACATAGGGTGGCTCTAGCCCAACTTGTCATGGCATTGACTCACTCAATTGTTGCCTCATGAACGGACCGTCTATCGAACATACACTTTACGACCTTTTCGCGGGTCGGGCTACGCCGCTGCAAAAGCAGGCCGTGGAAGAATGGTTGCGAACGGCCGAAAACCGGGAAGTGTATTACCAGTTGCTGGCCCGTTACGAAGCCAAACACGCGCAGTATGAACCCGATACCGCCCGCGCCCTGACCAATTTCGAGCAGTTCATGAAGGGCCACCCCTACCCCCGGCATCAGGTCGGGCCGCGTTCGGAAACATCCGTCTTTACAGTCTCTGGCAGCGCACAAGCCCGGCGAAACTGGCCCGCTACGCGCTGGGTGCTGGGCATGGCCGCCTCCCTGCTCGCCGTGGTGGGCCTTGGGTACGTTACGCACGACCAATGGGCTTACGAAAAAATCGACGCGCCGTTTGGGCAAACGACCACCATCACCCTCGCCGACGGGTCCGACGTTACGCTCAACGCCCACTCGTCGCTGCGGGTGCCCCGCTTTGGCTTTGGCAACAGCGACCGCCACGTCTGGCTCACCGGCGAAGGCTACTTCAGCGTGCGCCACACCACCCGCGACCATACATTCACGGTGCACACGCCCAACCTCGACGTCCAGGTGCTGGGCACGCGCTTCAACGTCAACACGCGCAGTGGCCAAACCGAAGTGGTGCTGGATGAGGGCAAGGTGCAGCTGGTGCAACCCAAAGCCCCCGCCCACCCGCTTACGCTGAAACCCGGCGACCAGGCGACGCTGGCCGAGGGCGATACGGCATTCCACCGCAGGGTGGTGGCCCTGCCCGAGCAGGTGGCAGCCTACCGCCAGAATCGGCTCGTTTTCACCGATACGCCGCTGAGCAAGGTGGCCTCGGCCATTCAGGATTATTACGGCATCCGGGTGGTGGTCAGCAGCCGCGAACTGGCCCGCCGCGAACTCACCGGCACGCTTCCCAACAATGACCTCAACGTAGTGCTCCGTTCCCTTTCCGTTTCGTACAATCTGGCGGTCGAACGCCGGGTTGATCAGGTGGTGCTCAAGCCACAGTAACCGGTTCAGCAAGCCAGGTACGTTGCTGGTCGCCCCGGCTCTGCCACGTACCTGAGCCGATCCGTATGAACCTCTCTTTCCTCAATCATTATGAACAGATCTTTGAATCGACGATTGTGTTACGGTTTGTTTGGGATGGTATTATTCCAGCAGTCGACAGCACTGGCTCAGGAAACGGCCTCGACCCGGGCGCGGCTCGTGCGGCCTGCCCCGGCCCGGCAGCGGGCGTTGCGCGATGTGCTGCTCGACCTCGAACGGAAACACAAAGTCTTCTTCTCGTACGAAAGCAAAGTGGTGCGCGGCAAACTGGTCAACGCCGACCTGCCGCAACTCACCTCCCTCGACGCTGAACTGCAACAGATTCTCCAGCCGGTGGGGCTGCGTTTTGAGCGGGTAGCCGATAAGTATTACTCCATCGTAGTCGATCACAACCGCTCGGGCAGCGCACTTCCCCTTCGCCTGACCGACGGCGCGCTGACGTCGCTGCGCCTCTCGACACTGCCTGGCCGCAGCACGCCGAACGTACCTGAGCGCGAGCTAAGTACGCTGACCGTCGCTACCGACAAGGCGCTGGTAACGGTGACCGGCACGATCGTCGACGAAACGGGCGGGCCGCTGGTGGGCGTGAGCGTCATCGAACGCGGCACCCAGAACGGCACCACGACCAACGCGCAGGGGCAGTTTACGCTCAACGTGGCCAACCCCCAGTCGACGCTGATTTTCAGCTTCATTGGGTACGTTACCCAGCAGTTGGAGGTGGGCAACCGCACCACGTTCGACGTAAAACTGCTGCCCGACACCAAATCACTCAGCGAAGTGGTGGTGGTAGGCTACGGCACTCAGCGCCGGGCGAGTGTGACGGGCGCGGTCGATCAGGTGGGGCAGCAGGCGCTGGAAGGGCGCCCCGTCACCAACGTGTCGCAGGCCTTGCAGGGCGTATCGCCGAACCTCATCGTGCAGCAGGCGTCGGGTGAGCCGGGCGCCCCGCTGAACATCAACATCCGGGGCATCAGCACGCTGGGTAACAACAGCCCGTTGGTGATTGTCGACGGCATTCCCGGTTCCATCGACGTGCTGAACCCGTCGGATATTGAGTCGATTTCGGTCCTGAAAGATGCCGGTTCAGCCGCTATCTACGGCTCGCGGTCGGCCAACGGCGTGATCCTGATTACGACGAAAAAAGGCGCTAAAAACGGGCGGACCACGGTGACCTACAACGGCACCTACGGGATGCAGACGCCCACCCTGCTCCGGCAGTCGGTGGAGGCCTGGGAGTACGCTATGCTGAAAAACGAGGCGCTGGTCAATTCGGGACTATCACCGCAGTTTACCCCCGATCAGATCGCTGGTTTCCAGCAGCGGGGATCGTCGCCCTGGTATTTGAACGAGATCCTTAAAGACCAGGCACCGCAGCAAAACCACAACCTGAGCGTATCGGGCGGCAATGCCAACACGACCTACCATTTCTCGGCCGGTTTCCTGAACCAGAATAACCTGTTCAAAGGCCCCGATTTTGGTCTAAAACGCTATAACTACCGCCTGAACCTAACGCAACAACTGAGCAAGGTGAAGTTCACGGGGATTCTGGCCTACGCCCGCAATCAGATCAAGGAACACGCCTTTTCGTCGGACGTGTTGCTGGTGGATGCCGCCCGGATGCCCCGCACCTACCCCATCACCGATTCGCTGGGCCGCTACGTGCTGTCGCCGATTCTGTCGGAGAGCAACCCGCTGGCGCGGCTCGAGCAGGGCGGTTACCGCCAGTATGACAATGACAATGTCTACGGCAATGTGTCGGCCGAATGGGAGGTGTTCAACGGCTTCAAACTACGCGGCATTTTCGGCGGTGAGCTGAACGCCAACCACCAGTATCAGTTTCAGCGGGCCATCAACTACCTGCCGTATGTGGGTGGCACCGACAACATCGCCAGCGTAAAAGACGAAAACTACAAGTCGCTGTTCACCAACGTGCAGTTGCTGGCGTCCTACGAAAAGAGCATTGGCAAACACAGTTTCAACGGGCTGGTAGGGCTGTCAAACGAAGGCTTTACGTCGCAGGCGAGTGGCCTCTTCAAGCGCGACGTCGACAACGATCTGGGCACGGATATTTCACGGACCATCATCCAGCCGGTTTCCTACAACTCGAACCAACGTACTTCGCAAAATGCGCTGTCGAGCGTGTTTGGCCGGGTCAACTACACCTTTGCCGACCGCTACATCGCCGAGGTCAACTTCCGATACGACGGCTCGTCGCGCTTTGCGAAGGCCAACCGCTGGGGCTTCTTCCCGTCGGCGGCGCTGGCCTGGCGGATTACCGAAGAGGCCTTCGCCAATAACTTCCGCGATCGCTTCGGCGACTGGAAACTACGGGCTTCGTACGGCGTGTTGGGTAACCAGAACGTAGGGGATTTCCAGTACCAGAGCACCTATTTCAACTTCGCCAACGCCTATGCGTTCAACAACGCAGGCGTGGCCGGTACGGGGCTGACGCTGGCCAACCCCAACATTACCTGGGAACGGGCGCAGACCTTCAACCTCGGCCTCGACGCCTCCGTATGGCGCAACCGGGTAACGTTCTCGTTCGATTATTTCGACAAGCTGACGAAAGACATCCTCATCAACCCGTCGGTGCCGGGGCTGTATGGTGGCTCGGTACCGAACTACAACGCCGCGCAGGTACGTAACCAGGGTTGGGAAGTGGCCGCCACGCTGCGCCACACCACGGGCGACGTCCGGCATAACCTGACGCTCAACCTCGCCGACAGCAGGAACCGGGTGGTGGCCGTGGATGGGAAAACCGACGTCAGCTACATCGGCGAACTGGCCACGATCCTGCGCGAAGGGCTGCCCGTGCGGTCGTATTTCGGCTACCAGAGCAACGGCTACTTCCAGACGCTGGAGCAGCTGGGGGCTGGCCCGACGCCCACGTTCGTGTCGCCCGGCGATCTGCGCCCCGGCGACGTCAGGTACGTTGATCAGAACGGCGATGGCCGCATCGACGAGGCCGATCGGGTGGTGCTGGGTAACCCCTTCCCGCGCTACACCTACGGCGTGACGTATAACGTGGCCTGGCGTGGTTTCGACGTCAACATCTTCGTGCAGGGCGTGGGGCAACGGTCGCTGTTCCTGCGGGGCGAAGCCGTCGAGCCTTTCCACGGGCCGTATCAGGATGCCATCTTCAAACACCAGACCGACTACTGGACGCCCACCAACCCCGACGCCGCCTACCCCCGCCTGACGCTGGGCGGCGCCTCGCGCAACAACTGGGGGGTGGGGTCTGACCGCTTCCTGCAAGATGCCGCCTACGCCCGCCTCAAAAACCTACAGGTAGGTTACACGCTGCCGAGCCGCCTCACCAATAAAGTCGGTGTCAGCCGGTTACGCATCTACTACACCGGCCAGAACCTGGTTACGCTCACCAACATGCAGGTGGGTATCGACCCCGAAGCGACCGAGTTCAATAACAGCCTGGGCTTTTCCAACGGCAGCGTGAACTCCGGTCGGGTATATCCCAACCCCAAATTCAACGGAATCGGGCTTGATGTGACCTTTTAGAGAGTCATTAGGCTGCGCCGTCATTTGCCTTCGGCGTCATTACTGGTCATTTATCGTTTTACTACGAATGACAAACAATGACGCCGAAGGCAAATGACTACTAATGACCGCATTAATGACAACGAACAACACATGAAACGATCACATAAACTAGTTGGCGTAGTGGCAGCGGCGCTGTGGCTGGGGGGGTGCAAAGACCTCGATCTGGCCCCCACCGACCGCTTCACCGAAGCCACCTACTGGACCAATGCCGACCGGGCGCTGACCGTGCTGAACTCGGCCTATGGTGGGCTGTATACCGCCGATTTTTTCTTTGCCAACGACGCCCTATCCGACAACGCCTACAATCAGCTGGGTGATTTTCAGGGGGCCAACTCCATCGCGCGGGGTGCTTATGACGCTGCCCTAGGCCGGATTCGCGACGAGTGGAATTTCCATTACGGCGGGATCAAAACGAACCACATTCTGCTGGAAAACATCGACCGGGTGCCCAACATGGACCCGACGCTGAAAGCCCGCATCATTGCCGAAACGCGCTTTATCCGGGCGTTTCATTATTTCCAGTTGCTGACCTGGTATGGCGACGTGCCGTTCTTCACCAAAGACGTAACCATCGAGGAATCGCGGACGATCGCCCGGTCGCCCCGCGCCGAGGTGCTCGCGTTTGTGCTGTCGGAGTTGGATGCCGTCGCGCCCAACCTGCCGACCAACGTGCAGTATGCCGCCGCCGATCGGGGCCGGATCACCAAAGGAGCCGCCATTGCCCTGAAAGCGCGGGTGCAACTTTACGAAAGCCGCTGGGCCGACGTGGTGACCACCTGCGAGCAGTTGATCGACAATACCGCCAACGGCACCTACGCGCTGTATCCGAGTTACGAAGGCCTGTTTTTACCGGCCGCCGAAAACAGCTCGGAGAGCATTCTGGCGCTGGGCTACGCGCCGGAGGTACGTACCCACAGCAACTTCCGCGACTTTGTGCCCATCAGCATCGGCGACCGGGTCAACAACCTCGCCCCCACGCAGGAACTGGTCAACGATTACATCACGACCAACGGCAAAGGCATTGCCGAAGCCGGTTCCGGGTACGTCGAAACCACGCCGTACACCAACCGCGACCCACGACTGGCGGCGACCGTCGTGTATGATGGCTATTTGTGGCGCAGACCCGACGGCAGCACCACGACGATCTACATTCGCCCCGGTTCGACACCCGCCAACGCCGATGCGCGCAACGAGTTTGGCAAGCAGAACGCCTCGACCACGGGCTACTACGTGCGCAAGTATTACGACCCCACAGCCAACGCCACCTTCCAGTCGGCGATCGATCTGATGCTGATTCGCTACGCCGACGTACTGCTGATGTATGCCGAAGCAAAGAATGAGCAGGGCCAACTCACCGCCGCCATCTGGGACAAGACGATCGGGGCGCTGCGCCGCCGGGCGGGCTTCACGGACCCCGCGGCCCTGACCTTCCCAACGGGCGCAACCCAGGCTACGCTGCGCGACATTGTCCGCCGCGAACGTCGCTCCGAACTGGCGCTGGAAGGGCTGCGGGTGTTTGACATCCGCCGCTGGCGCATCGCCGAAACCGTACTGAACACCTTTGCCCACGGCGCCAAATTTGGCGACCCTACCATCGATAATGGCTACGTGCGCGTCGACCGCCGCACCTTCGACAAAGAAAAGCACTACCTCTGGCCCATCCCCCAGCTCGAACGCGACTTAAACAACAATCTGTCCCAAAATCCGAAATGGTAAACTAAATACCCCACCCCCGGCCCCTCCCCTGAAAACAGAGGAGGGGGGCAATGCGCCACACGTTGGCCGAGCCTTACGGTATCACGTCTTCCCTCCCCTGTTTTCAGGGGAGGGGCTGGGGGTGGGGTCCTTTCCCCATGAAACATAACCTGCTCCTTCTGTTTTGTCTGGCGGGCCTGCTGATGCAGTGCAAAGATCCCGGCCGCGACCTCAATACGAACATCAGCACCGTCACGACGTTTTTTGCGCCCAACGACAACCAGGCGGTTAAACTACAACCCGCTACCCCGGCTGCCGTGGTCTTCGAGTGGGATCAGGCACGGGCTGAAGACGGGACGCTCGTGCTCTACGAACTGGCGTTCGACAAAGAAAGCGGCGACTTCTCGAAGCCGATCTACAAGCTGACGTCGGACCAGAACGGCGTGCAGAACAAAGCGACCGTGACCCATGCGATTCTGAACAAAATTGCGGCACTGGCGGGGATTGGCTCGCTGGGTACGGGTAAACTGAAGTGGACCGTCAACGCGTCGCGGGGGATCAACGTGAAACCGGCGGGTCAGAGCCGTCTGTTGCAGGTAGAACGTCCGGCGGGGTTTGCCGAAATTCCGGCCGAAGTATACCTCACGGGCGACGCTACCGAAGGAGGCACCGACCTGGCGAAAGCGATTAAGCTGAAAGCCGTCCGGCCGGGTGAGTTTGAAGTCTACACCTCCCTGAAAGCCGGGTCGTATCAATTTGTGGACCGGACAACGGGCACCGCCAAAACCTACAATGTGACGGGCACGAACATCGGCGAAAACGGGACTACGACCGTGACGGGCGCTACCAAAACGTACCGCATCAGCCTCGATTTTAACAACGCCGCCGCCCGCCTCACCGAGATCAAATCGCTGGGCCTGTGGTATGGTGCCGACAACGCCGTGCGCTTCCCGCTGACCTACACGGGCAACGGCACCTGGACGCTGTCGAACACGAAAATCGATTTCGTTCCCGTTTCCTACGGCCGCGAAGAGCGTTATAAGTTCCGCCTGACGACGGTGGGTGCCGACGGAAAAGATGCCTTCGAGTGGCTGGGCAGCAGCAACTCCGACAACTCTCGCCCCGACGCCAACACCGCCGCCGCCTATTACAACCTGTTCAGCATTCCCCAGAGCCAGTGGGACTACTCGTATAAATTCAACAGTGCCGTCGATGGCAAAAACGTAGATCTGCTGGTTTCCCTGGCCCCCACATCGACGTACTTCCACCGCGTTACCGTCAAATAGAATGGATAATGTATGATGTACAATGCACAATGAAGGTGCGTCAGCCAATTGTGCATTGTACATCATACATTATCCATTCTATCCCCTTTTAGATTTAGTTTAATCACGTACTCGACGCTCGGCCTTTGTTCCGGGCGTTCAGTCTTTTGGCAACCGAATCATCCCAAACGTACCCAGCGACGAACAATCCTTTTTCCATATGCACCTACTCAACAAAGTCTTCATCCTCATTGCCTGCCTCAGCCTGTCGTGCAAAGACAACAGCATCGGGCAGGGGGCCGGTCCGGCCACCAAGCCCACCGTTTTCAACTGGACCACCATCGCCGACAGCAGTAGCCGGGCGCTGAACGCGCAGTTCTTCAACGATCAGGGCCGCTATTACAACGAGAATAACAACGGCAGCACCAAATTCAACTATTGGCCCCAGGCCCACGCGCTCGACGTGCTGGTGGACGCCTACACGCGCACCAAAGACAACCAGTACCTGATCTACATGAACGACTGGTATGCAGGGGTGCCCGTCAAAAACGGCAACACTTTTCTGAATACCTATTACGACGACATGCTTTGGAATGCGCTGGCCATGCTACGCGCCTACGACGCCACCAACGACAAAAAATGGCTCGATGCCACGCAGCTGCTGTGGGACGACATCAAACTCGGCTGGAGCGACGTGATGGGTGGCGGGATTGCTTGGCAGAAGAACCAGCGTTATTACAAAAACACACCGGCCAACGCCCCCGCCGTCATTCTGGCGGCCCGCCTCTACCAGCGCCTGAAACGCCAAACTGACCTCGACTGGGCCAAAAATATCTACGATTGGCAAGTCAAAACGCTGGTCGATCCGGCAACGGGCATGGTGTATGACGGCATCAACCGGCAGAACGATGGCAAGATTGATCTGGGCTGGAAATTCACCTACAACCAGGGGCTGCTCATCGGGGCCGGGCTGGAAATGTACCGGGCAACCCAGACGGCAACGTACCTGAACGACGCCACCAAAACCGCCAATTTCACCCTCGCCGACCCCGACTTGTCGGGCTCCGGCCTGCTGAAAGCGGAAGGCGATGGCGACGGGGGCTTGTTTAAAGCCGTGCTCGTTCGCTACCTTGCGCTGCTGGCCATCGAACCCGCCGTGCCCGCCGACACCCGCACCCGCTATGTTAATTTTCTAACGTTCAACGCCGAAACGCTCTGGCGGAGCGGCACCCAGAAACCGCAGGTCGTTTTCGGGCCAAACTGGGCGAGCCGCCCCGCCAGTGGCAAAACCGACCTCACCACCCAGCTCAGCGGCGCTATGCTGCTCGAAGCCATGACCCGATTGAAGTGAATGGACACTGTACGATGGACAATGTATAATGGTGTAGCAAGCCCTTACCTGTGCGTCAAGCCCATTATACATTGTCCATCGTACATTGTTCATTCTTTTTCCCCTTATGAACCGCCGAACATTCATTCAAAACACGGCCCTCACCACCGCCGCACTGGCTTCAGGGCAATTCGCCACCGCTCGCTCATCCGCCGATTATCCGACCGTTCGGGTAGCAGCCGCCCAACGTAATTTTCGGTCAGAAGCCGTTGAGCAGACCATCGCCGCCGTCAGGAAAGGGATCAACAATCCCGAAATGGCCTGGCTGTTTGAAAACTGCTTCCCCAACACGCTCGACACCACCGTAGAGCATACCATGGACGGCGGCAAACCCGACACCTACGTGATTACGGGCGACATCGACGCCATGTGGCTGCGCGACTCAACGGCGCAGGTGTGGCCCTACCTGCCCCTGATGAAGGGCGACAAACCCCTCCAACAACTGGTGGCGGGCGTGATTGCCCGGCAGGCGCGTTGCATCCGGTTTGATCCGTACGCCAACGCCTTTTACAAGGAAACGACCAAAGTGGGCGAGTGGAAAGACGACGTCACCGACATGAAGCCGGGCCTGCACGAGCGGAAGTGGGAAATCGACAGCCTGTGCTACCCCATCCGGCTCGGCTACTACTACTGGAAACAAACCGGCGACACCGCGCCCTTCGATGCCAACTGGCAGGAGGCCATGCGCCTGGTGGTGCAGACCTTCCGCGAGCAACAGCGCAAGACGGGTCCCGGCCCCTACAAATTCGAGCGGCGAACCGCCTGGGCCACCGACGGCGTGCCGCTGGGCGGCTACGGCTACCCGGTCAAGCCCAACGGCCTGATCTGCTCAATGTTCCGGCCCAGCGATGACGCCACCATCTACCCCTACCTGATTCCGTCGAATTTCTTTGCGGTAACCTCGCTGCGGCAGATGGCCGAGCTGCTGACGGCCATTCGCGCCAACGCCCCGCTCGCCACGGAAGCCCGGTCGATGGCTGCCGAAGTAGAAACAGCCCTGAAGCAGCACGCCATTACGACACACCCGCGTTTTGGGAAAGTGTACGCCTACGAGGTCAACGGCTACGGTTCGTATAACCTTATGGACGACGCCAACGTACCCAGCCTGCTGGCGATGCCCTACCTGGGGGCCGTAGCGGTGAGCGACCCCATTTACCAGAATACCCGTCGGCTGGTGCTGAGCGACGAAAATCCGTTTTTCTTCAAAGGTACAGCGGGTGAAGGCATCGGCGGTCCCCACGCCGGTATGGACATGATCTGGCCCATGAGCATCATTATCCGGGGCCTGACCAGCACGAGTGATGCCGAAATCCGGCAGTGTATTCAGACGTTGCAGAAAATCCATGCGGGCACGGGATTCATGCACGAGTCGTTCCACAAAAACGACCCCAGTAAGTTCACGCGCAAGTGGTTTGCCTGGGCCAACACGCTCTTCGGCGAGTTTATCCTGAAAACTTTCAACGAACGCCGCGCGCTGTTGTCGTAAGTTCTTCACCACAGCGGCACGGTGTACACTGGTACGCCGTGCCGCTGTGGCGTAAACGCGCCTTTATCATGGCTTATTTCCCGTCCGCGTAACTAGTTGTACCGCAGCAGCAGACCGCATCCTACCATTGTACATCGTTCATTGTACATTATCCATTATCACACCTTATCCCCTGCCAGCGTAGCCAGGCCTTCACCAGGTACGTCGCCGGCATGGTGCGGCTCGGGTAGGGTTTTGCCCCGCGAGAAGGAGATGAGGGCGGCCGTGATAATTAGTCCCGTCAGCACCCAGTAAACGGCCCGCATCCCAGTGAGTTGCGCGACGTCGCTCATGGGGTCGGCCTGGTGCATGCGGGCGTAGACATTTCGGGTGCTATACCAGACCGCCGCGGCCAGGGCAATGCCCACCACCAGCCCCATGTTCCGCATAAACGCAATCACACTGCTGGCCACGCCCCGTTGGGGCAGCGGGGCCGCATTGAGCGCGCTGCTGCTGTTGGGCGACTGAAACAACGCAAAGCCGAAGCTGACCAGCGCCGTTCGCCAGACCACGTTGTGCCAATTCCAGTCGGTTTGCAGGAACGACAGTGAAAAGTAGCCCGCTGCTGCCAGCAATAGCCCCGTACTGGCCAGCCAGCGCGTACTGACCCGGCTCGACAGGTACCCGCCGATGGGCGCTACAATGCTCAGCGTCAGCGGACCAGCCAGCAGCACCAGCCCCGCCGTTTGGGGCGAAAAGCCGAGCAACTGTTGCAGAAAAAACGGGATGATGAACAAGTTACCACCCGACGCCATGAAGCCCAGCAACGCCGCCAGAATCGCCGACGTGTAGGGACGTACCCGAAACAGACTCAGTTGCAACATGGGCGCGGGCGTGCGCGATTCCCAATAGATAAACAGCCCCAGCAGCACGGCACCCGTTCCCAGCAGGCCCATCACCAGCGGGTTGCCCCAGCCGTAGTCGGGCTCCGGGCCGAAGTCGAGGCCAACGAGCAACGTCACGACGCCCACCAGAAACAACCCTGCTCCCACTAGGTCAAACGCGCCGCGGGCCTGCCGCGAGCTCGTGGGCAGCACCACCAGCGCCCGCCAGATGGCGATCAGGCCGATGGGTACGTTCACGAAGAAAATACTCGACCAGCCGAATTTACCCAGCAGCAACCCGCCCACGACCGGCCCCGTGCTGGAACCCGCTGCCACGATAGCGCCCATCAGGCCCAGCGCCTGCCCGCGTTCGTTAGGCTGGAAGGTGTCGGAAATGATGGCGGGGCCGATGGCAAAAATCATGGCCGCCCCCAGCCCCTGCACCACCCGAAACCCGATCAGCGAGCCGATATTCCACGACAGGCCACACAGCAGCGAGCCCAACACAAAAATGCCGAACCCCGTCACGTACATATTTTTCCGACCCAGCCAGTCCGAGAGTTTGCCCATGATGAGCAACGTGCTGGTGGTGGTGAGCAGGTAACTGAGCACCACCCATTCCACGCTGTCACCGGCATCGAGTTCCCGCCGGATGGTGGGCAGGGCAATGTTGACGATACTGCTGTCGAGCGTCGCCATGAACGTACCGAAGGCCAGCGTGGCCAGTACCAGCCATTTGTTGGGGGTTGGTGTCGCGGTGGGCGATACAGGCGGATTGGCTATCACGGGCAGCAAACGTTTAAAACAGTCTTTTATCGTAACCCGCCGCCCGCCCTGATGTTTGTCGCGCCGATTTAAAGCCCGTTTCAGCCCGGCCATTACGAACACAGACCACTACTACCAGCCCATCTACCAACCGGCGCGTTTATTTAGCAGCCTCAATAACCGTTTCAAAATCGCCTTTACGCCAGTTTGGCCGCCCGTACTCGTAGAGGAACCGACCTGTTTTTGTATCGATGATGATGGCATATTTGTCCACGCCGACAGCCTGGTAGCGGCGGGTATCGTCGCAGGGCTGCGCTTGCGCTACGGGTTGAGCGGCGGGTTTGTTGGCCATCAGCAGCACCGCGCCCATAGCGAGCACACCCAGGCAAAACGATTTGAGATCAATCGTACTCGTTTTCATAATCGAACAGAGTTTATGTTGTCCAGCTTAGACAACGTAATCGGCTAACTGTTTAAAACCGGGCTGTGCGTTTCGACCAGCGCACTCGTTATCAGTTGTTGCTTGCCCGAAGCAACCTCTCTGTCGTTTTCCGCATCTTGGCGTTACCATGCTCTCTGTCAACTACTATGCGTCTGAAAGCCCTCTCCCTGATTCTGCTCATCTTCTGTGGGGCCTGTCGTACTACCCGCCCCTTCAAAGCGGCCGATGGCACGATACTAGACACCAGTATTGCCGAGATGCAACGGGTTCCCATCAACGGCGTTAGGCAGTTCGTGACCATACGAGGCAGCGATCGACGTAACCCGGTGCTGCTATGGCTACATGGCGGGCCGGGCAATCTGTCGATGCCGTTATACATGCATTACAATGCGCCGTTAGAAGATCACTTCACGGTCGTTTATTGGGATCAGCGCGGCTCCGGCAAGTCCTACTCCTCGCGGATCCCTGCCGAAACAATGACCCTGGATCAGTTCGTTGCCGATACGCATGCCTTGACGGCCTGGCTGAAACAACGCTTTAATCAGCCTAAAATCGTACTGGTCGGCCATTCTTGGGGCGGGCTATTGGGCATGCACGTCATCGCGAAACACCCCGACGATTATCAGGCGTTTATGGCTGTATCGCCCATTTCGAACGGGCCCGTAAGTGAACAGTTGTCGTACGAATTCGCGCTCAGCAACGCCCAGCAAAAACAGGATGGCAGTGCTTTGGCAACGCTGCAACAAATCGGCCCGCCCGAAAACGGACTGTATAAAGACGGACTCGATGCGCTAAAAAAGCAGCGGGATCTGGTACAGAAGTACGGCGGTGTGGTTCATACGCACCTCCGTATGCCCGGCTCTCAAATCTATTTGCGGTCCAAAGAATATAGCTTGCTCAGTCTGCTGAAGGCCAACAAGATCCAGCAACTTTCTTACCCGATGGTAGAAACCCTGTGGCCAGCCCTCGACCTTAAGCAACAGATTCCAGCGGTCAACGTACCAGTCTATTTCTGCCTGGGACGCTACGACAACAACTGCCCGTCTACCCTGGTGGCGGATTATGTTGCATCCGTCCAAGCGCCCCATAAAGAGCTCATCTGGTTCGAGGAGTCGGCCCACCTCCCCTGCTGGGAAGAGCCGCAGAAATTCAACGCGCTCGTGAAGGAAAAGCTGGCAACAGCGACCGATAAAGCAGCCTTGAAGTAGCGCTAGGGAAACGGAAGTATCGGGTGCGCTAAAGGCTTTCGTTCAAGGTCATAACCCTGCAAATTTAAAATTGTACTTTAAAATTGCAGGGTTATGATTAGTCGCTTGATCACAAACGAATTTGTCGAACTGGTTGACGACAGACCATCGGGACAGTGGACTGTTTCATGCCTTAGCGGCTGTTCAAACGCCTGAAGCGCTCAGTGGAAGTCTGTATGTGGGTAGCTCATGGGAGGGTTACGTGATTCAACAGGTTATTGCCACGCTAGCCTACGACACACGACCGTATTATTACCGCACCGCCGAGGGATCGGAGCTGGATTTAGTGTTGGTACGCGGCGGTCGACCGGTGGTGGGTCTTGACATCAAATACACGAATGCACCCACGCTAAGCCGGGGAAATTACATTGCCAGCCGCGATTTGGGCGGCATCCCGATTCTCGTCGTTACGCCGTCAGCCTAGGATTTCCGGCCCGCCGAACAGGTTCAGGTATGTAGTCTAACCACGCTCTGGAAATACCTGACTCCGTATGGGGTACTAGGCGCTTGATTGTCCCCGTTTCACAACTGCATCAGGGATATATTACCATCGTTACTTTAAGCAATTACGACTAAGTTTGCTTCAGATCACATTACATATGAGCAAACGCCTGCCCAACGATACGCTCGTAGCTCTATTTAAAGACAAATCAGATTTTTTGATTGCCCGTGATGAGGGTTGGTATCGCATTCCAACGAGTTCACGCGTACCTGAATTGGTTAAGAACGGCGGCATGCGTTATATCGCCTTTTACTTCAAAAAAAGTTTCGGGGACTGGAAATACTCAATTCGTCACGTAGCACAAGTAGATAGTGTGTCTATAGTAAAACGGCGTTTATTGTTTCCAACCGAAACGATAAACGCTAAATCCAACAATACTTATTACAAAATCAGCTTTGGCCTTTTACAAGCGTTACCAAGGCCCATTCTCAGCCTTCGGGGTAGACAACTATTATTTATTCCAACGACACTTACCAAACTACAACAGGCCGACGAAATAAACGACGTTTTCGCTGACAGCCCCCTGGAAGATTTGCTGTGGTCTGAATTAAAAAAGCATCGACTTCCTGCTGAGCGTCAGTTTTACTTACAGACTAATTCTGACAATTGGATTTGTGACTTCGCAATATTTTGCAAAAATGGCAACATAAATGTTGAGTGCGATGGAGATGAATACCATATGAAGCCCGAACAGGTAGTTTATGATAAAAATCGAAACAACCAAATTTCTGCCGTAGCTAACTGGACACCTTTACGATTCACTACCAAGCATTTAATTCATGAAATGCCAGAGACGATTCGAACGATTAAGCGTAAAATCGACAAATTGGGTGGCATACAAGTGGTCAGTGAGGATGAAGTATCGTATCGGTACGTTTCTAAACAAGACGGGCAGTTGAATTTATTCGATTAAGCTACTAACTCCTAAAAACATGCGTCCGATGCCAGGCAAAGGCAGCCAAATCAGGCTGATATCGCGCATCACCTGGCAGGTTGATCGACGTACCGGCCAATGATTTCAAGCTGTACAGACTGCTTTCGTTTTCTACGAACGTATCTGATACGATCACCCGGTAGTGCTCATCGACCGAAATAGCTCCCTTGTCAAACGCCCGGTGCAGATTCGGGCAGAGCGCAATGCCGTTGGTCGGATGATTATTGAACGTTTTTGCAAATGGCATGATATGGCAGGCGTCGACCATCGAGAACGAGTACGGGGCCGAGACACGCACGCCTGTCACGCAGCAGGTGTCGTCGTAAAGCCGGACAACCTCGCGCCGAAAAACGGTGTCGCGGGTATAGATTTCGATCTGGTACGTTTCGGGATCGAGCCGCGTTTTTAAGTCTTTTAGCCGGGCGCGGTATTCGGTCGGCGATTCGTCAACCATCTCGCGTGTCAATCCGTCTATTTCTTCAGCAGGCAAAGCCATGTGCACGACCGACTGACCGGGAAAATAAGTATCCAGCAACGTACCTCGCAGGACCTGTCGCGTAGTTTCATCCATCAGGAGTTGAGCCAGATTGGGATCAATCTGCGCCTGAGCAACTGCCACGCTTAGATTGCCAAAAGACGTAAGTCGGCCATATTGTACCCACAGTTCGCAACCCGGATTCGCGACCAGTTCCCACCAACTGCCTTTCTCATTTTTCAGGTGGAAAAACGGCAACGCAAAGCCTAATGTGTGCCCGCTTGTCACGATCCGGTTCCAGTTCGACTTAAACAAGCTAGTTAGCTCAGGCGTAATCGGTATCTGGTTATCCGTCAGCAGCCCTGTTTCGTAAGCCTGAACAACCGTCAGCAGCAGTATAGGCTTATGTGGGGCTTTCTCATTCAACTTTCCGCCGCCTACGTTCAGGTTTGAAAAAGCATGTATGTAAAAATTCAGCATCCTATCAGCCATGAGCGCCACCAGTTACAAGCGCAAGGTAGTCTGATTGTCCGGTTCGTTACAAGGCGCTGCACTACTCACTTACCAACTCCCGTAATCTCAGCGCGTTCCTGACGGCGTGGCCGCCGATGTCGTTGTTGAAATAAACGTACACGTCGCGTTGCTGCTCGGTCCATTCGCGGATGCGGTCGGCCCACCAGCGCAGGTCATCGTCGGAATACGAGCCACCGTAGAGCGTGTGCCCCTCGGGCCCGTGTAGGCGTACATAGACAAACGGCGCCGTTGCGCGCAGGATGCACGGCAGGCCCGCCCCGCTCATCACGCAGTAAGCGACCTGGTGCTGTTCGAGCAGGGTATAGACGGCCTCCTGATGCCAGCTCGGGTGCCGAAACTCCACAGCCGTCGGCATCCAGTCGGGTAGCAGGCTCAGGAAATGGGCCAGCCGCTCGTGGTTATAGGCAAAGTTGGGCGACAGTTGCACCAGCAGAATAGCCCGCTTATCGCCCAGTTCGTGCCAACCTTCGTTGATGCGGTCGAGCCAGCGTTCGGGGTTAGTCAGGTTGCCGTAGTGTGTCAGCCAGCGAGGGGCTTTCACGCACAGCCGAAACGTAGCCGGGAGCTTCTCGCGCCAGCCCGCAAAGGCGCTGGGTTTGGGCCATCGATAAAAGCTGCTGTTTAGCTCGACCGTGTCGAACTGCGCCAGGTAATAGCCTAGTCGTTTGGCCACCGAAGTACCTGGCGGATACAGAACGCCCTGCCAGTGGTCGTAGCTCCAGCCCGACGTGCCTATGTGACTGCTCATGTTTGTTGTTGCTGACTTTGGGCTATAACTAGCGTGGCCAAGTTTCTTCCTTTTTGCTTAGTATCGCTGTTGCAACCTACTCCATCATCGCCCCGGCGATTCAATCCTATGCGTTCATCGCTCCTCACTGCCGTCCTGCTGCTGCCCGTCTTGGCATTGGGCCAATCGAAGGCTAAAAAGGCCACCGCCCCCACCGTCGACAAAGACAAACAGACCGTCATCGCCAACCTCAACGGGCGCTTTGCCGAATACGCCGGTCTCTCCAAACAAATCTGGGACTTCGCCGAACTGGGCTACCAGGAAGAAAAAAGCTCGTTACTGCTTCAGGAACAACTCAAGAAAGAAGGCTTTGCCGTACAGGCAGGCGTGGCGGGTATCCCCACGGCCTTCGTGGCCACCTACGGCGCGGGCAAACCGGTGATCGGTATTCTGGGCGAATACGACGCGTTGCCCGGCCTCGCCACCGAAGCCAAACCCGATTTCACGCCCATCCCCGGCCAGAAAGGCGGGCACGGCTGCGGGCATAACCTGTTCGGGACGGCCTCGGTCGCGGCGGCGGTCGAAGTCAAAAACTGGCTGAAGGCGTCGGGCCATGCCGGTACGGTCAAAATCTACGGCTGCCCGGCCGAAGAAGGCGGGGCGGGTAAGGTGTACATGGTGCGCGAAGGCCTGTTCAACGACGTCGACGTGGTACTGCACTGGCACCCCGGCTCGCAAAACGCCGCCGACGCGGGTACGTCGCTGGCTAACAAAAACGCCAAATTCCGCTTCCGGGGCATCGCCGCCCACGCCGCCGCGTCGCCCGAACGGGGCCGGTCGGCGCTTGATGGCGTCGAGGCGATGAACTACATGGTCAACATGATGCGCGAACACGTACCCAGCGACACCCGCATCCACTACGTCATTACGAAAGGCGGGGAAGCGCCCAACGTGGTTCCTGCCTTTGCCGAGGTGTATTATTACGCCCGGCACAAAGACCGCGACATCCTGCAAAGTGTCTGGAAGCGCATCGAGAACGCCGCCGAAGGAGCCGCCAAAGGCACCGGCACGAAGGTGGAGTGGGAAATTCTGGGGGGCGTCTACAACCTGCTGCCCAACGTGACGCTGGCCGAGGTGATGCACCAGAACCTGAAAACGGTGGGCGGCCTCACCTACACGCCCGAAGAGACCGCCTTCGCCGAGAAAATCCGTAGCACCTTCCCCGACGACCAGAAAGTGCCCATCACCAACGCCGCGCAGATCAAAGACTTCCGCGACGCCTCGGCCAGCGCCACCAGCGGCGGCTCCACCGACGTGGGCGACGTGAGTTGGGCCGTCCCAACGGTTGGCCTGCAAACCGCCACCTGGGTGCCGGGGTCGAGCGCCCACAGCTGGCAGTCGACGGCCGCCAGCGGCATGAGCATCGGCCAGAAAGGCATGATCGTCGCGGCCAAAACGCTGGCGCTCACCGCCCTCGATCTGTACAACAACCCCGCCCTTATCGAGAAAGCGCGCGCCGAGTGGGTCCAGAAACGCGGTGCCAACTTCAACTACGAAGCCCTGCTCGGCGATCGCAAACCCGCCCTCGATTACCGGAAGTAGCTGCACGCGGCCAGCCGCCTGGCACCCCGTGTCGTTTCGGCCCTGCCCACCCGTTGGTTGAAGGCGCTCACCGTAGCAACCGGCCATCAGCCAATGGGTAGGCGGGGCCTTTTATCAACCCGGTTCATGGTACAAATCGGATAAACAATAGGGCCTTTTACCGATTATAGCTAGACATCGATTACTTTGCCCGGCTCCTGCTGACCCGCAGGCAGGCCTTCTGAACGTACCCAATCGCGCTATGCTCTCTTTCCTGACCTCCACCCAACCGTGGTCTACTTTTCTTGACGATACCGACGCCCATCAGCAGCTTACTGAGACCATTTTACTCCCCTACGTGAATACCTGCCGCTGGTTTGCCGGAAAAGCCCGGCAGCAAACGGGTATCCACATCAGTGCCATGCTGGCGCTGCCAGGCACGGGACAGCAACCTTTTTACCTGCTTATCCTTGATGCGCACTACGCCGACGGCGAACCCGAACAATACCTGCTTCCGCTCGCCTTGGTCGCCGACCTCACCGACGTACCTGACAAAGGCGTGCTGACCGAAGCTCGTTTTTCGGATATGCCCGGTACGTTGGTCGATGCCATTTATGTAGCGGGGTTTCGGGACGCACTATTTAAGCATATAGCCGCCAACGACTCGGTTACGCAGCCCGGCAATTCGGCGTCCGGCAGTTCCGCGTCAGGTACGTTGGCGTTTCAGCGGGGGCGGGGCCTGATCGACGCCGAAGCCGGGGCCACGCTCACCTCGCGCGTGTTGCCGGTCGATTCGAGCAATTCGGCGCTGGTGTTTGGCTATGCTCTGCCCAGTCAGCCGTCGGGCGAACTGTTCTTTCTGAAACTCTACCGGAAGCTGTTCGAGCAGACCAACCCGGAGGTCGAGATGGTCGCCTTCCTGACCGAAACGGGCGGTTTTGGAGCCATTCCGGCCTATGCAGGGCGGTTTACGTGGCAACGGACGAACGCAGCCGGGCCGCAACCCGACATCACGCTGGGTATGATGCAGCGGATGGTGCCCAACGACAAAGACAGTTGGGCCATGACCGGCGATTACCTCAACGATTTCCTGTATGCGGTGCCCAACCGGCTCTTTGCGGTTAAGGAAGATGTGTTCGAGAAAGTAGCCTTGCTGGGGCAACGCACCGCCGAAATGCACCTGGCGCTCTACGCCAAAACCGACGACCCGGCCTTCCAGTCGGAACCCTTCACCGACGAGTACCGCCGCTTCCTGACGGGCCGGTTCACGGACCTGCTCGACCGCCGCTACGACCTGCTGGTCAACAATTACAGTCGGCTCGACGCGCAGGCGCAGCGGCTGGCGTGGGTGTTCATGGAAGCCAAAGAGATGATCGACGATTTCGTGGCGGATTTCCAGACGCGCTGGCTCGGGTCATGCCGCATTCGGGTCCACGGCGATTATCACCTCGGGCAAGTGCTGGCTGTGGGCGACCATACCGGCCATCGGGATTATGTCATCATCGACTTTGAAGGTGAACCCGAAAGCACGATCACCGACCGGAAGATCAAGCATTCGCCGCTCAAAGACGTGGCGGGCATGATCCGGTCGTATCACTACGCCGTGTCGGCCAAGCTGTTCAATTCCGTCGAGACGGAGGGCATTGACCCCGAAAAACTCCAGATCGTTTCGGACCGCTGGTACAAGCTCATTCGCGACACGTACCTGGACGCCTACCTCGGCACGTTCGGATCGCCGCACCCGATGTTCTACGACAACGGCGAGATCAACTACCTGCTGCTGATTTACTTACTCGAAAAAGCGGTATACGAACTGGGCTACGAGATCAGCTACCGCCCTACCTGGGTGAAAATTCCGCTCAAAGGCATCGTCGACGTGATCCGCGAAATCGAAAAGTTACAGCCCGGCGGCCACCACCGCCAGATGGCCTCGGCACCGCTTCATCTGGTATAATGGGTAATGCACGATGTACAATGTACATCGTACAATGCAATGGAACTGGTACTAGTGTTACCACTGCGTCAGCCCCATTGTACATTGTACATCGTACATTATTCACTCTCCTCCTATGAGCTATTTCACTGGCAAAACGATTCTCATTACCGGCGCGGGGTCGGGCATCGGACGCGAACTGGCCCGGCAGGCGGTTGAGCGGGGTGCCATCGTGATCGCCACCGACATCAACGAAGCTACGCTCGCCGAAACGAACCAACTGGCCGGAGGGAGATTGGCAACGTACCTGCTCGATGTAGGCGATGCGGCGGCGATTCAGGCCTTTGCCGAGCGGGTGATTCCGACGCTAAATCCAGCAAGTCCGTTGATCTTGGTTAATAACGCGGGCGTCGCGCTGGCCAGTGGGCCGTTCGCCCAAACCGATCTGGTCGATTTCGAGTGGTTGCTGAGCATCAACCTGATGGGCGTAATTCGGATGACGAAAGCCTTTCTGCCGTTCATGCAGCAGCATAACCGGGGGCAGATCGTCAATCTCAGCAGTGTGTTCGGGTTGGCGGGGGTCGAAAATCAGTCGGCCTATTGCACGGCTAAGTTCGGCGTGCGCGGCTTTTCCGACGTGCTGCGCATGGAACTACTCGACACCGGCATTGGGGTCACCTGCGTGCATCCGGGTGGCATCAAAACCAACATCGCCGCCAGCGCCCGGCTTGGCCAGGGCGGTTTCGTGACTGAAGCCATGCATAAACAGGGGACAGCTAGTTTCGCCGAGGCCGCCAAAACGACACCGCAGCAGGCCGCCTCGATCATTCTCGATGGCGTGGCACGGCGGAAAGCCCGCGTGCTGATCGGTGCCGACGCCCGTCAAATTGAGTGGGTCACGCGCCTATTCCCTACCCGCTACGTATCCATTATCAAACGCCAGATTCAGAAGGCGTTTACGTACGAACAATAAAAAAACAGGGTGCTCCGCGCCGGGAATAGCCGGGGTAGTTGGGACGTACCCAGCTACCCCGGCTATTCCCGGCGCGGAGCACCCTGCCCCCTACCCAATCCAGCTAAACTCGTAGGACAGGGAGGGTGTTTTAGTGCGCTCGGCTACGCGGGTTAGGCGGGCGGGTAGCGCCATCAGGTAATCGCGGGCGCGCTGCGCTTCGTCGGAGAGGTCGGCGATGACGTCGATCTTCCAGTCGATCAATAGCGACTCCAGAATACGGATGTAGTCGTGCACGGTGTAAACACCCAGGCGTTGGGCGGCATCCGAGAAGTGGGCAAACGTCTCGCCGATCTTCACGCCGGTTTCGCGGAGGAAATGGGCCGGCATGACAATCTTCTTACGCATCATATCGTCAAAGGCCAGCATCATGTTGGACGGGTCGAGCGCGAAAATTTCGCTCACAAACGCCTTATATGCTTTGGCGTGGCGCATTTCGTCGGCGGCAATCACGCCGCACATCTGCGACAGAATGGGGCTACCCGCCTGCTTGGCCAGGGTGGCCGTGCGGCGGTGCGAGAGGTTGGTCGCCAGCTCCTGAAACGACGTGTAAACGAAGTTGCGGTAAGGGTCGCTACCCGTGCCGATGTCGAAGCCATCGGCAATCAGGTATTGCGTCGACACCTCCATCGCCCGCATATCCACCCGGCCCGACAGGTACAGAAACTTGTTGAGCAGGTCGCCGTGGCGGTTTTCCTCGGCCGTCCAGCCACGTACCCAGCGCGTCCAGCCCTGCCCGTCTTCCTGGTTGACGCCCTGCATGCCCATCAGCCACGATTCATACGTAGGCAGCGCCTCCTCCGTCACCGTATCACCCACCAGCACGGCCAGGTAATCGTACGACAGCGCCGCCACCTGTTCGCGGAGGTCGCGCAGCTTGTCGAAAAACGAAGGCTGCGTCGAGTCGGGCAAAAAGTCGGCCGGTTGCCAGTTCGTTTCGATAGGCTTGAGAAACTCGTTCATGAAGGCATCCATTTTGGTGCCGATGAACTGCATCACTTCAGTCCGAAGATTCATTCTTTTCCTTTATAAATGAGGTCTTAACCTCGCACAACTGATGATCTATTCGCAAATGATTCGTCAAAGAAAGCATGTAAACAGGCTTGTTACCTATTTTTGGGGCAATGCCACGTCCTTTTAGTCCCTTTCGGTTCGCCAAACGCGGACTCGATTACATCCTTAGCGCCCTGTATCTGGTCTATTTCGGCCTCGTATTGCTCGTTTTTCATGCCATTCAGGTACTGACGTTCTGGCTGGGTGGCCGTGCCTGGCAACAGCACGCTGCCTCAGCTATGAATGCGGGCCTTGTCTACGGGCAGTGGCTTACCGGCACCACTTCGCGGTTTCGGTTCGCAACGACACTCCCCTCCGACCGGCCACTGATTTTCGTTGCCAACCACCAGAGCCTGTTCGACATTCCACCCATGGGCTGGTGGTTACGGGCCTATAAACCCGTGTTTGTGGCGAAAAAAGAACTTGAGTATGGCACCCCCAGCGTCTCCTACAACCTGCGCAAAAGTGGGGCGGCCCTGATTGATCGCCAGGATGCCCGCCAATCGCTGGGTGAACTGGGTCGGCTGGGTGGCCGACTGAAAACCCTGGACTGCTCCGTTATTATCTTTCCCGAAGGCACCCGCAGCCGCGACAGTATGCCGCGCCCATTTGCCGGTGCCGGTCTGGCTATTTTACTCAAAAAAGCACCCAATTCGCTCATCGTGCCGGTTGCCATCGACGGTACCGGCCGCTTCAACCCGGAAGGGCTGTTTCCGCTTCGTTCGTTTAGCCGCCTGTCGTGGACGGTGTTAGCCCCCATCGACCCGGCTGGCCTCAACGCCGAGCAGGTCGCCGAGCAAGCCCGGCAGGCCATTGCGGCAACGTTAGAACGTGGGGGGTCGCAGTCGGGTTCCTGACCTGTCGGCAGCATTCGCGTTGTATCTTCGCCCCTTCAACTTACCCGATTATGCAGCAATACCATGACCTGCTCCGGCACATTCTTGCCAATGGTACCCGCAAAACCGACCGTACCGGCACCGGCACCCTCAGCGTATTTGGCTACCAGATGCGCTTCAACCTCCAGGCAGGCTTCCCGTTGCTGACGACCAAAAAGGTCCATACAAAGTCGATCATCCACGAACTACTGTGGTTTATCAAAGGCGACACCAATATCAAGTACCTGAAAGACAACGGCGTTAGTATCTGGGATGAGTGGGCCGACGAAAATGGCGACCTCGGCGATGTCTATGGTAAGCAGTGGCGGAGTTGGGAAACCACCGATGGCCGCCAGATCGACCAGCTGGCCAACGTGATCCGGCAACTGAAACAATCGCCCGACTCCCGCCGCATGATCGTGTCGGCCTGGAACCCCGGCGAGGTCGACCGGATGGCGCTCCCCCCCTGCCATGCGCTTTTCCAGTTTTACGTGGCCCCGCCCGACGAGGCTAAAGGCCAAACCAAACCGCAGCTGTCGTGTCAGCTCTACCAGCGCAGTGCCGACGTGTTTCTGGGGGTGCCGTTTAACATTGCGTCGTATGCGTTACTCACGATTATGATCGCGCAGGAGTGCGGCTACGAGGCTTACGAGTTTATCTGGACGGGCGGCGATACGCACCTGTACCTGAACCACCTGGAGCAGGTTGATACGCAGTTGGCGCGCCCGTTCCGCCCCCTGCCAACGATGCGCCTGAACCCTGATGTCCAGTCGGTGTTCGACTTTACCTACGCCGACTTTACACTCGAAAACTACGACCCCTGGCCGGCGATTAAAGCCCCGGTCGCGGTTTAATCCTAAACCTATAAGGTTTTCAAGACCTTATAGGTTTACAGGTTTGTTCCCCCTATGCAAGTTCTTCTTCACACCAGTTCGGTGGCGACTGATGCCACGGTTTGGCTGCTCGTCAAGAATCAGCCTCTGCCCGAAGTCGCCCAAGTCGCACAGGGCGATTTCACCGGCGACCGCAACGAAACGCTGCTCGTTTACGGCCCCGACGGCCATAAGCATTTCCTACTCGGTTTGGGCGAAAAGCCCACGTCAGACACGTACCTGAAAGCTGTTCGGAAGCTATTTTTTAGCCAGAAAGCAAAACTACCAACGCGCATCGGTATCGACTTGACCGGTACGTTGGGGGGCGGCACTTTGCCCGACGTGCTCGAACCACTTGTGCTCGGCGTATTGGGCGGCGGCTACGACCTGAAACTTTACCAAACTGGCAAGGCTGCGCCAACCGGCTTTTACGGCGAGTCAGGTACGTTGCACCTGACCGTGACGCAGGCCGATTTCACGGCGGCCCAACGAGCCATCGACCGGGCCACGGTAATCGGGGCGGCCCAACGGGCGATGCTCGATCTGGCCAATGCGCCATCCAATTATAAACCCCCCCAAACGCTGGCCGATTGGGCCGTGGCCTCGGGGCGGGCGCATGGCTACAGCGTTACGATTATCGACCACGACGAACTGGCCCGGCAAGGCTACAACGCGCTGTTGAGTGTGGGGCAGGGCAGCGAAAACCCACCCCTGTTGATCGTCTGCGACTACAATCCGAGCCAGGCCACCGGCCCCACGGTCGGGCTAGTGGGTAAGGGCGTCACCTTCGATACGGGTGGTATCTCGATCAAACCGTCGACTAACATGCACCTGATGAAGAGCGACATGGGCGGGGCGGCGGCCGTGCTGGGTACGTTGGAAGTGGCGGCACGCCTGCGGTTGCCCCTGCGCGTGGTGGGCATCGTACCCGCTACCGAAAACGTAGTCGACGGCATGGCGACCAAACCCGGCGACGTGATCACGTCCTACCTGGGCAAGACGATCGAAATCATCGACACCGACGCCGAAGGGCGCGTGATTCTGGCCGACGGGCTAGGCCATATGGTTCGGCATGTTCAGCCCGACGTGCTTATCGACCTGGCAACGCTCACGGGCAACGTCATTGCCGCGTTGGGGTATCAGGCTGGTGGGTTATTTACCAACAACGACGAGTTATCGGCCCAACTGCTCACGGCTGGCGACCAAACCGGCGAACGGCTCTGGCGCCTCCCGCTCTGGGATGCCTACAAGGATGATTTGACCTCCGACGTGGCCGACGTGAAGAATTTCAGCGGAAAGCCCATCAACGGCGCCATTGCCGCCGCCAAATTCCTGGAGGTCTTTACCGACAATCACCCGCGCTGGGCGCACCTCGACATCGCCGGGATGGCCTTTGCCGACACCGAGTTCGGTCAGCAGAAGAACGCGACCGCATACGGTATCCGTTTGCTCGTGGCCTTTCTGGAAGGATTAGCACAGTCCGCCGCTGTGGGTCAGGGATGATCTTTTGTGGTCATTGGTTGTCATTGGTTGTCATTGGTTGTAAAAAAACAATTAATGACAACCAATGACGGCATAGCCAAATGACGCCGAAGGCAAATGACAGTGCAGCCCTACAGCAACCAACTCACGGAGGCCAGGCTGACGAGCAGGCCCAGCCCCAAACCGGCGCCAACCTGCGCCAGCGTGTGGGCATTGAGTTGCAGGCGTGCACTGCCCACCAGACCACTAATCGCGATAAGCCCCACCAGCGGCAGAAACAGATCAGTATCGCCCGATTTGGCCAGCAAGCCCGCTACAGCGCCCAGCACGCCCCCCACACCAACGCTGTGCGCGCTGATTTTCCAGTATTGGTTAATCATCCCGACCAGCAGAATGGACAGCGTGATCCCCGCCAGCAACACGCTTACGCCCGGCGATGTAGCCGAAAACAGACTCATGCGGAAGGCAAAAAAGTAGGTAACGCCGGTGTAGATAAAGCCCGTCAATAGAAATGGCAACCGGCGGTCGGCGCGGTCGGGCATGGTCATGTCGCGCAGGTAGCCAATGCGATACAGGTAAAAAATGAGCAGGCTTGGCAGGGCGAACGTACCCAGAAAGAGCAGCACCAGCACGCTGAACCGCGCCCCCAGTGAATAGGTATCTACGTTGAGCCGAGCCGGTGCCCCATACAGCAGTAAGGCAAACAGCCAGGTCGGCATCAGCAACGGATGGAAAACAACGGAAAGAAACTGAGCGAAGCGGGAATTCAAAGCTTAATGTACGATGACCTATGTATGATGTACAACGTGTATCCGACTGCTCCTAGTAACCCATTGTACATCGTACATTGTTCCGCAAGGGCTAGGCGCCTCCGACGGGCCACATTATACGTTACAATTGTTTCCGCAGGCGGGCGACGGGAATGTTGAGCTGTTCGCGGTATTTGGCGACGGTGCGGCGGGCAATGTTGTAGCCCCGGTCGTTAAGCATCTTTTCCAACTTATCGTCCGACAGCGGATTTACTTTCGGCTCGCTATCGATCATATCCTTCAGGATGTTCTTCACCTCCCGGCTGCTCACGTCTTCACCTGATTCGGTCGAGATCCCTTCCGAGAAGAAGTATTTGAGCGGGTAAATGCCAAATTCGGTTTGTACGGCTTTGCTATTCGCCACCCGCGAAATCGTCGACACGTCCATCTCGATCATCTGCGCGATGTCTTTCAGGATCATGGGGCGCAACTTCGTTTCGTCGCCGGTCAGGAAAAAATCGTACTGGTAGCGCACGATGGCGTTCATCGTCTTCAGCAGGGTCTGCTGCCGCTGCTTAATGGCGTCGATAAACCACTTGGCGGCGTCGAGCTTCTGCTTCACAAACGTGACCGTCTCTTTCAGCGCCTTGTTTTGTTTGTTGCTCTTGTCGTAGGTGTCGAGCATGTCGGCAAACGAGCGGCTGATGCGCAGTTCCGGGGCGTTGCGCGAATTCAGCGATAGCTCCAGTTTGCCGTTGTTATTGACCAGAATGAAGTCGGGCGTGAGGTAAGGCGCGGCGTTGTCGTCGCCCTCTACCGAACCCGGCTTGGGGTTCAGCTTGATAATGATATCGACAACCTTCTTGAGCGACTCATCGGAGATATTGAGCCGCCGCTGAATTTTCTCGTAATGCTTTTTCGAAAACTCCTCGAAGTAGTCTTCGATGATCCGGGTCGCCAGTTGTACGCAGCTGTCTGCCTGATCTTTGCGCTTCAGTTGCAGCAACAGGCATTCGCGCAGGTCGCGGGCGGCAATGCCCGGCGGGTCGAACGTCTGAATCTTGTGAAGCACATCTTCAATTTCCTCGGCATCAACGAAAATATTCTGCGAGAACGCCAGGTCATTCACAATCGCCTGCATGGAGCGGCGGATGTAGCCATCACTCTCGATACTGCCCAGCAGCTGTAGCCCGATGGTGCGCTGCTCGTCGGTCAGGCGCAGGTAGCCAAACTGCTGCATCAGCGAGTCGGTGAGGCTGCTCGACGTGGCGAGTGGCATCTCGCGGTCTTCTTCGCCGTAGGCGCCGTCGCCCTGCATCTTGTACCCGGCAAACTCGTCATTGGCCAGGTACGTGTCGATGTCCAGATCGTCGTTGCGTTCACTGTAATCGTCCTGACCATCAAAGTCATCGTCAAATTCGTCTTTCGCCTCAAACTCTTCGTCTTGTCCCTCTTCCAATGCCGGATTAATCTCCAGTTCTTCTTCAATGCGGGTTTCCAACTCAGCGGTGGGAATCTGCAATAGCTTAATGAACTGAATCTGTTGCGGCGAGAGCTTCTGCTGCAACGACTGGCTTAAACTTAATTTTTGCATGGAAAAGTTGGCTTTAGCGGATTAGAGACTTGCAGTGTAGATGTCAGGCGTGGGCGCGCCCGTGAACGGCCTATCAATTATTAGACCAAAATAGGCCAATTCTGGCACCATGTCAAGAAAAACCAATACCCCTCACCCTACCACACAGACTCCTTTTTTAGGCAAAATGAGGGCATAAACCATCCGACTGCTCGCTTCAGCTGGTTTATGCCCAAGGCCTTACCTACACCAGCGTCGCTTTCAGCGTAATCTCGATGTTGGGCGAAAGCGCCCGCGAGATGATGCAGTTCTTCTTGGCGTCGTTGGCGATTTCTTCAAACTTCGCCTGATCGATACCGGGCACGCTGCCTGTCAGCGTTAGCTCCACTGCCGTGATCGTCAGCGTGTCCATATCCATCGATAATACGGCTTTGGTTTCGAGGTGCGTGGGGGTAAAACCCTGCTGCCCCATCGTGGCGCCCGTTGCCATGGTAAAACAGCCGGCGTGGGCCGCGGCCAGCAACTCTTCGGGGTTAGTACCCGCCGAGCCGTCTTCGCTCTGAAACCGTGTTTTAAACGAGAAAGGGGTGTTGTTCAGGACGCCGCCCGTGGCCGATAGGGTGCCGGTGCCTTCCTGTAAGCTACCCTCCCAGGTAGCCGATGCTCTGCGTTTAGCTTGTGCCATTGTGAATGTGAAACGTTTGACGTTTGGTGTTTGACGGTGCCGGGTTTTCTAGCCTGACAACATCAAACACCAAACGCCAAACACCAAACCTTGGTTTAGTATCAGGATTGTTTTGGGGCCAAAATGGGTTTACCCAACTAAACGAGATCACCAGTACTATGCGGATTGTAACCCGGAATTTGAAGAAAAGCGACTACCCTGATCTGAAGGAGGCCATGATCGAATCGTACAGCGGCATCGGCGGGGATTATTGGGAGAAAAATCTGATCGACAAACTGTTGACCATCTTCCCGACGGGTCAGTTCTGCGTGGAAGTCGACGACAAAGTGGTCGCCTGCGCACTGGCCATTCGGGTCCGCTACGCCGATTTTGGCGATAACCACACCTTCGAAGAAATTACGGGCGAGTATACCTTCGATACGCACACCGTCAAGGGCGACTGGCTGTATGGGATCGAGGTCTTTGTGCACCCCGACTACCGCGACCTGCGCCTGGGCCGCCGCCTCTACGACGCCCGCAAAGAACTCTGCGAGCAGCTGAATTTGAAAGGCATCCTGGCGGGGGGGCGTATTCCCAACTACCGCAAGTATGCCGATGAGCTGTCGCCCCGCGAGTTTATCAGCCGGGTGAAGCAGAAAGACATTTACGACCCCACGCTGTCGTTCCAGCTGGCCAACGATTTCCACGTAAAGAAGGTCCTGCGCGGCTACCTGCCCGGCGATACCGAATCGAAAGAATACGCCACGCTGCTTGAGTGGAACAACATCTACTACGTGGCCGAGAAAGACCGAAAACCCCACACCGACTCCATCATCCGGCTGGGGGTGGTGCAGTGGCAAATGCGGCACTTCCCCAATCTGGAATCGTTTTTTGATCAGGTCGAGTTTTTCGTCGACGTGGTCTCCGACTACAAGGCCGACTTTCTGGTGCTGCCCGAGTTTTTCAATACGCCGCTGATGGTGCAGTTCCGCGATATGCCCGAACCGCAGGCTATCCGCGAGCTGGCGCAGTACACCGAACAGGTACGTGACAAACTGGCGCAGTTTGCCATCTCCTACAACGTCAACATTGTGGGCGGCTCGATGCCGCTTATCGACGACGGTAAGCTCTACAACGTCGCCTACCTTTGCCGCCGCGACGGTTCGTATGAAGAATACCGCAAGGTTCATATCACACCCAACGAGGTGAAGTATTACGGCATGGTGGGCGGCTACGAGATCAAAGCCATCGACACCGACTGCGGCAAGGTGGGCATGATGATCTGCTACGACGTGGAATTCCCCGAACTGGGCCGGATTCTGGCCGCGCAGGGTGCCCAAATCATCTTCGTCCCGTTCCTGACCGACACCCAGAACGGCTACTACCGCGTACGGAACTGTGCGCAGGCGCGGGCCATCGAAAACGAGTGCTACGTGGCGATCTCGGGCTGCGTGGGCAACCTGCCCAACGTACCTAACACCGACATCCATTACGCTCAATCGGCGGTGTTTACCCCGTCTGATTTCCAGTTTCCGAACAATGCCATCAAAGCCGAAGCGACGACCAACACCGAGATGGTTCTCTTTGCCGACGTCGACGTGTCGCTGCTGAAGGAGTTGCACGAGTATGGGTCGGTGCAGAACCTGAAAGACCGCCGCACTGATCTTTACGAAGTGACGGTGAAGCGCCCCTCAAAGCGCGCGGCCAAAAAAGCCTCGCACGATAATGACCCTGAACACGTCGCCCCGGTAATCGTCGTGTCGGAGTAATTAGGCGGGGCGTTGTTGTCTTTTCGTTAAGTAAGGGAGCTGTTGTTAACCCACAAGGAGTTGACAACAGCTTTTTTATTTACTTGCACTAAACCTTTCGACTGAAACGTATCCAAGGAAAACCTGGACAATAGCGTCCGGCCTAACCATCAATTGCCTATCGCTCATGCTTACGTTCTTTGCCAAAAAGCCCATTCAGGGCTTATCCCTGATTGCCGCGAGTGCTGTGCTACTCGCCAACTGTAGCAGCTCTACGATCATCAACAGCCGGCCTGCCGGGGCCAAACTGTACGTCAATGGCCAATACAAAGGCATAACGCCCTACCAGTACAGCGATACTAAGATCGTTGGCAGCGTGACCGACCTCCGCCTCGAAAAAGACGGTTTTGAACCGTTGCAACTGCCACTGGTGCGCAACGAGCGGGCCGACGCGGGGGCTATCGTAGGCGGAGTGTTTCTGCTCTTTCCCTTCCTATGGACGATGAAGTACGATCCCGATCATACGTACGAGCTTCGCCCACTAGCGGGTACTGAGCAGCCGGCCACTACAGTGCCAGCCTCAACCGCGACCCCGCTGTATGGCGTCACGGCCGAGGCTACCCCCAAAATCCAAACCAAAGCCGACCGTCTTCGCGACATCAAAAAGCTGTTCGACGAGAAAATCCTGACGGAAAAGGAATACGAAGCCGAAAAGAAGAAAATTCTGGACAGCAGCGACAACTAGCTGACGACAAACATACCTGAACGCCAATGGTCAGCCTTCACTCTTAAAAAGGGAAGGCTGACCATTGGCGTTTGTACTGGCTTGTAAGCGTATGCCATCAGCGGCGTGACGAGGCCAATAACCATCGGTCGAGCAGCACCCCGATGGCAATGCCGACGCCATAACAGAGTAGGTCTGTCCACAGGAAACCGAAGCCGAGTAACAAACCGCCCAGCCGGGTGGCCCGCAGGTGGTCGATCCAGGGCGCGTGATACAGTTGACCAACTTCAATACCGAAGGAGAAGAGCATCGCCAGCCACGCAACGGTCCGGGTCGATTGCCGGTTCAGCAACAGCGCTAGCCCAAGAAACACCATAAGCGCCCAGAGTACATCCCCGACATAAGCATGAACGAAGGGCGGCAACCAGACCGAGTAGCGCCGGGATGCCAGCCCCAACAGCAGCACCGCCACCGTGAGGAGGCCATAAATAATCCGGCTCCGCTCGCGGCCCTTTTTCATTACCGCAAGACTCGGCTCACTTCCAGCGGCCGGTCGGTTGAGAGCATGTCGGCCCCAGCGGCCGTCCATTCTTTGTAGAGGTTGTCGCCTTTGGTAGCCGCCTGCTTGTCGAGGTTGCCCAACGTACCCAGGATGGTGGCGATGCCTTTTTCGTGCAGAAAGGCATACAGGCTCGGCTCTGGGGCGCGGGTGCCAACAAACGCCAGCATCCGGTTGTCGGGGATACCGAGCTCGCGCAGGCGGTTGTATTCGTCGGGGTTACGAATCGTGACGGAGATCATCAGATCGGGAGCCAGTTGGTGGACCAGCGCCGCGTCTTTGGCGTTGTAGGTAATGATGGCTACGTTCGATTCGGTCTTGGTGGCCCGCACCTGCTCGACCACTTTGGCAAACGACACATTGCGCTTCACGTCGAGGGTAAACAGCACGTTGGTGCGTCCCCAACTCAGAATCTGGTTCAGCGTCGGTACGCGGAAGGCGGTGGGGTTGCCGAAGTTGTCTTCCAGCTTCACCTGCTGCACCTCAGCATAGGTATGGTCGATGAGCTTGCCGGTGCCGGTGGTCGTGCGGTCGAGGGTGGCGTCGTGCATCATCACCAGCACACTGTCTTTGGTCAGGTCGATGTCGCACTCGATCACCGCCGGCGCATCCTTACGGCCAATTTGCTGCGCCACATAAGCGAACGATTCAAGGCAGTTTTCGGGATAGCCGCGCAGATCGCCCCCACCCCGGTGTACCGAAATCAACGCCGGTTGGCCTGCCTGATAGCGAAACCGCGCTGCCGACAGCTCGGTTTTCGCGGCTTTATTCAGTTTGGGCGAACAACCCGTAAACAGCCCCAGCAGGGCCACAAAAAAGAACGCATTTTTCATGGGGCGAAGATAACCGGCAGGGCAGCGTTTGCGGTTTGTTGGGGCATAGCTAAATCATGAAGTTTGTCCCAACAAACCACAAACGTCGCCTTTACGTCAGTTCGCCCGGCGTGACGATCACGCCCTGCTTGCGGCCATTGCGCAGCACCGTCAGTTGGGCCGGGCGGCCAATGGTGGCGTCTGTGAGCAGCAGGTGCAGATCATCGACCGTCGTTACGGGGCGGTCGTTGTAGGCCACGATGATGTCGCCCTGCCGCAGATCGCTGTTGTTGGCAACGCCATCGGGCTCTACGCTGGCCACCATCACGCCCGTGCGGGCCGTAAGCTGGTTGTACTGCCGGATGCGCTCGGTCAGGTTAATCAGTTGACCGGCAATCCCAAGGTACCCCCGGCGCACCCGGCCTTCGGTGATCAGTTTGCCCACTACCAGGTTGGCGAGGTTCGACGAAACGGCAAAGCAGATACCCTGCGCAGGCAGAATCACCGCCGTATTTACGCCGATCACTTCCCCCTGCGAATTCAGCAGCGGTCCGCCCGAATTGCCGGGGTTCAGGGCTGCATCGGTTTGCACGACGTCGTCGATCAGGCGCCCTGATTCTGAGCGGAGCGTACGGCCCAACGCGCTGATGACGCCCGCGGTCAGCGAATACTGAAACCCGTACGGGTTGCCCAGCGCAATGGCGATTTGGCCTACCTGCAGGCGTTTCGAATCGGCAAACCGGATGGCCTTCAGCCCATCGGCGTAGACTTTCAGTACGGCGATATCCGTAGCCGGATCACGCCCCACGAGGGTAGCCGTCAGGTCGTCGCGGTCGGGCAGGGCCACGGTAATCGTTTCGGCGCCGGCCACTACGTGGTTGTTGGTAACCAGGTAGCCATCGGTCGAGATGACAAAGCCCGATCCGGTACCGTTGCCCTCGTCGGGTTGCCGCCGACGCGGCGGCGTGCCGCCAGGTACGTTACCCGGCCGGCGCTGGCCCCTCACTTTGATCTGCACCACCGAGGGGCTGGCCTTTTTTGCTACATTTACAACCGTGTTTGAGTACGCATCAAGCAGTGACGCGTCGGGTGCTGCCGAACTGGCAGCGTCGGCCTCATAGTCGGGCCCATTTATGAACGTGGTTACCATGACTTGTGTATTTGCTGTGGGGCCACTCACCCAGCAACCATCATACCGCCCGGTAGGCAACGCTTCTCCCCCGTCACTCTGTCAGCTTTTGTTTCTACCATGACATTTACGGAGTATCTACTAACCAAAAAGATAGACTCGGCTCAATTTGCTCAGAACGACGCCCACACGTATGCCGAGTGGGAACGGCTTTTTGAGCAAATGGGACCAGCGAGTTTTACCGTTTACAAAAAATTTCTACTTAACAAAACAAGGCGTAAATACTTATTGCGTTAATTTATAGTTGTGAAGTTGGGCGACTTACTATGGCCCATTATCAGTTAACCCATACCTTATCCATCAAACGTATGAGCCTCACACTAGGAGAACTAAAGGGGATTAATGATGCTTTGATTAACTTGTTGAAAGCGCAGGGGCTTGTCGATTCAGATACACTGCTGGAAGCAACGCGTACGTCAAAGGGACGCAAAGAGCTGGCCGAGACCATCGGGATTGATGGCTCTGTCATTCTGGAATTGGCTAATCGCGCTGACCTCGCCCGGATCAAGGGCATCGGCCGTGTCTACAGCGATCTACTGGAAGAAGCGGGCGTCGACACGGTGAAAGAATTAGCGAAACGCGTTCCGGAGAATCTGCACGCGAAACTTGTTGAGATCAATAGTGTCCGTCAATTGACCCAGCGCCCCCCGTCTGCCGAACAAGTAGCCGGCTTCATCGAACAGGCCAAAAATTTGCCGTCGATGCTGGAGTACTAGTCCGTCAATCATACGTAACGTACCTGCCGCCCATCAGCATCACCATTCCGCCACAAATGCGCCGGAATGCCGAACGGAATGAACCCTCGACGCCAGCGTCGGGGGTTTCGTTTTTAGCAGACTATCCACCCGCTCCATCGCGTTCGAGCCGTCGAAGATGAGGTGCCGGGCCACCACGCGCTGCTGCAACTGGTGCCAATCGCGGAGGGCGTTGCGACGCAAGACGACGTAATCGACCACGGCAGGCAGTTGCCAGCGCCGGTACGAAGCCAGCCGATTGACCAACAACAGGCTGCGTCCCTCCCACACCAGCAGCGACACATCAGGCGTGTGCCGGTACGGTGGCAGCGTCGCTATCGTATCGGCCAGCAGACTGCCCGTCTGAACCTGCCGAACACCCCACGAATCCAGCGCATTTTTGAGGTAGAAATCATACAGGCGCGGGTTGGTTTCCCAGTCGGCGTCGGTAAGCAATTGGGTTTGTCGGCCTGCGGTCAAACTAACCGTGGTTTTTCGGGGCTGGTAATGCACAACAAGCCGGCGTTGGGTAGCTTGTTGCTGCACGTCGTGAACGGTCAGCAACGCCAAGACGACCGCCGCCCCGGCTAGTAGCCGTACGTAGCGCCGATGCCGCGTAAGCACGACCATCCCCGCCAGCCCGATCAGCAGATACATCAGCCCAACCGCCAGCGCCGACGGCCAGAACCCATCGAACGTGGCGCCGGGTAGATGCCCTACCCAATCGACCGCCGCATTCAGCAGCCAGGCCACCTGCCGAAGCAGCCAGCCCAGCCCATCGCCCAGCACGGGCACCCAACCCAGCGCCACAGTCGCGACGGCCAGCGGCACCAGCAGGGTCGACAGCAACGCCACCGCCGGATTAGCCAACAGAAAATAGACCGGGAACGCGTGAAAGTAATACAACGATACCGGCAGCGCGACCAGTTGAGCCGCCACTGCCACCATCGAGATCTCCCAGAGCCAGTTGGCAACCCGCGTCTGGGGTCGCCAGAGTTTGATAAACTGCGGTGCCCAGGCGCCAATGCCCAGGATAGACAGGTAGGAAAGTTGAAACCCTACCGAAAAAGCGGCATACGGATCGTAGACCAGCACAAAAAAAGCCGAGGCCCCCAGCGTATTCATCAGACTTTGGCTGCGGTTGAAGCCACCCGCCAGCAGCAGGTAAGTGAACATCACTGCCGACCGCAGCACGGGCGCCGACAAACCGGTGGTGAGCGCGTAGAACCACAGTACGCTCAGCTTAAGCCCAATGACCCACCATCGATTGCCCTGCCCCGGCGCCAGCCAGGTCAGCAGCCCGCTAAGCACGATAAACAGGATACCGATGTGCATGCCCGATACCGACAGGATGTGCACGGCCCCGGCGGCGGCGTAGGTCTCGTACTGCACCGGATCGAGGTCGTCGCGCGTGCCCAGAAACATGGCGTTGACGACCCCATATTCCGCCCGCGAGCCTATTTTCTGCGTCAGCAGGCTATCGGCCCAAGCGTTGACCCGATACGCCAGCGCCGTGAGCCGACTGGGCGGGTCGTAGCCAATCACGCGCCGCTGCCACGGGCGCAGGTATTGCTGGTGATAGATACCCCGTCGACTCAGGAAGCGACGGTAGTCAAACTCGGCGGGGTTGAGCGGCGGATCGGCCAGGCGCGGCGGATGCAGCACCAGCCAGACATCGCCGTACCGGGGCGTTGCCGTTGGCGCCAGCGAATCACCTTTGTCGAGGTAGGCCACCACCCGGCCAGTTAGCGGCCGATAACCCGCCGAATCACCGTCGTTCCAGCGGCCACGGCGCAGCGCCAGTTCGACCTTGATGGTTTTGGCGCGGGTTTCGGGCAAGTTGGTAATGACGGCTTCGTAGGCGTCGGGCGGGTTGGGTACGTTCAGGAGATTATCGGGCCGATGCGCGGGCGTGTGGGCATACAGCAACCCCCAGCCCAGGGCGGCCATCAGGCCCAGCAAGGCAAATCCCTGCACCAGGTCGAGCGGCTTTATGGTTTTTCGTTCGTTGCGGCGCAGGCGGAACAGATACAGCCCCAGACACCCCAGCCCGAACCCGGCGGCCCAGTAAGGCGAAACCGTCGGCCAGGCTTCAGCCAGCACAATGCCGATGAGTAACGCGGCAACGTACCTGAAGAACGGATAGCCCCGCATACACCGCTACCGGCGTTCGGTGGGTTGTGCTCCTACCTGCTGCGCGTTGCCGGCCGCATTGTCAGTCGTGCCCGGCTGGGCGGGTTTACTGTCTGGCGAACGGGTTTCCGACATCTGTTCGCTGGGCATCCGTTTGCCGGGCAGCACCATCTTCACGTGCTGAATACCGCACTCATCAAACTGAGGCCCAACCGGCACAAAGCCGAAGCTCTCATACAGCGGCATGGCCGACAGCTGGGCGTGCAGATAAATGCTTTCGATGGGTTCGGGTTGCTGGCTGAACACGTCGTTCAGCACGGTCTGTACCAGTGCCTGCCCCACGCCCTTGCGCCGGGCCGTGGCCAGTACAGCGAAACGCTCCAGCTTGACCCCTTTGCTGGTTCGCCGCCACCGGGCAGTACCCACGGGCTGGTCATCGAGGTAGGCCAGAAAGTGCTGGCTTTCGGCTTCAAACTCGTCGTATTCGTCTTCAGCAGGTACGTTCTGTTCCTCGACAAACACGACTCGGCGAATCGCGAAAGCCGCTTCCATGTCTGTTTTTGACCGTATTGGCGAAACGTTGATCATATCGGTGCGTGTTTTCAGGTTGCAGTTTACAGTTTTCAGCGGGCCAACGCAAGCCACCCACTCCTTGACTGTAAACCAAAACCAACCCGTTATGGCTTACCGCACCAGTACCCGTTTTGTCGCCGTTTCGGTGGGCGTCGTGATGCGCAGGATGTAGATTCCCGCCGACAGCCCCACGCCTGACAGAGTAATGCGGCGGCTCAGCGAGGCGGTGTAGGCCTGCCCTTTCAGCAATCGCCCACTGACGTCGTACAAGCCCGCCTCAAACGGTTGGCTTCCCTTAAACTGCACATCGACGGTACTTTCTTCCTGGCTACTGACGGGGTTGGGGTAGACCGTCAAGGTGAGTTGGTCCGTTTCAGCCAGTTGTACAGCCGACGAAAGTACCTGCCTACGCCGGGCGCTCAGCTGCAATACGGCCCGCATCCGGTCACGCTGCCCGCCTGTAAACACGTTCATGCAGGCGTCGGGCGTGTAGTCCATGTAATCTTCGATCAGGTTGCGGGTGCGCGTGCCGGTACAGGTCGAAAAGACGGGCGTGCAACTCGTTTCGCTCACATTGTTCAGCGCCTCGATCACGGGCGTGTCGTCAACGTAATCATCGCCGCAGCGGGTGTCGCCGTTAGGGTGCAGCAACCCGAGCCAGTGCCCCACTTCGTGCGTCACCGTTCGGCCACAGCAGTACAATCGGCTGGTAACGGTGCCCAGCCCGGCCCCAAAGTACCGGTTATCGACCACCAGGCCATCAATCCGCTCATCAGTTACGTCGGTGAGACCGGGCACCGACGTGGCGTCGACAGTCGGGAACTGCCCATAGCCCAAGTACCGCGTCGCCGAGTTGGCACATACCCATAAGTTGAGGTATCGGTTGGTGGGCCAGTACACCAGATTCGACAGCGCCAGTTGGTCCTGGTAGCTGGTAATATCAAAACCCGTGCGGGTGGTGTAGGTTCGGGTGATGCCGTTGGTTGGCAGGCCGTTGGGGTCAGTCGTGGCCAGGAAAAACTCGATGCCGGTATCGACCGCCAGCGGGTTGGTGGAACTGCCGCCCGGTGTCCCGGCGATCTTGCGATAATCTTCGTTCAATACCCGAATCTGCGATAAGATCTGTTCGTCGGAGATATTCGGGTTGTTAGCACCGCCAATGGTATTATTCGAATTGTTGTGCACCACGTGCACCACCACCGGAATGCGGTAGATTTCTTCGTCGGTACCGCGGGCCCGGCTGTTGATCATGCCGAACATACGTACCTGCTGATTCAGCGCGTCGATGCGTTGCCTGCGTTGGGGAAAGCGTTGCTGCAACTGCCACTCCACGATCTCCGAAGCACATTCCCGCAGCGGTTCGTCGGCTACGGTCGTCTGGGCCAGGGCTACACTACCGCACGCCGCCCACAAAAAAAGGCCGGCCAGACCGACCCGTAAGCGAATATCGGGTTTCGGGTTTCGGGTTTTCAGTGGCGCGGCTTTACTGCCTGACCGGAAACTCAAAACCCGAAACCCGAATCCCAACACTCGTTTATTGTCCTGCTTTTTCATAAGCATTAATGATCGCCTTCACGAGGCGGTGACGCACTACGTCGCGCCCATCCAACTCGACGAAAGCGATGCCGGGGATATCACGCAAAATACCAATCGACTCCGACAGGCCCGATTTCTGGTGCTTAGGCAGGTCGATCTGCGAGCGGTCACCGGTAATAATTGCCTTCGAGCTGGGGCCCATCCGAGTCAGGAACATCTTCATCTGCATGGCCGTCGTGTTCTGGGCCTCATCCAGCAGGATAAACGCGTTATTCAGCGTTCGGCCCCGCATGTAGGCGAGCGGTGCAATTTCGATGATCCGGTTTTCCAGGTAGAACTTCAGCTTCTCAGCGGGGATCATGTCGTCGAGAGCATCGTAAATGGGGCGCAGATAGGGGTCGATCTTCTCTTTCAGATCGCCGGGCAGAAAACCGAGGTTTTCGCCAGCTTCCACCGCCGGGCGGGTGATAATGATCTTCCGTACTTCCTTGTTTTTCAGCGCCCGCACCGCCAACGCCACCGCCGTGTAGGTTTTACCCGTACCCGCCGGGCCAATCGCAAACACCAGGTCATTGGTTTCGGCCGCCTCCACCAGCCGCTTCATGTTGGCGGTCTTGGCCCGAACTACAATGCCCTTGGTGCCATACACCAGCACTTCATCGTCAGACACCGGTACGCTGTTCTGATCCGATTCGTTGCCGCCGTTCAGGTACGTCTGCACATTTTCGTGGGTAAGCTTACCATACCGCTGATAATGCTGCATCAGCGATTCCAGAATGTCGGTAATGCGGGAGATTTCGGGCGTAGTCCCCTTGATGCGTATTTCGTTTCCGCGCGAAATGATCTTGCTCATCGGGAAGGCGGCGGCCACTTCCTTGATGTTGTTATTCTCGACGCCCAGGAAATCGATAAGGGAGACGTCGTTGTCGAGTGTGATGATTTTTTCGACCAAACTGATTCGGATGGATTAAGGACGCTGACCGGCAGGCGCTGGGCACCGCGCCACGGGGGGGCCGGTTTCCAGTTTCCAACAGCTAATGTCCAGGTTGCATGTTGACTGGTTGAATATACTGAATCAACGTACCCAGACAACATTTTCTACGAAAAAATGGGTCAATCAACAGCCTACCAAGCCGTATAATAAGCGTACCGAAAAAAGCGGAAATAATCCTATCCTGTGACTTATCTTTCTGGCTGTCAAACCACCCACCGGCCTGGCTACCCGGGAATTACTTAATTACCTATCTATCCTTTTTCATGTAAAATAAAGGTCATTTTTTTAATCTCGTTGAAGTCTTTTAGCATCAGTTGATTACCCGCCCTATGTTACCAGTCGCGACCCTTTAGGCCGTTTTGCAGCTTGCCTCGAGGCCCTACTTCTGCGTATACTTGCATTACTATGGACACCAACAGCGGAGCACCCCGCCCGAATAATAATTTCAGAAAAAATCCGGCACAAAGCGGTCCGAACGCCTTCGTCAGCGGTCGGCAGTCGGGTGGCGGCAATCGGTTTCTCGACAGTGGATTGGGGAAACTGCCACCGCAGGCGGTGGATCTGGAAGAGGCGGTGCTGGGTGCGCTGATGATCGAAAAAGACGCGCTTTCGGCGGTCGTCGATCTGTTGAAGCCCGAAACCTTCTACACACCCGCCCACCAGACGATCTATAAGGCGATTCTGACGCTCTTTTCCAACTCGGAGCCGATCGACTTGCTGACCGTTACGCAGCAACTGCGTAAGACCGGCGAAATCGAACTCGTTGGCGGCGGTGGCTATATCTCGCAACTGACACTGCGGGTCAACTCGGCCGCCAACATCGAATACCACGCCCGGATCATCACCGAGCAGGCCCTGAAACGCGGCCTGATTTCGATGGCTTCCGAGATTCAGAAAGACGCCTTCGAAGACACGACCGACGTCTTCACACTCCTCGACCGCACCGAGCGCGATCTGTTTCAGCTCACCGAATCCAACATCCGCAAGACCGTCTCCGACATGCGCTCGATCGTGAGCGAAGCTCTGAAGGAGATGGAAACCAAGAAGAACCAGGAAGGGCTCACCGGCGTCCCCTCGGGCTTCACGGCGCTCGACCGACTCACGTCGGGTTGGCAACCCACTGAACTCGTTATCCTGGCGGCACGTCCGGCAATGGGCAAGTGCTTGGGTAAAGGCACCAAAGTTGTCATGTTCGACGGTTCGTTGCGCAAAGTCGAAGACGTTCGGGAGGGCGACTTGCTGATGGGTGACGATTCGACGCCCCGAACGGTGCTATCAATTGCGCGGGGCCGCGAACGCATGTACTGGATTCGGCAAAACAAGGGAATTGATTACCGGGTCAACGAGAGCCACATTCTGTCGCTGAAGCGCTCGCGCAACGAAGGCGGCCACACCAAAGGCGAGGTGCTCAATATCTCGGTTCGTGATTACCTGACCAGGTCCGACAAATTCAAAAGCAATTACAAAGGGTATAAAGTAGCCGTTGAATTTCCCGAACAAGCCCTTAGCCTGGACCCCTATTTCGTAGGCCTTTGGCTGGGCGACGGCCATAGCTACAGTTCGCGTATTACGAACGTCGACACCGAAGTCGTATCGTTTATGCAGGAGTATGCTGATACGCTCGGTCTGCAACTGATGACCTATCAGCAAGCGGGTAAAACGCCCAACCATGCGATTACCACGGGGCAGCGGGGCGGCTCGCGGACGGTATTTAGCTTGCAGGATGAGCTGCGTGGCCTGACTATGCTCGAAAACAAGCACATCCCACGAACATACCTGATCAACTCAACGGCTAATCGACTCCGGCTACTGGCTGGTTTGATCGACAGCGACGGTCATTATCAGCGCGAGTTCAACTGCTACGAAATCACGCAAAAGAACAAGGCGCTGGCTGAGCAGATCAAATACCTCTGCGATACGCTGGGATTCCGTTGCTCGTTGATCGAGAAACAGGCCACCATCGCATCACGGGGTTATTCGTCAACGGTATATCGCCTGCGCCTTTTCGGCAATCTGGATTCGATACCCGTTCGGATTGAGCGCAAAAAAGCCCGCCCTCTGCAAGCACGAGCCGATTGGCGCGTGACGGGTATTACGGTTGAGTACGACAAAGAAGACGATTACTACGGCTTCACCATCGACGGCAACCACCTGTTTCTGCTCGAAGACATGACCGTCACGCACAACACCGCTTTTGTGGTGTCGGCACTTCGAAACGCGGCGGTGGATCATGGCAAACCGGTGGCGATTTTCTCCCTGGAGATGTCGTCGGTGCAGTTGGTGAATCGTCTGATTTCGGCAGAAGCCGAGATCGATTCGGAGAAAATTCGGAAAGGGAACCTCGCGCCGCACGAGTGGCAGCAGTTGCACCACAAGATTCAGCGCCTGACCGAAGCCCCCATTTACATCGATGATACGCCCGCCCTGTCGATTCTGGAACTGCGGGCCAAATGCCGCCGTCTGAAAGCGCAGCACGACATTCAGATGGTGGTGATCGACTACCTTCAGCTAATGACGGGCGACAACAGCAAGGGCAGCAACCGTGAACAGGAAATTGCCTCGATTTCGCGGGCATTGAAAAACCTGGCCAAAGAGTTGAACGTACCTGTAATTGCGCTGTCGCAGTTGAGCCGGGCCGTGGAAACGCGGGGTGGCGACAAAAAACCGCAACTCTCCGATCTGCGGGAATCGGGGTCAATCGAGCAGGATGCCGACATGGTTATGTTCCTGTATCGCCCTGAATACTACAATATTACGCAGGACGAAGCGGGCAATTCGACTGCCGGTATCGGCGAAGTAATCGTAGCGAAAAACCGTTCGGGTTCGCTCGATACCATTCAGTTGCGTTTCGTGAACCGATTCACCAAATTCTGCGACCTCGACAGCTACTTCACGCCGCTGCCGGGTGGCGGGGGTTTCCCCGACGGAGTTTCGGGCATGAGCAGTTTTGAGGCGCCCACACTACCGCCGCCGGGCACCATGCCGCCCCTACCGCCCATGCCGGGTTCAGGTACGTTGCGCAGCCGGGCCAATGACCTGTCGAACTTCGGTAACGCCGATCCGAATCAGGCTACGCCGTTTTAATGCATTGACCGCTAAGGGCGCGAAGAGAAGCACAAAGTACGCTACGTTGCAAACTATCGTTGCTTCGCGTACTTTGTGCTTCTCTTCGCGCCCTTAGCGGTCAACCACTTCTTTATGAAAAAAGGATTTTTCTGCGTCCTGATTGCCTGTCTGTTTAGCTTGCCGAGTCTGGCGCAAACGATTGAGCACATCAACCCGGCTACGCTGTCGAAAAGCCCCAATTATTCGCAGGCGGTCGTAACGACGGGCGGGCGCACTATCTACGTATCAGGCATGATCGCGGTTGACAAGGACGGTAAGCTGGTTGGCAAAGGCGATTTTGCCGCGCAGGCTAGGCAGGTGCTCAACAACATCAAACTGGCGGTCGAAGCGGCGGGAGGCACCATTGCCAACATCGTGAAGATCGACACGTACATGGTCAACATGAACGACCTGACCACGTACCGGGCGATCCGCCTCGATTTCCTGAAAGACCTTCCCAACAAACCCGCCAGCACGACCGTGCAGGTCACTCGACTGGTTCAGGACGATTACCTGCTGGAGGTTGACGCGATTGCTGTTGTCCAGTAAACCATTCACCCCGTGCCCACTACCACCCCCACCTTATCACGCCGTGCTTTTACGGCCGGTATGGCGGCGACCAGCCTGCTGGCCAACCCGCTCGCCACCGCCGCTCAGCGCCTGAGCGAGTGGACTGCCCCCAACGTACCTGGCGACAAACTACTTGTTTATCAGATTTTTACGCGCCTCTTTGGCAACAAGAAAACGACCAATCAGCCGTGGGGTAACCTGGCGGAGAATGGCGTCGGGAAATTCAACGACATTACTGACAAGGCGCTTCAGGAAATCAACAAGCTGGGCATCTCGCACGTCTGGTACACAGGCGTGATCGAACACGCGACCATGACGGGCTACTCGTCGCTGGGCATCCCGACCGATAATCCGCTGGTGGTGAAAGGCCGGGCCGGGTCGCCCTACGCGATCAAGGATTACTACGACGTCGACCCTGATCTGGCCGTCGATGTGCGCAACCGGATGGCCGAGTTTGAGGCGCTCGTCAAGCGATCGCACGCCAACGGGCTGAAGGTGATCATCGACTTCGTACCCAATCACGTAGCCCGGCAATATGCATCGGACGCCCGGCCCGAGGGGGTACGTGACCTCGGCGAAACCGATGACCCGACGAAGGCGTTCGACCGGAACAACAACTTCTACTACCTACCCGACCAGCCCTTTGTGGTGCCGTCGGGTGGGCCGCTGCCGCCCAATCTGCTGACCACACCTTACGAAGAAGACCCCGCCAAAGCCACGGGTAACGACGTGTTCAAGGCGCAGCCTGACGTGGGCGACTGGTACGAGACGATCAAACTCAACTACGGCGTCGATATCCAGCAGGAGCGCAAAACCTACTTCGGCTCGACTGATGCCGACCGGCCCGATACCTGGACCAAAATGCGCGACATCCTGTTGTTCTGGGCGGGTAAGGGCGTCGACGGGTTCCGCTGCGACATGGCCGAGATGGTGCCGGTCGAGTTTTGGGGCTGGGTGATTCCGCAGGTGAAAGCGGCGCGGCCAACGCCACCCGGCACCCCGCCGATTGTCTTTATTGCGGAGATCTACAACCCGGCTCAGTACCGCAATTACATTGAGACGGGTCATTTCGATTACCTCTACGACAAGGTAGGGTTGTATGATACCGTGCGCAAGCTGATGGAGGGCAAGGGCAGCACCACCGAAATCAGCCAATGCCTCGACGGGGAGTCGGGCCAACTGGGGCGGCACATGCTGCGCTTCCTGGAAAACCACGACGAGCAGCGCATCGCCTCGCGTTTTTTTGCGGGTGACCCGTGGGCGGCGGTGCCTGCCATGACGCTTTCCGCTACGGCCCAGACCGGCCCGGCCATGCTCTATTTTGGGCAGGAAGTGGGCGTGAACCCGACGCAGGCCGAGGGCTTCCAGGGCGACGATGGCCGCACGACGATTTTCGACTATTGGGGCATTCCCGAATACCAGGCCTGGGCCAACGGTGGCACCTTCGACGGCGGTAAGCTAACGGCGAGCCAGCGCAGCCTGCGGCAGTTCTACCAGCAACTGAATCAGCTCGTCAACGGCAGCGAAGCCATCCGGCTGGGTACGTTCCTCGACCTACGGCAGTATGGCCCTACGAATACGCTGTTCAGCTACCTGCGCTACACGGCCAAGCAACGCCTGCTGATCGTCTGTAATTTCGACCGAAAACAGGCTGTCAAAACCACGATTACGATTCCAGCCGAAGCCTGGCAGGCGATGAAGCAGATAGGCAACAAACCGCGCATTTACCGGGACATTTTTCGGGCAAAAAGCCAGGTCAAAGGGACCGACAGCGTAACGGTAACCGTCCCGGCGCTGGGTGCACTGGTTCTAACAATAGGCTAAGTGATGCCGGGCTCCAGCCCGGCTGCCGAGCAGACTCATACAAGCGTCTCACCTTACTCCGCCAGCAACGCCCGGAACCACAGACCCGATTGCTTGATGATGCGCTGTTGCGTACGGTGGTCGACGTGCACGAGGCCGAAACGGGGGCGGTAACCTTCGGCCCATTCAAAATTGTCGAGCAGTGTCCAGACGAAGTAGCCCGTGACGTTGATGCCTTCGGTTTTGGCCTGCAAGACCTGTTTCAGGCACTGCTGATGGTAACCGACGCGCTGGATATCGACCACCCGCCCAAACTCGACCTGATCGAAAAACGCGGCTCCGCTCTCAGCCACCATAACCTGCCGGATGCCGTCGTACTGATTGAACTGCCGCAGAATCGTCAGCATACTCTGAGGGTGCACTTCCCAGCCCATCTCGGTGATGTGCTCCACGCCGCGCCGATTAGGTGACACCTCGCGCCCCCACAGGTAGGGCACCAGCAGCGAATGCTCGACTACCACGCGGAAGTAATGTTGCAGGCCAATCAGGTCGAAGTCGAAGGCGAGCCTTTCCCAGTCGCCAGGTTGGGCGATGCGCTTCTGGATGGCGCTCAGAAACGACAGTTCGCGGGTCGGATACCCCATCCCCAGCGATGGCTCGATAAACAGCCGGTTGAGCAGGGCATCGGCCCGTTGCGCCGCCTGCTGATCGCGTTTGCCCGCAGAAAACGGCTCGACGGGTGAACAGGAAAACGTGGTACCCACCACGGCGCCAGGTACGTTGTCACGGATGAGTCGGCCCCCTTCGGCCTGCGCCAGCGTGGCGTGGTGAATAACCGCCGTAACGCTGCCGATACTGCGCCGACCGGGTGCATGCATCCCCACCAGATAACCCAGCAGCGTAAACGCCGAGGGTTCGTTGAGCACCAGCCAGTGTTTTACTTTATGCCCAAACGCTTTGACAATCAGCGTGACGTATTCGGTAAACCAGTCGAGCACCTGCCGATTGGCCCAGCCGCCCCGGTCTTCGAGTGCCTGCGGTAAATCCCAGTGGTAGAGGCAAATCCACGGCGTTTGTCCCTGACGCAGGCATTCGTCGATCACCCGGTCGTAAAAGGCCAGCCCTGCCTCGTTCACCCGCCCCGTACCGTCGGGCAACACCCGCGACCAGGCAATGGAGAAGCGAAAGGCGTTGAACCCCATGCTCGTGTGCAGGCCAATATCGTCGGTGTAGCGGCTGTAGAAATCGCAGGCTGTTTCGGCAGTTTCACCCGTTTTGATGGCCCCTTTTTTCTGCTGAAACACGTCCCAAACCGACGGACCACGACCATCGGCAGCAACAGCGCCTTCGATCTGGAACGCGGCGGAGGCAGTTCCCCAGGCAAAATCGGGTCCGAAATCGGCGCGGGTAAACGGAGCAGACAAGGTAAGGCGATTGGATTGGCCTGCAAGTTGGCACGCTTCCCCCAAACGGCTGTTACGCCAATGTTAAACTGACAGCGCGGTGGGTTTTGACCGCCTACTGATTATACAAAACCGATCCGGGCTTTGTCGGTAATCTGCCACTTGTCGGCCTGTAACACCAGTTGGCCGGGTGCTACGGTCTGGATGCGGCTGTTGGGGCCACCGGGCTGATTCTCATACAGGCAGGCGTCACTTAGGTACGAATACGGGTCGCTCATGGCCAGTTGTTGGGCTTCGGGCGACTGACTCACGCGGAATAAGGCCGTCGACGGGCTCGTCAGTTCGATTTCGTAGACGATGCCACGTTCGGGTTGGTCGAGGAGCCCCGCCAGGCTGAAACCGTTGCCGAGGTCGGCCGTGCGGGCGTACAGACGCTTGGGCGCGGGCGGTGCGGCAGGCATGGCTGGCGGCGCGGGCACGGGCTGCGGAGCCGGTTGCGAACTGGGCATTTCGGGCGCTGGCATGCCCGACGAAACAGGTCGTTCTACGGCTGGACGCTCGCTGGCTGGGCGGTCACCCGCTACGTTCCCGGGCAGCGGCGGGATGGTTGGCGTAGGCCGCACGTTGGAGGGGGGCGGTGTGGGGGTGGCTGGCTGGTTGGGGGCACTCATCTGGCTACTGCCCGACATGGGCATGGCCGACGGATTGGGCTGGTTACCGTAGCCTTGCCCCTGCGCGGGCCGTGGCTGGTTGGCAGGCATGGGGTTGGGGGCTGCCTGCGTGGGGTTGCCCTGCGGTACGTTGGGCCGGTCGGCGGGAGGGCGGTTCGGCGGTGCCTGCGCTCCCTGCATAGCCATCAGTTTCTTTTCGGCCATCGTGAGCCGGTTGGCCAGTTCGGCCACGGTGCTGCTCAGCCGGTTGTTTTCATCCTGCAAGCCAGCGATACGGGCATCGTCCCGGTCGCTTTGCATTGCCACTTTGCCGCCACCGCCTTGCTGACGGGTAACCAACAGATAACCCAGACCAAGCAGGTTTAGCACCGATAGCCAGAACGCCCAGGTACCCCAGCTAAAGCTGCCCGTACCTGCCGAGGCGGCATCCGTGTCGTCGGCCGGGGCAGAGCCTTCCTGCAGAGCAGCTGTTTGCTCATCCAGCGCAGTTTCGGGATTGGTTCCACCAGCTAGCGCCGTCATTTTGGTCTGGTAAGCCGCGTATGACGCCAGTTGCTTGCGATGCGCGCGTTCGGCGCCGCTGGTTACGCGATTAAGAATGTACTGCCGTAGGCTATCCAGCACGGCCCCTTCGCTGCTGAACTCATCAGCCGCAAAGCCGTCGTTCAGTTTGAGGCTGTGCTTCTGAATATCGTTGAGCAGGCCATCCGCTTTTTTGAGGCTGTTCTTCTGAATAAACGCCGACAAGTCACCGTACTCGACGCAGTCTTTGCAGGTTGTTTCCTGCGCTTTCGGGAAGGTTTTCGTATCAGTCGCCAGAAATTCCAGCGTGGCTTTCGCCATACCAAACGTGCCTTTTTCGATGCCCGTCTGTGGTTCCTGCGCCAGCGCGGTCGTCGCCAGGGTCAGCAAGATAAATGTCTGGAGTGTCTTCATGGTTGAGGGAGGATTTAAACGCAAAGAGCGCAAAGGTTGACGCGAAGAACGCAAAGGTTATTATTTGCTATGAACTTAGCGTTCTTCGCGTCAACCTTCGCGCTCTTTGCGTTACTCCGTTCAGCTTGCGATGTGTTTTGATAATTCGTAGAGCGCGTGTTTCAGCGGGAGGAAGAAATACGTCTCCGAAACGGCCTGGTTGGGCTCCTGCTCCATGCCTTGCCGGGCCAGCATGTAGCTGTCGTAGACGGCACCGCTGCGGGTTACGTCGGGCCCAATCAGGAACGACAGGTACTGCTCGGGCGTCTGAATCTTATGCTCGCTCAGGTAATAAGCGATGTCGCGGTCGGTGAGGGTCAGTTCCAGGAACCGCTTCACGTTGAGCAATACCGAGTCGTGGAAGGTGCGGTTGCCGCTCACCTCGCCAATCTTCGTTCGGCGATACTCGAACGGCGCGTTCACTACCTGCACGGGCGGGGTGGTCGGTTGCAGTTCCCCGGCCGGGTACGTTGCCGGATTACCCCACGTATTGATATTGGCTCCGAAACCCGGTTGGGTGGGTGGTGCATCTGTCGGTTGGGGCAGCGCTTTCTGTTCAAGCGGCGCGTTGCCCCAATAGCAGACCGTCTGGCGACTGCTATACTTGTCCTTCTCCAGCGGGCTAGCGTTTTCGAACAGCACCGCCCCGTTGGCGGTCGTTTCCTTCGGGTTTTCGCTCATCACCACCTCAAAATCAGGCGGGACGGGCAGGTTCGTATACGCCCGGAAGAGCATCTTCGTGAACTCGATCAATCGCCGCGACGAGCCCAGCATTTTCAGGTACTGACTGCCCCGGCCCGTGAAGGTCAGGTAACGCGGCAGGCTCATCTGGTTGGCCTCGATCAGTTGCACGAGGTGGTACACAATGGCCGAGTAGTGCAGGAACAGCACGATCCGAAGCGCGGGGCGACCGTCGATGATCGACTGCGTGAACTTGTAGTGATCGTTGTTGCGGAACAGCAGGCTCACGATATCCTCGGCGCTCAGGTCGTTGTTGGCCAGAAAGGTGTCGAGAATCTGATCTTCCGGGGCCGGGGCCTGACTGAGCGTGCGGCGGTATTGCAGGTAGTTGAGGATGAAGCCATTGTCTTTCTGATGCGACGGGTGCCCCTGCTGATTAAGCCCACCACCCCAAATGTCGTAACCGGCAAAGCGGAATGAGGTATTCAGGTAACGGTTCTGCTGCTTCATGAACAGCATAATATCGGCCGTGCCGCCCCCGATATCGACGTTTACCGCATCGGCAAAGGATTTGACGCCCTTTGTGACGAGGTAGAAATGCGGCGCGAGCGATTCTGGAACCGGGTTAGGGCGGAAATACTGCGTGGTTTTAAACACCCGCCGAAAGGCCTTCTCCCATTCCTCCACGAGCTTGTCCTCCGTGTCGGCCTGCATACTCGTTGGGGCCAGCCACGTGATCTTGGTGTCGTTGAGGTTACCCTGATTCAGCAGCACCTTGTTGCGCATCAGCAGCAGCAGCGTTTCGAAAAACGCCCGCACCCGCGGCCGGTTCATAGGATCGCCCGGCTGATTCTCGAACAGCCACTTCAGGTTCGTCACGTAGCGGTTGACGCCCGTGCTACCCGTTTCGAGGTCGATGTTGAAGCCAAGGTTGATCTTGTTGAACAGGTTATCGCCCGCATCGGCCGAGCCCGTTTTTTCATACACCGTCGTGCGCAGCGGGAACGTAAACGGCGAACCGTATTGGCTACCAATGATGGCGGGCACAAATTCACGCCGAATAAACGTCTCAAATTCAACCAGTTGCCCGTAACCCGCCCCGAGCCGGTACCGGGCGTAGGGCGTCTGCGCCTCGTAGCCATCGTAGGGCTTGTTGAGCGTCACCATCTGCAACTCGTCGGCGTCCAGGTTCACCTTGTCATCACTGATCGCCAGTGTTTTCGGGTCGCTATTGCCCATATTGGTGTCCGTGTAGGCAACGTGGGTGTTCGACGTTCCGAAGTCGATGGCAAACGTAAACGGCTTGTAGCCGCGCTCGCTGATGATCGTGAATTTGGGTAGCAGCAGGCCCCGGTAGGGCATGCCGTTGCGCTGTAGCTGCACCTCCAGCAGATCAAACGCCTGCGGCACTTTGTAGTAATACGAGGCCGCCTGCGTGGGCCCCGACTTGGGCGTGCGGTGTTCGGGCGCCGCTACCACGAGCGGCTGGTTGTTGACCACCTGCTCGAACTGGAAGAACCGCACCGACCGCGCTGCGTGGAAATTGGCTTCGTCTTTACTGCCGTCGAGCAGCATCACGGTGTACTCGTTCAGCGCCTGTAGGGCCGGGTCGGGCACCGTGATGCGGTAGAACGGAAAACAGGCAATACCCGCCCGGAATTCGAGCATGGTATCGGGATTGCCGAGATTGTATTCTTTGCGGAACGTGACGGTCCGGTTGTTCCGAATCGGGATCGCCAGCGACGCAATGATGATGCGGTCGAGGCCCCGGTCTTCGGTGCGTAACGTCAGTTGCCGGGCCAGATCTTCCATGCGGAAGAAGTTGAAATACTCTTTCCGCACCGGCAGCAGAAACTCCATGTCGCCCGGCGTACCGGTGAAGAAACGGCCACTGTTGAGCTTGTAGGGCATCCGAACCAGAAAATCCTCCAGGAAATCGTCGGTCGTGACAAACGGGTATTTGACATTGTCGACGCCGGGCAGAAACCGCTCCGACAGCAGGAAACCACTCCCCAGATCGCGCTGCCGCATGATCACGGTGTTGCTGTTCCAGTTCGTGTTTTTCACGTAGCGCCCCGCCACGTCCATGCGCGACGCCAGCGCGAGGGGTTTGCGCACGTCCGTTGCCGCCCCGTTGATCGTTTCGCGGGTGTAATAATCGACCGTCGGCACCATCACGAAGTCGGAGCCTTCTTCGATGTCGTTCAGCACGTCGTCTTCCCGCACGCGGTAGAGCGGCATGCCGGGCAGCACCTGCAACGTGCTGGTGCTCTCGCCACGTACCTGAATGGGTTCGAAGTTGGCCAGCGTCAGCCCCGCCGCTACGGGTGGCAACACGGCGCTGTCGAAGAAGACCCGGTAGAGGTATTCCTTGAAGCCACCTTGCGGCATCTGGTTGTTGTACTGCTCATACCACCGGCGCAGGTACGTCGTAAAGCCTTCGTCGCGCAGGTGCAGGGGGACGTATTCGTTCTGGAAAAGTACGCGGCCCGTGCTGCTCTTCGGCGGATCGATAAACTTGTTCTGCCGCTCCTGCTCCCAGTTGGGCGAGGTAAACACCAACGTGAGCGGCGACGTACCGCCCAGCAGCGCATTTTTGTAATAAATGAGCGTGGTAGTCTGCACCGCCGCCAATTCGTTGCGGAAATCGAGTTCCAGCGCTTTAGCCAGCACCTGATGTGGGTGCCGACCACCCGAGATTGACCCGCCTGTCGCCGAACCCAGTTTGCCCAGCCGTTCGCCCCGGTTCCAGAGGCGGTAGGTCAGGTCGTCGGAGTTGCCCGCCTGAAACAGCAGTTCGAGCAGGTCGAGCGTGTGCGACACCAGCACGTGGTACATGCTCAGTTCGGCCGGTTGCAAGTTGTTTTTCACCATCCGGAACGCCGTATCGAACAGATACAGCCGCGCGAACGGCGACGGAATCGACGTACCGGCTTTGGCAGCGGCACCCGCCGCTCCGCCACCCGCGCCAGAAAGCGTATCAGGAATATGTTCGATGCGGTTGCCCGTCAGGCCCGCCGGGGACCCTGTCCAGCCGTTATGGTTCTGCTGACTAACATTCGGGTCGGTATCAATGCGAAGGATATGAGGCATTTACTGGAAGTTCATGGTTCCCTGCTGTTTACCCCCCGCCCTGAAGGGAGCCTGCTGGCGCGCCAGTAGCTTCCGAACTGGCAGACCGGCGTAAGCAATGTGCTTGCGCCAGCAGGCTCCCTTCAGGGCGGGGGGGTAAACAGCAGCTATACATTATGAAAGATAGCTTCGGATCGTTGTCAGTACTTGATTGATGTCTGTTAAAATGGATGCGTTGCGAAAGCGAATGACCGTTAATCCCAGTTCGTTGAGCAGGTAGGTGCGATTTTTGTCATACTCAATCTGTTCAGGTACGTCGTGCACCCCTCCGTCGACTTCAATTATCAATCGGGCTTTATGGCAATAAAAGTCAGCGATAAAATAAGCAATCGGATGCTGCGCTTTAAACCGAAACCCGTCGAGCTTGTTCTGTCTCAACTGCTCCCAGAGTAGCAACTCGGCAGGCGTCATGGCTTCCCTTAACTGTTTAGCCTGTTCAAATAAAACAGGTTGCGCGCCGAAAAACATGTCTGTAGCCATACTGGTGGGATCGTTGTTTACATCTAATCTCCTCCGCTCAGTTATTTACCCCCCGCCCTGAAAGGAGCCCGCTGGCGTATGCTCGGTACGGCAGCCAGCGGGCTCCCTTCAGGGCGGGGGGTAAATCATACGTCGGCCAGTTGCCGGTTGAGCGGTCCTAATTTCTCAACGCATTTATCGGCCACTTCCATCAACAATTGCATAAAACGGGCCTCATTGGTTGGGAAAGCGGCCTTCAGGCTATTCTCGCCCTTGCCAGCGGCATCCTGCAAAAAGCCCTCGCTGATGCCTTTGTTGAAAAAGCCGGTCTCGATCCGCTTCGACCGGACCAAGCCGTTGAAATCGGTGTCGAGGTCAAACGGGGCAAAGCTGCGATCGTTGGCCGACAGCTCACGCAACCACGCTTTGTAGGCGTTGATGAAGTTATCCAGCGAGGTGTAGAACGTACCTGAGCGCAGGGTCTGGGGCAGGTTCAGGTTTTTGGCAAACGCCTCGCCCAAGTTATTCGGCAGAAAGTCGGTGTAGAACTTGGCGGCGTAGGTGAACCGAACCATAGGCTCCAGCAGATTCTGGTACGTACCATCGGCGAAGTGAGGCAAATCGAGGCTGCGGTCGTTGCGGCGCAGGCCATATTCCAGGTACCGCTTGTCGGTGCTGAACTCGCCGGGGCCACGCCGGGCGAAGTCGAGGACGGCCTCGGCGGCGAGCATTTCCACCACGTGCGCATTGTTAGCCTGTTTGGCCCCACCCTCCACATTGGGGTACAGCTTGGCACCGGGCCGGTCGCCGATGTAATAAAGCGCGTCGAGGTCGATCTGGCTCTGGTAGTACGAGAGCGCCGCCTTGGTCTTCGACAGAAACCGGTTCTGGTCGATGGCACTTTGGCTGTTTTCTTCCAGCGCAAAATAGGGCATCACCGTCACCGCCCCCTTTTTGGCGTTGCGGATGGGCATTTTCTGGCTGGGGTGCTGCAACAGCTTCACTAGTTGCGGAAACCCCGCCGAGCCCGTTCCACCGAAGATCGAGCTGATAACAAAAATCCGGTCGGTCTGATCGTTGAAGGCACCCGTGAAGTACTTGTAGACGGGCGAATCTTCAAGCGCGTTGAACACCACGCTGCCGATGTTCGGATTGCCCTTGAAGCCCACCGAGAGGTTCAGCTTCAGTTCGGCGTTGGTCGGCTTGGCCGAGTTGTCGTAGAGCAGCTTCAGAAATTCGCGGTCGATTTCGTCCATGCTGCTCACGTTCAGAAACTCTTCGAACGTCCCCTGATGGTCGGTGAGTTTGGGCAGCACCGAATCGCCGATCTGCTGCTGCGCGTTGTCGGCCTGCAACGTACCCAGCGGTTGCAGGTTCGTGCCAAAAAATGGGCGACGACCGTTGTGGTCCTGCGGGCCGTTGGGGTAGCCGCCCGCCCGCAGGCTCCGGTATAATTCAACCAGCCGAAGGGCCCGCTCGGTGTCGCCATTCTGCATGTCCATGTCCAGCAGAATCGGGATGATCGTCAGGTCGGCAGGTACGTTGGCCCCCGCCGCCAGCAACATCGTCAGCGAGCGTAACACACGGGCTCCAGTGCCCCCAATGCCGAAAAGGAAGAGTTTCATAAGAAGGGAATGGACAATGCACGATGGATAATGTACGATGCACAATGGATAATGTACAATGAATCTCCGCTTAGGCAAAAGTTGCTCATTCGCAAGCCATTGTACATTGTACACTATTCATCGTACATGATCCATCGTGCATTGTCCATTAATTAAAATGGCGTTCTGCGGGCGAAAATCGAGGCGTAGCGAAGGCCCAGCGAGAACAAAAAGAACAGAATAGCCGCCAGCAACACGTTGACCCCGCCGAAGCTCGTCATGTAGGAGTCGGCATCGTCGGCACCGGTGCGGTCTTTGGCGTACCAGACGGCGTAGGCATACCCGAAGATCAGCACCCCTACGAGCGTGAGCGCCCAGTGCAGCGTGCGGTGAAAAACGGGTTTCCAGCGGCCTAGTGCCACGTAAAACACCGCCGCCACGACCAACGCCACCAGCACGGTCATGGTGCCCACGGGCGTGAAAATTTCGTCGGCATAAATTGGGTCGTTATTCTGACCCAGGAAGAGTTCGTAGATCGATTGGAACATGGGGGATGAGAAATGCACAATGTAGAATTGACAATGCACAATGCCTGTTGTGGTCAACACGGTTCAGCCAATCATTGTGCATTGTCAATTCTACATTGTGCATTTAGTTTTTGCTCAGTTTAATGCTCATAGCGGCAAACTCATTGCCACTGGTTTGGTAGGCTTCGCGCACGCCGGTCATCAGGTGTTCGAGGGCGAAGGTTTTGCCCTGCCGCCCGGTCGCCGTCCGGTCGTCCATTGTCGACCAGTTGGTGTACCACGAATCGAACCGCACGGGCAGTTTCAGCGTCACCGTGGCGGTTTCGTCGAATAGATTATCAACGTGGAAGGTCAGCACGTGCGTATTCTGGCTGAGGAGTTTTTGCTCCCGATCGCTCATACGGTCGGTGTTGAGGGCCGCTTTGCGCTGCACTTTCACCAGTTTCACGGCCCCATTGTCGACCGCCACATTCAGGTTCTTTTGCAGGTACGTCTCTTCCTGCGCGTAGCCGGGCAGCGCGTTCAGATTCACGGCGATGGCAAACTCGACGGGCTTGGCTTTGCGGCCCATTTCGATCTCCGTCACGTTGTTGCGTTCGGCCCGCCAGTCGCCGCTTTTGTTGGCGCTGAACAACAGGTCGTAGGCTTTCAGGGCACCCGCCGCGCCGAAATCGAGTCGTTTGGCCGGGGTTGTCGACAGGCTTTCGAGCAATTGGCCGGCGAACGTACCCACGAGGCTTTGCTTGCCAATAATCCAGATGTAGAAGGGCCGCTGCTCGCCTGCCAGTTTTTGTTTCTGATTCTGGTAGGTGTAATACGTGCCGTTGAACGGCGAGGTGTAGGCCAGCACCGTGGCGCCAATTCCCTGCTTGCTGAAGGTGGCAAACTGATCGTAAATGCTGTTTTTCAGCGTGCTCGACGCGTTGTTTCGGTTCACTTCGGGGTCACGCTTGATGTCGGCGTCGGGAAAGGACAGAATGCAGTCCGACACGAAAATGGCCACGTCGTTGCCTTTGGCGCGCTCCCCCACTTCCCGGAAAATCTTGTGGAGCTCCGAGCTTTTGCCCGTTGCCAGCGGCGTTGTCGCCATCTGCGCCACAAACGTATTGACGTCGCCCGATACCGGCTGCGTCTTTCCCGAAATGGTGTTGAGCGATACGGGTCGTAGTTGGTTGGCTTTCGTCACTACGTCCGAAACGACGTCTTTGAACGTAGTGCCACCGTTGAGGTAGCCCCCCATGCTGGCCGATGTTTCCAGAAAGAAATGAACCTTGCCGACCTGCTCGGTTTTTGTGGGCGTACTCGCTTCCTGTTTATCGCGTTTCTTTCCGCCACCACAGGCGGTCATCAATAAGGCAATGGCGAGCGTAAGGGCGGTAAACTTCATGTAACGGGTCGTGTGGTGACGAGGATAATGGATCATTTTCGGACAAAAAACACCGCAACCAACAGGGCGATGAGCGAGTAGCCGTAGCAGGTAGCGGCGGCATCGATCTCGAACCCGTCGATTGTTTGGGCAATGTAGGCGAAGAGCGAACTCCAGACCGTCAGCCAGTATGTCCAACGTACGAGGCGGCGCGTTTTGTGTGTAAAGAACAAAATTGCGAGGATAACCAGCAACACAGCCGCCGCCACGCCGAACACCGACCCGATGAGTTTGGGAGCGGCAGCGGCATACACCGATGGCTCGCTAAACTGATTCCCCCCCGCCAGCAGCAGGCAAAGCAGCGCCGCAAGCGAGAGCCAGCCACCGACCCAACTGATCGACTGGGTAGCGCGTTTGGGCGGTGGTGGTGCGGGCTGAGCAGGCAACGTACCCACGCGGCGGGCCTGCTCGACGTGCCGTATGGCCGCCAGCCCTTCCACGATGTCCATCTGACTACCGCCCGTGTCGGCGAGCGTACCCGCGCGAAGCGACACCTGCCGACCAGCGGCAAAACCCGTCGCCTCGGCCACGTCGTCGCGCCGGAAATAATGCAATTGACCTGCCTCTGTCCGAAGCAGGCCACATTGGGTCAGCGTATCATAGTGAATAATGGTACCGTGCATCGAGCCAGCGTTTACTGTTCAACGGTTAAACCGTAACCGTTGAATCATCATTCCTTCTTGACCTTATTCGGGTCTCTTTTCACAACCAGATCGCCGGCTTTGAGTTTTTTAGAAACCGCCAGAAAAGGTCCGGCAATCACCTGATCGCCTTTTTTCAGGCCCGATAGAATCTGAATGTTTTCGAAGTCACTGATACCGGTTTTCACCTCGCGCTGGGCGGCTTTGCCATTTTCGGCCACAAACACGATTTCCTTCACGTTTTTCGGTGCGGCGGTCGGCTGCTCCTCGTTATCGTCGTTAGCGGGTTTGGCGGCCATCTTCGTGCTGTCGGCGCGGGTGGTTACAGCCGCGATGGGTACCGACAAGACGCCCGAACGGCGGTCGGTGATGATCTCGACGGAAGCCGTCATACCCGGCTTGAACGGGAAGCCTCGCCCACCCAGCTTGGCCGACAGATCGGTGTATGAACTGTTCAGAATCTTGATTTTGACTTCAAACTCCGTCACAGCGTCGGTCGACAGGCTCGACGACGCGGCTGAGTTGGTGCTGCCTGCCAGGCCATTGGCCGTGTTGGCCACTTCGGTCACAATGCCTTTAAACTTGCGCCCGGCCGTGGTATAGGAATCCACCTCAATGTCGGCCGTGTCGCCCAGTGTCACCCGCACGATGTCGTTCTCGTTGACATTCACGCGCACCTCCATGTTGTTGAGGTTGGCGAGTCGCATGATCTCGGTACCGGCCATCTGCGACGTACCCACGACGCGTTCGCCCTGTTCGACGTTCAGCTTCGACACCGTACCATTGACGGGCGAATAGATCGTCGTTTTGCGCAGGTTTTCTTTCGCGTCGCGCAGACTGGCCTGGGCGCTCTGAATACTGAACTGCGCCGCCCGAACGTTGGCCCGCTGGGCTTCGATATCCTGTTTGGCTACATTGTAGTTGGCCTCGACGGTTTCGAAGTCGGCCTGCGAAATGACTTTGTCGGCCAGCAGTTTACGGCTCCGTTCGTAATCGGCCCTGGTGCGGATCAGGCGAGCTTCGGCCTGCAAAACACCCGCTTTCGATTGCTCCAGTTGGGCTTTGCTCTGGTTGACCGTGGCTTCGGCCCGCGCCGAAAAGGATTCGTAGTTGTCGGGGCGGATCCGGCAGAGAATCTGCCCCGCCTTGACGGGATCGCCCTCTTTTACGTACATGGCGATGATCTCGCCTGATACGTCGGGGCTGATTTTCACTTCGACTTCGGGCTGCACACGCCCCGAGGCGCTCACTCGCTCAACAATATCGGTGGTTCGCGCTACGGCAAAATCGACTTCCGTGGTTGGTGGTTTACCAATAATGCCGGCTTGTTTGGCGGCCACAAGCCCCCCAATCAACAACACGGCAGCGATACCCAATACCCACCAAATACGGTTTGATTTCTTTTTCATAAAGAGTGAAGGAGTGAAAGAATGAGAGAGCGAAAGAGTGATTGGCTTCGTGGGTACGTCGCAGAAACGCAGACCCACTCTTTCATTCCTTCACGCTCTCACTAAAAATTGAGTGGCTTATTCTGGTAAAAATCTAAAATCTTAATGCGGAACACGTAGTCGTATTTGGCCTGAACCAGGCCAGCGCGGGCCCGGTCGAGGTTACCCTTCGCCACGTTGTAGTCTGTTGAGTTGAGCGCGCCCGCGTTCAGGCGGCTTTCCGATACTTTGAAGGCCCGCTCCAGTTGCGTTACCTGCGCCAGAGTCGCCTGGTAACGGTTGCCCGCCGCCCGCAGGTTGGTATAGGCCGTTTCGATGTTCTGGCGCAATTGCAGGCGGGTATTGGCCGCGGCAATCTCCGAGTTCTGTTGCTGTAGTTGGGCCGACAGAATGCGCGTCCGGGCCAGCGATCGGTTATAGATTGGCACCTGCACCTGCAATGACACACTGCGGTTCAGGTTGTTACCCAGCTGATCGAAGAAGGTGTAGTTCTCGAAGCGATAATTGGGCTGCTGGGTCGTGATTGTCGTAGGAATGCCGTTGACCAGAATCGTCTGATCAATGTTGGTAACCGTTCCCAGATCGAACCGCCGCTGCAGCCCTACGTTTGAATAAAGGGTGCTGAGGTTCCCGTTCAGCGTCACGACCGGAAACAGACTCGCCCGCGCTACCTGCACGCCAAACGCATCGCTTTTCACGCGGAGATCGGCGGCTCTCACATCGGGCATGTACTGCTGAGCCACGCCAAACACATCGTCCGATGTCGTGCCATAGGGCGTTACCGTTGGATCAGGTACGTTCACGGTTTCGACCTCGAAGCTGCTGGTGGTTGGGCCACCGGCGGGTACGTTCATGGCCTGAAGAAGGGCCAGTTTCGCCAGTTCGATCGTATTCTGAGCATTCACGATGGCCAGTTCATCATTGGCAATCGTCGCCCGGATCACAAACAGTTCGGCTTCGGCCAGCGAACCGGCATTAACAAGCTTCTGAGTACGGTCAAGTTGTGCTACCGACACGTCGCGCTGCCGCTGTGCCACCACCAGTTGCTCCTGCCCCGTCAGTACGTTCAGGTATTGCTGAATGACGGTCAGGATCACGTTGTTTTCGGTCGCTTTTACCGTAGCCTCGTTCGATTGGCGGAGCAGATCGTTTTGCTTGATCGTGTTCTGCAACAGCCCCCCGTTGTAGACAGTCGCCTGCACGGATGCCTGGAAGTTGTTGGACAATACGCCCTGATCAACGAAGGCGTTGGTTACGGGGTTGATGTTCCGGCCCGAGTTATACCCCTGGGTCAGGAACGCACCGACGTTGGGCAGCCGGTTGAGGCGAGCCTGCCGGAGTTGCAGTTCGCTGTTACGCAACTGAATCTGGCTCTGCCGCAGGGTCAGGTTGTTTTGCAGCGCAATGTCGATGCACGTTTGCAGGCCGAGGCGCTGCGGAACGCGTTGCCCCTCGCCAGGTGTGGCCGACGCAGCCGGAGGCGTGCCCGCCGTCTGGGCAAAAACCGATGGGTGGCCCAGCAGAGCGGCGAGTGCCAGTCCGGCGGCAGAGAGTCGCAAATAGGGCAGTAGGCGCATGTTCATGTGCATTTCTAAGGTCAATGTTAAAAGGTACTTGAAGCGGCAACCACCGTTTTGGGATAAACGGCTAATTTCCGCCATGAATCTGGTTTATAACTCGGATGTACTTCCGGCAAGCCACTGGATGACCCCGCCAACCGACCGGGCTTTCCAGTATGGCGACGGGCTGTTTGAAACCATTCGCTACGAAAAAAATCGCGTTTGGTTCTGGCCCGACCACTACGATCGCCTCCGGCAGGGCATGGCCGCACTTCAACTCAACGTACCCACCCAGTTCGACAGCGACACCCTGCATGAGCAGGTGATGGCTCTGATCCATCAGAACGAATTGGCCGATGGGTCGGCCCGTATCAAGTTGCAGGTGTGGCGGCAAACCGGCGGCCTGTATACGCCTACGACCCGAGCGGCCAACTGGCTGCTGACGGCGCAACCCACCTCCCCATTTACCGTCACGGCGAAAGCCCATCTCGGTTTCTTCACCGCTGTTCGGCTGGTCTCGTCACCGGTATCCCGGTTCAAAACCCTCAACGCGTTGCCCTACGTGCTGGCGGGCCTGCACAGGCAGCAACACGGCTATGACGACGTTATCCTACTCGACACAGCCGGCCACGTGGCCGAGTGCATGGCCTCGTCGGTGTTCTGGCGGCACAACGGCCAGTGGTTTACGCCCAGCCTCGACACCGGCTGCATCGACGGTATCCTGCGTCGGCAGTTGCTACGTACCCAGGTCGTGGAAGAAGGGTTGTACGCCCCCGAAACCCTGGCTACAGCCGACGCGGTTTTTTGTGCCAACGTCAACGGCATCCAGACGTTCGGGGGTACGTCGGCCGATGCGATTACGCCGCTCTTACACCTTATAGGGCTGGGCGCCCCCGTTTAAAACCGGTAAGGTTTGATTTACACCGCTGGGGCCGCTTCCGGTTCGAGCCAGCCGTCTTTCAGCCGTACAATGCGGCTCCCGTACTCGGCGTTGGCTTCGGAGTGGGTCACCTGCACGATCGTGACGCCGTCTTTCTGGTTCAGTTCGCGAAACAACTCCATGATCTCGATGGCCTGCGCCGAGTGCAGGTTGCCGGTGGGTTCGTCGGCAAAGATGACCTTCGGCTGCGCGACAATGGCCCGCGCCACGCCCACTAGTTGCTGCTGCCCGCCCGATAGCTGGCTAGGGAACAGGTCTTTCTTGGCCACGATGTTGAACCGGTCCAGCACATCGGCCACGCGGCTCTTGCGCTCGTTGCCCGACATGCCTTTGTACAGAAGCGGCGTTTCGATGTTTTCGTAGACGGTCAGTTCATCGATAAGGTGGTAGGCCTGAAAGACAAAGCCGATGTGGCTGCGGTGCAATTCGGTGCGGCGCTTCTCCGACAGTTTCTGCACGGGCTGATCCAGGAATCGGTATTCGCCCTCGGAAGGCTCTTCTAGCAAACCCAAAATGTGCAACAACGTACTCTTGCCCGATCCGCTCGGCCCCATAATGCTCACAAACTCCCCTTCGTTGATGGTCAGGTTGATATTCCGTAGCACATACGTCCGGCCAAACCCGGCGGGGTAGTACTTGGCGACGTTCGAGAGTTGAATCATAATCGGTTATCTTTAATAAGGTTAACTGCAAAAGAATGTATCATCCGAAGGTTGACGGCCCGTTGCTTCTCCATGAAGATAGGGTACGTATGCACCCCGGGATCATCAGCGTATTATTGCCAGGCTCACCACCGGTTTGGGAACGTTATAGTACCAGCGGAAAAAAATCAAGCTGGAACCACTCCCAGAAACGATGGTAAACGAAACCGAAGCCAGCCCCACTCCCGATCTGGTTTTGGTTGATCCAATAACTGAATTCATCCAGATCATCGTTTTTCATCATTCTGCAACTCGACCTTAATGTCCTGTTACAAGTTTGACGCCATAAAGCTAGGTTCAATCGGTGTGCCACAACACAAAAAAGCCCTAAATCAAGCGATTCAGGGCTTTTTTGGCTAGCTACTCGTCCGCATTCGGACAGCGGGCGGACAAATCGGCGTTTGTGGCACCGACTCATTTCCCGCTTAATTCTGATTCAGATACACGTTGCCGGCCGAGGCAGTCAGCTTAACGGGAATACCACCACCGTTGATCTTGCCCACGATCCGGTCTTTGTCGGCCGTACCGCTGAAATTGCTCAATGGGGCGCTCACCCGGTTGCCGTCGAGCTCAAGGTCCATGCCTTTGTTCATCGGCATCTGCACACGCACGCTCCCGGCCGACGTACCCAGCGTCACGAATTTATCGACGCGGGTGAGGTTCACCTCAACGCTACCACCCGACGTGTTGGCGTCGATGCTGCCGGCCATATTCCGGATCCGGATGCTGCCGCCCGAGGTGCTCGTTTGCAGTTCACCATCGATCTGATCGCCGTTGATGCTACCGCCCGAGGTCCGCGCCTTGATCATCCCGTTCAGGCCCATCAGCCGCAGGCTCCCACCCGACGTTTCAAGCGTCAGGTTGCCATTTGAGTTGCTCGCTTCGATGCTCCCGCCCGACGTTTCGACGTCGACCCGCTCCCGGCAGCCATCCAGTTTAATGCTGCCGCCCGACGTCCGCCCGGCAATGTCGCCCTTCAGATCAACCAGCCGCAGGCTCCCGCCCGACGTCTCGAAGCGCTGTTTCCCATCGAGGTGGCTGATCTGGATACTACCACCTGAGGTGTTAAGGTCGGTATTGACGCGGCGCGGGGTAAAAAACTTAAAGCTGATGCTCAGGGCATTCCGGTTATTCCACCAGCTGCCGTCTCGTTTCGATTTGGCGGTGGCCACCAGTGTGCCCCCATCCTGCCGGATGTTGATTTCGTAATCCCTCAGCCGGTCTTCAATCTCCTCGCGGCTCAGTTCGTCGCGGCCATTCCAGTTGCTGCTGCGTACGTACATTTCCAGGCGTGCTTCAGCCCCATTACCGCCTTCGACGGTCAGGCTGCCACCCGATGTTTGGGCACGAACGGCATTGATGCCCGTGAATGTCTGTGTTTTGTAGGGTTTCGAGTCGCGGTCGTCGGTCAATATGCCCGAGATCGCTGGTGAACAGGCTACTGAGAGCAGGATCGCTGCTGTTAGCGTCGTCGTCAACAATAGGAATGTGCGTAAAAGGCTCATGGGACTATGCGTTTGGGATGCGTTCATTGAAAAGATGCAGCGTCGACAACAACCGTTGCGTCATCTACCATAAAATGCTGTACCAAGCACAGAACAACAGGCACGCCAAACCAATAAACTACTGATTATCAACAAGCTAAAATCACTTACATGTCCGCATACGGACAGTTACTTTCATATACGGACATCGTCTTACCTGCACTATACAACAGATCAACCAGTGATAATTTGTATGACTATATCCCTACCTTCCGTTCGAAACGCTACCTCCCTATCGCTACTTGCCGTCTGCCTGACGACCTGTACAGCAAGTTTGGCCACGTCCGTTCCGCCGTTAGCTTCACCTGACCATCCAACCGACACACTGGCTCACCCAAGGCCGATGGAGACTCATACCCTACAGGTTGGCGTGGCAGTGGGTGTCACCCAACTTTTTGGCGATTTGTCATCACCTGATCTCAAGCCCGCCGTCGGTGTCACGCTGACCTACCCCATCAGTCGCACCTTTGGTTTTCAACTGCTGGGCGATCTGGGAACACTGGGCGCGCAACAGCAGGCTTTTTACAACACCCAGGCGCAAACCCGCTTTACCCAGGCTAGCATTGGGGCTTCGGTGAATTTGTCGGAACTGATCAACCGCAAAACCCGGCAACAACGGCCTGAGCAGGCGCGCAACCATTTGTCGGTTTACCTCACCTACGGCCTGATTTTCTTCAATGCCACCGCCTATTCGCTCAGTGACGGCTCCGTTCAACGGCTGACCAATGGCCCCGGCAGCCACCGCACGGCTAGTGATAATTATACGGCCAAAGGCGTAGCGGGCGTAACCCAAACGCACGAAGTTGTGGTTCCGCTTGGGCTGCGATACTGTGCGCCTCTTTCCCGCAGCCTGAGCCTGACAGTCGACCTACGCTACAACGTCGTTCATACCGACAAACTCGACGCTACTTTCGACCATGACAACAGTACGATCAAGACCCTCAACGGTGGTGATATCTTCGGGCCCATCCCGAGTGGTAATAGTCTCGATGCATGGGGAGCCTTGTCGGTAGGCCTTGCGTATCGCCTTCAAAAATGAGGTGGTTTAACCTTTTTCGGGACGGCTGCCCTCGTTTTTTTTCTAAAATAGTGCTTTCGGAATGAGCCACTTACCAACACGGTCTACTTTTTTTAGCCGCTTTTTTCGCCCAGCCTCTTGACAAACGCTGCGAAACCCCCTACTTTTGCATCATCAAAATCGCTGACGGCCACAAGCCAACAACGAAAAACGCGAAAGTAGCTCAGCTGGTAGAGCGCGACCTTGCCAAGGTCGAGGTCGCGGGTTCGAACCCCGTCTTTCGCTCCACAGAAATGGCACCGAACCCCGGTGCTTTTTTTGTATCAGGTGGTTCAGACTGAACCCCTATTCGTTGACTTGCCGGGATGGCGGAATAGGTAGACGCGCAGGACTTAAAATCCTGTGAGCCGTAAAAGCTCGTGCGGGTTCGATCCCCGCTCCCGGTACATTTCAATACACAAAAAGCACTGCTGGTCAGTGCTTTTTGTGTTTATAACCCAAACGACGTTTACGATTTTTATTGTCAGTTTCGTTCATAGTGTATGTCATTGATTTTCTGGAAGAACTGGACTTTACCCAACCGGCTAACGTACCTGACCGGGTTGGGGGTATTACTCTTGTCTCTTGGCTGGTTTGGGTTCACCTGGTATCGGGGCTTGACTAACGTGGTCCGATGGCAGGTACTGAGTGAACTCGTTGGCCTGCCCACCTCGCTCTACACCGTAACGGATGGCCTGCTCACATACCCCATACCGGGGCAGGTGCAGGCCGTCATGGGGCAGTTTATGGCCTCGCCCATGCAGGTGTACCCGCTCGTAGCTACCGGCACCCTCGTTGGGTTGTGCGGGGCCATGGCGTTGTTATTGGCGGGCGTCTGTCGGCTCCCCACGCTCCTGTACCGGATCAGCATGGGTCTGTTTATCCTGTTTCTTGCCGTTTGCCGCTTCGACATTCTGACGCTGCCGGGTTTCCTGGGCAAGTGGCTGTTCCTCATCCTGACAATCACCTTCGGGGGAACCAGCTATTATTTTCACGCCTTCCGGACTGGTACTTCCTTCGCCATTCGCACAGGCGTATTTCTGGGCCTGATCGGCCTAACGGCCCTCGGCATCGGTAGCGTGGCCGGAGCAACGTACCCAGCGCAACTGCTGGTCAGCTACGCATTACCGGGCCTGCTCGTCCTGAGCATTTCGTTTATCGTCCTGATCGCGATCGAGCCGATCGCCGCGATGGTCTGGCTAACGAGCGTACGCCGCTCCGACGCCTCCGTTGGGTCCGACAAACCGTTGGGCTTGTACAATTTCCTGTTGATCAGCGTCCTGTATCTGGTCAACCTCCTCCTGATCTGGCTTAAAAATACGCGCACCATCGACTGGGATATCCTGACGATCAGCCCGTTCCTTATCATCATCGTGTCGATTGGGCTGGGCGTCTGGGGGTTTCGTCGGTTGCTCGATCAACAGGAGCGCGTATCGTTTGCTAACGCGGGCGCGGGTATCTACCTCGGCGGGGCCACACTGACGCTGCTCACGATAGCCTATGCCTTCGCAACAGCCAACGACCCACTCATCGAGGTTTTCGAAGATGCCATCGTGTATAGCCACTTTGCCATGGGCATCGGCATGACGCTCTACGTGGCGCTGAACTTCTGGCCCATCTACCAGCAGCAGCTACCCGTTCACCGGGTGTTATACAAAGCCAGACTGGCCGATCTGCCCCTTTTCCGACTGGCGGGCATCGTGGGTATCGTCGGCATGGTGGCGGGTGGCAATTATTTTGTGTTCCGGCAGGGACAGGCCGCACTGGAGTCGGCCATCGCCGACGCCTATATGGCCGAACAGCAGCCCGACTTGGCCCAGACCTTCTACCAACAATCGCTGGGGCATGAGTTTCTGCAACATAAGGCCAACTACGCCCTGGCGTCGATGGCGCTCCTCCGAAACGATCAGACCACGGCGGCCCAGTTTCTGACGCAGTCGCTGCAAAAACAGCCTTCACCCCAGGCCTACGCCGCCCTCAGCGATACGTATCGGCAAACCAACCTGTTTTTCGAGGCCATCAAAACCCTGCAACGGGGCATTCGGGCGTTTCCGAACAGTGGCGAGCTACGGACCAATCTGGGCTATCTGTATGGCAAAACGGCCATCGCCGACTCGGCCTATTATTACCTGCAATCGGCCGTTGATCTGACCAACCAGGATGCCGTGCCGTTGGCCAATCTGATGGGTGTTTATGCCAAAAATCCGCAGATTCTGGCAGCCGACTCCACGCTGGCCCAACAAATCGAACCCCGCACCGACCCGGCTTTTACGGCCAACGCACTGGCGCTCCGGCTGGTCATGAAACGTACCCCTGCTGGCGATTCGTCGGACGTACCCAACGTACCCAGTTGGCTCACCAACCTGAAAGCCGGGCAGGCGCTGGATGCCGGGCAATTTGCCAGCCTGTATAATTACGCGCTGGCCACACCCCGGCCCGATACGCTCCTCGTCAACCAGCTTCAGCAGGCAGCGCTGAACCCGGCCAATCAGGAGGTCACCGACGAATTGCTGCTGGCCACGGCGCTGGCGCGGTATAAGGCGAATCAGCACCCCGAAGCGTTCGACCTGTTGACCCAACTGGCTGAAAACGACGCCCGCAAACGCACTGCTTACCGCACGACACTCGGTCTGCTGGAACTGGAACAGGGCCTGAACCGGCAGGCGGCCGAAACATTTGCCCTCAACTCGCTCGACACGCTGTCGATGCTGTATCGGGCGGTGGCGCTGACCAAAACCGGTAATCTGGTGGCGGCTCAACCCCTTTGGCAAACGGCCACCCGGCAGGATGCCACGATGCGCGGCGTCGCCGAAACGCTGTATGGCCAGAAACAACCGGTAACCGATCTGGAAAAAGCGTTCTACGTATCGTTCCGACCCGACGACGCCAACCGAGGCCGGGTTTGGGAAACCATCCGCGATACCAATCTGAAAACGGTAGCCGGCGCCTTTCTGATCGACACGTACCTGGCGACGCGGCAGTATTTCTACGCCCAGATGATCCTGAGCCAAATGGGGGAACCCAAAGGGCTCTCGGCGTTTGCCCGGTCGACGGAAAACCTGTCGGCGGTGAAGATTGCGGCGTTCCGGCAGAAAGTAACCGCGACCGATTCGCTGGCAAAAACGTTTTTTGTTCCGGCGCATCAGGGCCTGATCGCCGCACTACGCGGTCAGGTCTTTGCCAAAGCCAAACGCCTGCCCGACGCTCAGCAAGCCTATACGACTGCGCTTCAGTTGGCCCCCGCCAACGCGGCCGTTGTTGCCGAAGCAGCTAATTTCCTACGGACCAACAAGCAGGTGAAACCGGCCTATAATGCCGTTCTACGGGCGTTGGCGGTCAGCGAAAACGACCCCGCCCTGCTGAAAAGCTACGTGCTGCTCTGCGCCGACCAAAGCCTGTTCGACTACGCGGAGCAAGGCTTGGTCAAGCTCAACTTTGCCACTACGCCCGCCGACTATCAGGCATTCGAGGCGGCTTATCAGCAAAAAATTACGGCGGTCGAAAACCAGCGTCAACGGTTTACAAACTGAGGTAGTTTTAACAGTTTTCAAGTTGGGCGTTTTCGGTGGTAACTGACTACCTAATCGCCCAGAAACCCTGCCACTGAAAACGCCCAACCTGAAACCTGCGAACTGGTTTGTCTATGAACATCATTGAAACCCGCGCCATTGCCAAACGTTACGTAATGGGTAGCGAAGTGGTTGAAGCCCTCAAGTCCATCACCATTGCTGTCCAGAAAGGCGAGTATGTCGCGTTCATGGGCCCTTCAGGTTCGGGCAAATCGACACTGATGAACATTGTGGGTTGCCTCGATTCGCCCACGTCGGGGCAGTACATCCTCAACAGCCAGGATGTGAGCAATATGACGGAGAACGAACTGGCTGAAGTGCGCAACAAGGAGATTGGGTTCGTGTTTCAGACGTTCAACCTGCTCCCCCGCCAGACCTCGCTCGAAAACGTGGCGTTGCCACTTATCTACGCGGGCCTGAGCAAAGCCGACCGAACGGAAAAAGCGATGATCGCGCTGAAAAACGTGGGACTGGAAAACCGCGCCGGCCACCGGCCCAACGAGTTGAGTGGTGGGCAGCGGCAACGGGTGGCGGTGGCCCGCGCGCTCGTCAACGACCCAAGCATCCTGCTCGCCGATGAACCGACGGGTAACCTCGACACCAAAACGTCGTATGAGATCATGGACCTGTTCGACCAAATCCACTCGAAAGGCAACACGGTCATCATGGTGACGCACGAAGAAGACATCGCCGAATACGCCCACCGCATTGTCAGGCTTCGCGACGGACTGGTTGAAACCGACCGGGCCAACGAGCACATCCGGAAAGCCCGGGCCTTTATGCAGGCCTAATCTGAAAGAGCGAAAGAGATAAACAGCGAAAGAGTGGCTTACGCAGGTGTAATCGTGCGTAAGCCACTCTTTCGCTGTTTATCTCTTTCGCTCTTTTGGAAGGTCTACGGACGGAGTGCCGACTGCGAATTGCCCGGAGCGGCCGCCGGTGCCTGAGCCGGGGCGGGGCGTTGTTGCGACGGAGCCGGTGCTGCGCTCGGTAGCGTGCGGGTAGCGGCGCGCTCGGCGTTAACACTGTTGAAATTGGCCGTGCCGGTTTTGTCAACCAGAGCATACGACGCCAGCGCGAGCACCATCACGGCAGCACCCAGGCCCCACGTAATCTGCTCCACGACGTCGGTGGTTTTCTTTACGCCCATCAACTGGTTTGAGCCAAGCCCGCCCAGTTCACCAGACAACCCACCGCCTTTCGAATTTTGAATCAGGACTACCAGCACCAGCAGGACAGTCAGAATGCACACTAAAACAATAATTGTCGTTACCATGAATACAGTTAAAAAAGTCGTCTGTTTCCAGCTGTTGGTCGATAGCCTGCAAATCGTGTGCCGATTGAACCTATAGACAAATTGACCGAAAACTCGTGTTTAGTCAGCGTTTCGCCACAGGCTGTTCCTCGTTCCGACTTGTTGTCAATTCGCTGATTTTGGCCGCAAAATACGCAGATTTTTCTGGATTTTTCAAGGCCAGCTTCTCATATATCTCGATGGCCTTGTCGTATTTCCCCTGCCGACAGAGGATTTTGGCGAAACTCTCGGTGACCAGCCCGCCACCCAGTGCCGTGGGCTGGCTGCGCTGACTGAGGTCTTCCTGTTCGGCGGGCTCGCCGAGCCGGCCGCGAACGGGTGCAATGCGGGGTTCGTTCCGGATAAAGTTTTCGATAATCTCCAACTGCCGTTTGCGGTCTTCGTCGATCTGCCGCTGTTGGGCCAGCTGTTGGTCTTCTTCCAGGGCCTGTTGTTCGTCGAGGGCCAGATCGGCCTGTATCGCTTCTTCGGCCAGCGTAGGGTCGTCAACGGGTGGGCGGAAGGCCGTATCGACCACCATACCCGATTCGTTAAAGGCAATGCGGGGCATTTGAATCAGCGGCATTTGCCAGCCGTTGGTACCAACCGCTTTGTTGCGAAACAGCGCGTAGCTTTCGTGTTGGTAGTCGTCGGGGATGGGTACCTGCCGCGAGGCTAATTCATTTAATTTCAGCAGCAGATTGGTCGACCACTGAAATTCATTATCGATTAATTTACGCAGGGCGTTCCGGCTGAGCGCGTAGGCCGCGGCCCGGCGCACGTATGGTACGGTTTGCCCTTTTTGATGAATGGAGGCGGCTTTGGCCGCCAGGGTATACAGCGACTGACAATAGGGATAGGCGTCGAGGTTCTCCTGCAGCTGCTGAAAATCAGCGGTTGTCAGGTCTTCAGGATGCGTGACCCAATAGGAAAACGTTTCTTTGTCAATGGGCATCATGAACGGATTGGTGTCAGCAGTTTAGCGAATCTACGACCAACTAGGCCGAAAGCTACAGACAGGTTCAGATTAATTTTAGGTAACCGGCTACCAGTCGGCGGCGGTTTTGTTGAATACGTCGAGTACCAGCTGATCGAGAATTTCGGGCACCAGTCGGCCTTCGTTTTGGCTTAGGGTCTGGTTCTGCGGAAAATCCTTGTAAAACGAAAACGCCTGATCGAAGCTCTTGGTGTCGTCTTTCGTGTTGGTGAAACGTACCTGAATCGTGATCTGAAGTCGGTTGAGGCCAGCCTGATCGCTGGCAGTGGGTGCCACCGGGATCAGGTCGTAACCGGTGATGGTGCCTTCCAGGGCCATATCGCCGCCCGTTGGCAGCACCTTCAGGTTGGTATAGCGCTGGTAATATTCCTTCAGTTTTTCGGTCAAGGTGAGCGGCAGGTTGGCCGGACCACCCGCCGTTTGCAGCGTGAAGTTATTGACCGTCACCGACTTGATATCGGGCGACAGCGTCGTTCCTGAAAACGAATACACGCCGCAGGATTGAATGAATAATGCACAATGTATAATGCACAATGCAGCGAGTAGTCGACGCATTTGCAGCATCCATCCATTATACATTATCCATTTTACATCATTCATTCCCTTACTCTTCATCAATCTCATATTGCTTGATTTTGCGGTACAGCGTCCGTTCCGAAATACCGAGCGCCTGGGCCGCGTACTTGCGTTTGTTGTTATTGCGGCGTAAGGCCTTCACAATCATCTCTTTCTCCTTCTTCTCCAGCGACAGCGAATCGTCTTCTTCGGTTTCGTGCGACACGTCCTCAACTGTGGTCTCGTTGATGTCGCGGTCGGTATCGTCGATCACCTGCACCGCTGGGTGGCCGTACTCCGTCTCATACTCATCCGACAGGTCGGCTACGTCGGTGTGGCCAGGTACGTTGCCGTTGGTACGGGTGCCATCGGGCAACAACCGGGCATAGTTGGGCTCGCGCTGAGGGTCACCATAGTTAGCACTCTCCTCTCGGCTGACCGACTCAAACAGATCGCGGTGTTTGTGCAGCACCTGCGGCCCGTAGGCTTCATTGCTGAGCACGTCGCGCACCAGTTTTTTCAGCTCCGTCATGTCGCGGCGCATGTCGAACAGCACTTTGTAGAGTAGTTCGCGCTCCGAGAACGTCTCGGGGCCACCCGCGCCCGGGCCGGTCAGGGCCATCGTGGGTACGTTGGTTTGCGGCCGGGGCAGGTATTTGGCCAGCGTTTCGGCATCGATCGCCCGGTTCTGCTCCGATTCGAGAATCGAAATCTGCTCGGCCAGATTTTTCAGTTGACGGATATTCCCCGGAAACGGGTACGTCAGCAACCGGCGTTTGGCATCCTCGGTGAGTTGCACGGGGTTAATGCGGTAGCGCTCGGCAAAGTCGGTCGTGAACTTACGAAACAGCAGATCGATGTCGGTACCGCGCTCGCGCAGGGGTGGTACGTAGATCGGTACGGTGTTGAGCCGGTAGTACAAATCCTCCCGGAAACGCCCTTTCTCAACCGCCGCCAGCAGGTTTACGTTGGTAGCGGCCACCACACGCACGTCGGTTTTCTGCACCTTCGACGACCCCACCCGGATAAACTCGCCGTTCTCCAGCACGCGCAACAGACGAGCCTGCGTGCCCATGGGCATCTCCCCGATTTCGTCCAGAAAGATGGTGCCGCCGTTGGTGGTCTCGAAATAGCCTTTGCGCTGATCAACCGCCCCCGTAAACGACCCTTTTTCGTGCCCGAACAGCTCCGAGTCGATCGTGCCTTCGGGGATCGCCCCGCAGTTGATGGCAATGAACTGACCGTGTTTGCGGGCACTCAGACTATGTATAATTTTTGAAAACGACTCTTTACCGCTGCCGCTTTCGCCCGTAATCAGCACCGTCAGGTCCGTCGACGCGACCTGCGTGGCTACGCTGATGGCGTAGTTCAGCGCGGGCGCATTGCCAATGATCCCGAAGCGATTCTTTACAGACTGTATTTCCCGATTATCCATTCAATGACCGTTTTCAGTCGTCAGTCTTCAGCTTTCAGTGGCTCCGCCAGGCAAGAAAACCGTACGCAGCAGAACGACCAGAAACTGAAAACGGAGAACTAGCCAACTAAAAACTTAAACCACCTGTCCCAGCAGCGTGGCCGCCGTGCAGTCGGTGACCAGTACGTTTACGTAGTCGCCTTTCTGGTGCTGCCCACGAGGGAACACAACCACTTTGTTCTGGTCGTTGCGGCCAAACAGATCGTCGTCTGACCGTTTGCTGGTGCCTTCCACCAGCACGCGCTGCACCTGCCCGATATGGCGTTGATTGCGCTCAAGCGAGAGGCGCTGTTGCAGGGCGATAATCTCGTTCAGGCGGCGCTTTTTCACGTCCTCAGGTACGTCGTCTTTGTATTTTTTCGCTGCCATCGTGCCGGGCCGTTCCGAATAGGCAAACATGTAGCCGTAGTCGTAGCGGGCATATTCCATCAGCGACAGCGTATCGCGGTGCTCGTCTTCGGTTTCGGTGCAGAAGCCCGAAATCATATCGTGCGAAATGCCGCAGTCGTCGCCCAGAATAGCCCGGATACGGTCGATTTTCTCGATGTACCACTCGCGCGTGTAGGTCCGGTTCATCAGTTCCAAGATCCGGGTGTTGCCGCTTTGAGCCGGCAGGTGTATGTAGTTGCAGATGTTATCAAACCGCGCCATCGTATGCAGCACCTCGTCGGTGATGTCCTTGGGGTGCGAGGTCGAGAAACGTACTCGCAGATCGGGATTGATCAGCGCGACGCGTTCCAGCAGATTGGCAAAGTTGACAAACTCGCCCTGCTCGCTCGTCCACTTATAGCTATCCACGTTCTGCCCCAGCAGCGTAACCTCCTTGTAGCCATCGGCAAAGAGCTGTTCGGCTTCGCGGACGATGCTGTGCGGATCGCGGCTGCGTTCGCGGCCACGTGTGAAGGGTACCACGCAGAAACTGCACATATTGTCGCAGCCCCGCATGATCGAGATGAAGGCCGTAACCCCGTTGGAGTTGAGCCGGATCGGCGCAATGTCGGCGTAGGTTTCTTCGCGCGACAGAAACACGTTGACCGCTTTCTGTCCCGTTTCGGCCTCTTCCACCAGCTTCGGAATATCGCGGTAGGCATCGGGGCCCGCCACGATATCAACGATTTTCTCTTCCTCCAATAGCTTGGTTTTCAGTCGCTCAGCCATACAGCCCAGCATACCTACCATCAGCTCGGGTTTCTTTTTCTTGAGCGTGTTGAGCTGCTTCAGCCGGTTGCGTACCTTCTGCTCGGCGTTGTCGCGGATGGCGCAGGTATTCAGGAAAATCAGGTCGGCGTCTTCGGCGGTCGAGGTTGTGGCAAACCCGGCGTTGCGCATCACGGCGGCCACAATCTCCGAGTCGGAGAAGTTCATCTGACAGCCGTAACTTTCAATGTATAGCCGCTTCTTTCCGTCGACGAGTTCATCAACGGAGGTGCGGGGTAAATCGACCGCTTCTTTGTCGTCGGCCGATAGGATGGTCAATTCAGCAATGCGTTCCATAGCGTACTTCTTAGCCGCAAAGGTACGAAGAATCTACGCAACGGGCTGACAGAATGTCAGGGGAGCGGTGCTAAAAAAGGTTAAAGGGCGGGGAGCGGGGGCGAAGGGCAGGGATAGTAGGGGTAGCTGGGTACGTTGCTTACAGTAGGTCACCAACGCTTACTTCCCTGCCATCCCTGCCCCTTGCCCATTACCCCTCTCCCCTACTCCCGCACCAACACTTTCGATACGGGGCCGGTCGGTGTGTTGATGCGCAGCACGTAGGGGCCTGCACCGCCGAAGGCGCCTGCACTGAGTTTATGCGTGAACGTACCTGACGGCTGGTTGGGGAACACGAACGTACCGGCCGACCGGCCTTCGGTGGTCGTCAGCGTCAGGGTTACGTCGCCTGCTTGCGGCATGGGTAAGCTCACCAGCACGTCACCCACCGACGGATTTGGCCCCACCGATGCCGCTATGGGTTCGGTGGCCAGCGGCAATTGCCCGAAGGATTCGATGTTGCCATCCATCCAGGCCAGCCGCTGTCCGATCCAGTCTTTCAGAAAGTTGACCTCACTTTGGTACGTCGGCCCAACGTACGCGTTTGGCCAGACGTACACACCGATGACCGGCCACTTCACGAAATTGCGGGTGCGGGCGTCGGTGAGGACGTTGGCCGTCGAATCGACAAACGCGCCCAGCCGTTGCGGCGTCAGCACGGTTTGCCGGAGCGCTTTGTACTTTTCTTTCACTTTCTTGCCAAATGCCAGGTCAGAGAGCATCCGTTTCCACCAGAACGGAAGTTGGAATTGGTCGCCTGGGCAGACAATGTCATGATCGAACGCCCACCCCCTGACACTGTTGCCTTCACAGTATTCGGCGTTACCGTAAGTAAGGTTATAGTCCCAGATGGGGCCCATCACCAGTTTGGGGTTCTTGCTGTCGCGGTCTTTGTAGAAATACGCGCTTAGCCGGTAGGCGTCCACGTTCTTGCAAATTTCACTCAACAACAAATAATCGATAAATGACTCTTCGTCGGCAAATTTCCGCCAGCCGTTGGTGGGATCGGTGTAGTTGAGGCCGCTTAGGGCATCCTCGAAATCGGTAACGTATTTTTTGATGTACTGAAACTGCTCGTCGGCTAGATCTTCAGGCTTTGGCCGGTCAATCTGGATATCGAGCGCCCGCCTGAACAGCCCCGCGCCATACGGCGACCGCCATGACCGCGACGAGCTACCACTGGTCTTATCGATTTTCAGGATATACCCGCCCGTAACGGCATCGCCCGAGATATCCGTTTTCTTGATGCTGGTGATATTGACGCGGTTTTTGTCGCGTTTGAGGCGTTCCATCATCAGGTAGATGCCCATGTATTGCCCGTTGAGCGTGACTTCGCAATACCGAAACCGCGAGGCGTAATACTTGCTCATCTTGCGGTAGAAGTCGTAGGTGAGCGCTTCGCGGATCAACGTTTTGTCGTTGTAAACGGCGTTGAGCACCCAGTCGCTTTCCGACGGCATCCCCAACACCGATTGCGCCAGCGAGTTCTCGCCCGTCGCGTCGCGCAGTTCGATCCCGTACGCTTTTTTGGGAAACAGTTGCGACGACGACCCGCGGAGCTCGATGCCGATGTTGCTGGTGAACGTCGGCTTGTCGGTCAGGGTATTGGTTTTGCCCACGCCGTTGTCGATGATCTGCATCGTGGCGGCAATCTTCGGGTCATCGGCAATGACGGCTCCTTTCGTATCGATCAGCACAATCGGCAGGTTCGATGCCGTAAACGACTGGCAATGAACGCCTAGCGATGATACTAGTAAAAAGGCAAGTAACAGTCGATTCATAGTGGTGTTCCAGTAAAAGCGGGTAACTAACCTACAAATAACAAACCCACCCCGGCTTTACCCAATGCCGGGGTGGGTTTCAGCCAATTACTGGCGGTTACCGTTGCGCCTGTAGCTTCAGCTCCTGATTGTGACGAACCATGAACTCGTAAATCGTGTCCGATTTCTTAGCTTTTTCGGCGGTTTCGTACTCGGCAAGTAGTGCGGGCGTATCCGCCAGAATTGCCCGGAGCACCTCGGGCGTAACCTGCATTAGTTTACCCGTTCGGGTGTCGATAGCGATGCAGTCGCGGTAATTGGTGGCGGCAGCGGCAATCAGCCCACCTACGAGTCCGGCCGCCCCAACGGCAGCGGCGTTGGTAGACCGCTCAGACATAGTCACGTAGTTGCCCCGCCACAGCAGGTAGGGGCCAACGTCCAGCACCCGGGTGTATACCGCCCGATTTCCACCATACTGGCTCGTGTTGATGTAGAGCTCACCCGCCGAACAGAAACCCAAAAAACGATACCGGCTGCGTCGTTTATCAGGTCGAATCAGGCTAGTCGTTTCTTTGCGGGAAACGGTTTCAAGCGCCCCGATCAGGGCGGGCCGGTTCCGGATCAGGTCCTCTTCGTTCAGGTAAATTCCTTCCCGTTTCTGTTTGCACGTGAGTAAATTATCCTCCGGAGTCAGTTCGGCGGCATAGCGGGCAGTATCCAGCTTCATGTCGACGGCGGCCTTGCGCATCGCCTCCTCGTGATCATCCAGGTAGTTGGGCCGTTTAGCCGGATCATTGAGGTACGCATTCATCTGCCCGATCGCTCGTAGCAGTTGCTCGGCAATGTTGCCACCCCGGCCAAAGCCGCCCGTGGCGGTTTCGATGGTCGCTTTGTAGAACGGAACGTACCGGCGGGCACTATCCTGCTGGAAAAACGTCAGCTCGGCTTCCAGTTCATAGCCCTGCGTGGGGTCTTCCAGGTATGTGAGTTGATCAATCCGCAAGTGAACAGACCGCTGTGTGGGTCTGAAGCTGGGAAAGTGGGTGAAGAGCCACTGCTCAATGCCTTTTGACACACCATTTTTCAGGTAGGCCGGCTGCATATCACCGAGCATGGGCCGGTATACGGTACCGATAGCTGCCGTATCCGGAAACGTAGTGTAAACCGAATCGATATAAAAGAGCCGCTGGGGATCGTTATCGGCGACCTTCGCCGGGGGTAGACTAATTTTGACTCCCTTTTGAGCCAGGACCTCTCCCGGCAAGAGGCTACCTAGTAATCCGACGATTAAGAGCAGTGTACCTGTCACTGACGTGCTGCGCATGGCAAAAGCTGATGAGTTTAGTTCTGCACTTTATCGGCTTAGCTAGACATAGGTAGGGTTTTCAGGCAGGCTTTGCCAAAATTTTGTATCTTTAAGTCACTACAATGATTGCTGAACGCCCTTCCCAAACCCTGATCGACCGCATCCGCGACATTGGCCAACCCGAGGCCGTCCGGCGTTTTTTCGCGTTGTTGAAAGAACTCATCGACATTGTCAACCTGCCCAACGGCGACCCCCGGCTGGCGTTTTCGGTGCGGAAAGACCGGAAATCCATTTCGGCCGATGTCAATTTCTTTCTGGCGTTGCGGCTGCACAAACCCCGCACCGGCGAGGCCGAATACTGGCTCACCATCAAACGGTCCGATCAGGACAAGCTCAAAAAACTGACCGAGATCGACGTGGCGCCCATTACCGAAAAAGCCGATTATGTCTCGGTGATTGTGGGGCAGTCGAGTGCGCATTTGCTCCACCATCAGACGCTGCGCCGCTGCTGGGAAGACTGCCTGCTCGAACTGCTCGAAACCCCCAAACGCGGCCCGCACGTCGCCCGGCACAATACCGACATTTATGAGGCGGCCGAAAATGAAGGCTTCCTGAGCGATCTACTGCGGCTGGCCGACAATCCGGACCTTTCCTACGACGCCATCCGCACGGCTACCGCGCCCGCCGAAGTGGCCGAGGCCGAAGCCGGGTACGTCGCCAACAAGCCCACGTTTCCCAAAAACCTCATTCTGTACGGCCCGCCGGGCACGGGCAAGACGTACCTGGCTCGGCAACTGGCTCAGCCCTACCCCACCGACGTGGTGACGTTTCACCCGTCGTATGGCTACGAAGAATTTGTGGAGGGAATCCGGCCCGAAGCCGTGGGTAACCAGGTAACGTACAAAGTCAGAAAAGGCATTTTCTACAAAGCCTGCGTGTCGGCCGTCCAACTGGCGGGCTATGCCACGCTGGCCGATTGCCTCAACGATCAGCCCGAACAGCGGCAACGCCGACTGGCCAACGCCCCTACGCAGGTGCTGCTGATCGACGAAATTAACCGGGCCAATATCGCCAAGGTGCTGGGCGACCTGATTGCCCTGCTGGAAGACGCCAAACGCCTCGGCGCCCCCGACGAGCTGTGGCTGACGCTCCCTTATTCGCAGGAACGCTTTGGTATTCCACTCAACCTGCACATCATCGGCACCATGAACACCGCCGACCGCAGCATCGCCCTGCTCGATATTGCCCTCCGCCGCCGGTTCAATTTCCGGGAGATGGGGCCACAGTATGACGGGTTGGGCGGCACGCAGCCCGGTACGTCGGCAAATCCAGGTACGTTGGAGGCAGGCGTCGAGCTGGGTACGTTGCTGCGCACGATGAACGAGCGTATTGAATACCTCTTTGACCGCGACCACCTCATCGGCCACGCTTACCTGCTGGGCGTTCAGACCCACGACGACCTCTGCCTCACGTTCCGCGACAAACTGATTCCGCTGTTGCAGGAATACTTCTACGACGACTGGCGGCGTATTCAACTGGTACTGGGCGACAACCGGGCCTGGGGCAAAACGCCCGATCAACGCCTTATCTGGGTAAAAAAGCAGTATTCGGCCCCGATGGAACGCGACCTCTTCGGCGAATCGCCTGACGACCGGCCCGACGTGGTCACCTACGAACTGAACCCGCACCTGGTAGCCGGCGAGTTCGACAAAATCCCGACCGAAGCCTTCACGCGGATTTACACAAAGCGCGACGCAGTCAATTGATGGTAAATTACAGGCGGTTTCCAGCCGCGAGGCTGGCTTTAGTCCATAACAATCACCGATTTCCCAATCCCTTTACCCCGACGAGCTTCCCTGTAGGCTTCCTGAACGTTGGCGAGTGCGTAGGTCTTGTCCAGCACAATCTGTAGGCCGTCTTCAGCCAGCTTCGTGAGCGTAGAAAAACCGGTAGCGGTGGGTTTCAAGATCAGAATCTTGTGTTTTTTCCCGGAAAACAGGTTGTTGACAAACGAAGACAGCAACGACACTGGCGAAGGAAGCGTGCTGACAAAAACGGCCCGGGGTTTCATCAGGCGCTTGGCCTCCGCGAAGGGAAGCTTCGTAGACAGGTCGATAACCACGTCGAACCGCTGATTTAGCTGGTCGAGGCGCTGCTTCGTATAGTCGATTACGGTGTCCGCCCCCCATGCCGTTACCGCCGCAACGCCTTTCGTGCTGACAACCGCCGTGACCCTGGCGCCGCGTTTTTTGGCGATCTGCACGGCAAATACGCCAACCCCGCCGGTAGCGCCGTTGATCAACACCTCCTGATTAGCCTTGACGGCAGCCAGTTGATCAATGATCTGGATGGCCGATAGCCCGGTTACAGGCAGGGCGGCGGCCTGCTCAAAGGAGGTATTTGCCGGTTTCGGTGCCACATCGGTCGCTTTTACAACAATATAATCGGCCAGGGCCCCGCCTTTGAAGGCGTCTAGTAAGCCCATGACCGGGTCACCAACCGTATACTGCGTGATCGCGCTGCCAGTTTGTTCGACCAGACCCGCGAAATCGATGCCTACCGATTTCGGAAATTTGGACCCCGACATCAATGTCATTTCGCCGCCATATACTTTCCAATCCAGTGGGTTGATGGAAACTGCTTTTACCCGGATCAGCAGTTGATCTTTCTCGATACTGGGTACTGCCTGCTCGGTCAGTTGGAGCACGCTTTCATCGCCAAATTGGCTATACATTACTTGTCTCATTGCCGTGTGTTTTATTGATTACGCAGCAAAGGTGAACGCTTTTGTAAGGCAGAAATAGCGCAAAAAGTCAGAAAAATAGTCGTATCCGACTGGCCAGGCGAATCCAGATACTCACCGGATATATGAACGCGGTTAGTCCTTATAAGCTACCAGAACCGGCTTGTCCGATACGACTGATTTCCGGTCTTATCGGAATATTTTTCGCTAGAAGCCTGCCTGAACTTTGTGGCCTGATTAACTCAAATCACAATGGAAACTCAAAAAAAGCAGCCTATCACGATAGGCCCCGGCGCAGGCGAGAGTGTTTCGGTAGGCGGTAGCACGTACCGAATTCTGGTTAGCGGTAACGATACCGCGGGCGCGTTCGCCACCATTGACATGCTCGTTCCACCCGGCGGCGGCCCCGGACCACATGCTCATGCGGATTTTGACGAATCGTTTTACGTGATCGACGGCGAAATTGACGTCAAATCCGAGCTTGGCAACTACGTAGCGACCAAAGGGTCATTTATCACCATCCCCAAAGGGGGCGTGGTGCACGGCTTCAAGAACAAGACCAACCAAACGGCGCATCTGTTGTGCACGGTGGTACCGGCCGGCCTGGAAATGTTGTTCGAGGAAATTGGCCAACCCGTTGCGCACGGGCAGTTTTTGCCCCCGCCCGTGCTGGATGCGCCTACCATAAAACGACTCCAGGGAATTGCCGAAAAACACGGGCAACAGGTCTTCCCGCCCGACTACCTGGGGTAAGCAGCCCGCTACGAATACGAGTACCGCTTGGGGTTGAGCCCGTAATGCTTCTCGAACACCCGGCTGAAATGGCTCAGGTTGGAAAAGCCCAGCTCGTAGCCTACCTCACCGACAGCATGTTTGCCTTGTTTCAGCAGAAAGGCGGCTTCTTCCATCCGGGCCTGCTGGTAATAATTGTAGATCGTGGCGCCAAACGTTTGCTTGAAAAGCTGCTTGAGCTTGGTCTCACTCATAGCAGCTACCTGCGCCAGGTCGCGGATGACAGGCGGGACGCTCAGGTCGCGGATGACCTCATTGCGTATGTGCAAAAGGCGCTCCACATCGGCGCTGTTGATGGTTTGGTGGGCCGTGTTTTCCCGCAACGACAATTTGTGAAAAACCAGGTAGAGCAATTCCTGTACCTTGATCTGCATGTAGAACTGACTCAGGCGATCCGTCATGTCGACGGCGGCCAGGTTCTTCAGCAGTAACTTGGTCTGCGCTTCCATACGCTCGAAGAACAGAAAGGAATTGCCACTACCGGTAATGGTTTGCAGGACCGAGTTAGGCTCGCTGACAGCCAGCAGTTCGGTTAACCGGGCGGGCGTTATGGCCACCACCACATAGTGAATCTGTTGATGGGCGGGGAAACGAATGGTCGAGCTGAGGTCGTTGGACGTCACCTGAATGGCCGACTCATCACGCTGCGAGAACAGCACCTGCGGATCATCATTATAGGCGATCTCGAGGGCTTGCTCGTTGCTGTAAAAAAAGAGGGTGATCAGGTCGTTTCCCTGCCCGGAGGCAGTGCGTTTGAGGACGAAATCCTCCTTGAGCACGTAACGGTGTATCGTAATCTTGAAATCCTGCCCGAAGGTTACTTTACGGATGTATCCCTGCCCTAGCGAATCAGGTATCACGAGCAGCCCATGCTGTACCGTTGCCTGGATGTGCCGGGCAAAGTACGTCATGAAATCAAAGTCGGGTGTTGCCGTAAAGCTGAATAGCATAACGAGATGGTACTAATCTAGCGCGCCTGAACGGTTTTAGGTTCATCAATACTGGTACAGTGCCAATTTCTAGATGCCGTAGTCGCCGGTGGGTATTCGGATATAGTACTCCTGTTTTCGCAAATGCGGAATCGAGTACACCAGCATTATCGTCGTGATAACTAAAGGCAACATCAGCCGCAAAAGAAAGTGAGCGCGCGAGATTCAGTACAACTGGAAACTACAACAAATTTAAGGAACACATCAACTTTGAGTGCTCACCACTGTCCATCCCAGTAATCACTAGGCTTCATTCGACGGCGTTGAAATGACGAAAAAAGCTCCACGGGGCCATCGACAAATAACGGTTTTTGTACGCTGGGTTCGTAAACATCCTGAATACCGTGAAACTTCCAACGTACCCAATGACCGTCACTGTTCATGTAAGGTGTTTCATAGTCAGCTGCGTAAGCTCTTACCGTTCCTCCGCAATTTCTCTAGTCTTCGCTTTCACCAGTACGAGTTGCTCATCAACGCTTGTCAAGCCTTGTTTCCGCCCTTCAATCTGGATGATGAACTGTAGTTTCAGGCACCAATAAGTCACGGGCTTACGAATTTTTCGCCTTCGCCCTGGAGACGTTCGACGTACGATTACATGGTTCACGCCGGGATAGGCAGCAATGCGATCGAGTTGCGCTAGCGTCGTCGTCATGTCAACCTGATATCCCTTACGCTGTATAACGTACACTTCAATTCGACAGTCAGTAATTAATTGCCTGGCCACAAGGTTGCGCTGGTATTCGGCCTCTTCTCTACGCTGTTCAGGATCCCTTATCTTCCTTAATGCAACCGTGTCGTTATCGATACTAACGCTGATTTCAACCGCTACTTGATCCGGTTCCGTATCAGCTGGAATTTCCCAATCGTCAAGGCCTAGTATCATCTGCATGCAGAAGTGTTAAATAAAAAGCCCCTGCAAATTTGCAGGGGCTTCAATATAACCAAATGTATGCCCGATCTATCCAACTGATCCTTCGAGGCTGATTTCGAGCAGCTTCTGGGCTTCAACGGCAAACTCCATCGGGAGCTGGTTGAGCACTTCTTTAGCGTAGCCGTTGATGATCAACGCAACCGCCTGCTCAGTGGGGATACCACGCTGATTGCAGTAGAATAATTGATCTTCACCAATCTTCGAGGTTGTGGCTTCGTGCTCGACGGTGGCGGTGGGGTTTTTCACCTCGATGTACGGGAACGTATGCGCACCGCACTTATCGCCCAGCAACAGCGAGTCGCACTGGGAGAAGTTGCGGGCTCCTTCGGCGCGTTTCATCACTTCCACCAAACCCCGGTACGAGTTTTGGCTTTTACCCGCCGAAATCCCTTTCGACACGATCCGGCTCTTGGTGTTCTTGCCGATGTGGATCATTTTGGTACCCGTATCAGCCTGCTGCATGTTGTTGGTAACAGCCACCGAATAGAACTCACCGATCGAATTGTCGCCTTTTAGAATCACCGAAGGGTACTTCCAGGTGATCGACGAGCCGGTTTCAACCTGCGTCCACGATATTTTGGCGTTGGTGCCACAAATACCGCGCTTGGTCACGAAGTTGTAGATACCGCCACGGCCTTCTTTGTCGCCGGGGTACCAGTTCTGCACCGTCGAGTACTTGATTTCGGCATTGTCCTGCGCGATCAGTTCAACGCAGGCGGCGTGAAGCTGATTTTCGTCGCGCATGGGGGCCGTACACCCTTCGAGGTAACTTACGTAGCTGCCTTCGTCGGCCACGATCAGCGTCCGTTCAAACTGCCCCGTGCCCGCCGCGTTGATGCGGAAGTAGGTCGACAGTTCCATCGGGCAACGTACTCCTTTGGGGATGTAGCAGAACGAACCATCCGAGAAAACGGCGGCGTTGAGCGCGGCGAAGTAGTTGTCTTTCGCCGGAATCACCGAGCCGAGGTATTTCTTCACCAGTTCGGGATGCTCGTGAACGGCTTCCGAAATCGACGAGAAAATAATGCCTTTGGCGGCCAGTTCCTTTTTGAACGTCGTAGCGACCGATACCGAGTCCATCACGGCGTCGACGGCCACCTGCGGGCGCTCGATAGGGTTACCATTCGCATCGACGGGTTCGTCGATCACCCCGGAAAGGCGCTTCTGTTCCGACAGCGAAATACCCAGCCGCTCAAACGTCCGGCGCAGTTCGGGGTCGATTTCGTCGAGCGAACCAACCGTCTTCTGCTGCTTCGGTGCCGAGTAGTACTTGATGTCCTGGTAATCGATTCTCGGGTATTTGACGTTCGGCCAATGCGGTTCCTCCATCGTCTGCCACAAGCGAAACGCGTTCAGGCGCCACTCGAGCAGCCATTCGGGTTCGTTTTTCTTCGCGGAGATGAAGCGTACAATATCTTCGTTCAGCCCTTTGGGAGCTTCATCCGCTTCAATTAGGGTCTCAAACCCGTACTTGTACTCGGCGTTGGTGATGCTCTCTAAGAGTTCAACTTCTTTGCTCATGTTAAGTCGGCGATTGCCAATGAGAGCGGCTGCAACGCAAAACGCCCTCCTCGTTGTTTAAGAACTTATCTTACAAAATTAACAAATAAGCTTCAGCCACTGTTCCGGGCTTTGGAAATAAGCTAACACGTGGCCGATTTGCGGCCTCTACCCATGTTTACAGCTATACGTTTACCCGATAAACCCGGCATTCATCCACATCGAGCAGCAGTTCACCCGTGGCTGTGGCGTCATCTAGGTACGCAGGTACGTCGCCAACGGTTGCGGTGAACAGGAACGTACCCAGTTGCCAGGCCAGCGATAGGCCCACGCCCTCATGAATTGCCGGCTTTTGCCGCCACACAACCGGCTGATTGGCGAAATCGGACCAGTGGGCCTCGGCAAACGAGCGGATTAATTGAACAGCCGTGAACTGCCCGGCATCCTGCCCCCACATGAACGGCCCATGCGTGACTTTGTCGGTCTGGCTTTCGTCGCTGATACGGAACACGTAGAGCTTGGTGTATTCTTCGTTGGCACCGCGCTCGAGGTGCCTGTTTCGTACCTCAAAACCCAGCCCAACGTAGCTGGGTAACTGAGGTAGAAACAGGCTCACAAAGTACCGAAAGGTGTTGCCCGTGCGGTAAAATTCATCGAAACGGGGGTCGTCCTTGTCGGCGGTCATGACCGTGAAGTTGGGCGAAAAGGACTTCGTCTCGGCCAGGGTCAGGTACGTTGCCAACTGCTCGTTGAACACCGCCGACCCCACCACCATCGATTGTAGATCGCCCAGCGTGCTGTCGGCGTCGATGGCTTCCAGGTGCGCCACTTCATCGCCATAGGCCATGGTATCGGGCGGGGCCAGAAAGGTCTCGGCAAAGAAGCCGAAGTGCGGGGTCCCCTGCTGCTGCACGTAGTGTTTGATCGTCCGCAGCGGGTCGTAGAAGGTGTCGGGTGTGGGGGGCACGCCATCGGGCCGTAGCTGCACGTGGGCCATATCGCCCCGCATGAAATCGAAATTGAACTGCTGCTGGCAGGCGTGCACTTTCCGGCAAATGTACTCCCAGGCGGCGCGGTTGGGGCGACCAAAATCAAGCTGCCAGTCGCGGTTGTCGTTCAGGCTGTGGTAGAATTTGTAGCGCGCCAATGGCCCAAACACCCGCGAAAACGGCTGCGGCTGATCGAAACTGTATTGATACCACACCTGCCCAAACTCGTCGGTGATGAAATCATCGGGTACAATATGCAGCCCCCGGTAGGGCGGGGCCATGGTCATGGGCAGGGTTTCGAAACCCTGGTTGGTCAGGTGTTTGATCAGGTCGAGCCGTCGCTGAAGCCGCCCGCTGTAATCGCCCGGCCTACCAAACAGAATCAGGTGTCGTTGCTCGTCGCTCAACAGCGGAATCTGCGTGGAGAAAAAGACGCTTTTCGAGTACGTGATGGGGCTGCCATCGGCCGTGCCGTGCTGGTGTAAAAACTGCCAGATCACCTCTTCAACGTGGCGGTATACGTTTTCGCTATGATCAACGAGCCGGTGCCCGTCGCGGTGGACCCACTCAAACAGCGCGGGGTGGATGAGGGCCATTTCGGAGAACCGATCGGTATGCGGAATCACGTCCATACCCACCGTGCGGCCCAGCGCGTGCAGCAGGTTGGTAACCACCTTGAGCTGCTTATCGACGGTGTCGAGCGTAGGGATAAACCGGGCCAGGTCGACGCTGTAAAACTCCGGGTTGATCTGCCAGCTCACCATGCCGTAGAGGCTACCGACCACGCCGGGCTCCCAGATGGGCAGCAGGTGGATACTGTCGTGGCAAGCGGGCAGCGTCAGGGTGTAGTTGACCACGTTCCAGAACGAGCCGATGGTTCTGACGTTGACACCGACCATGTTGCTCTGCCGCAGCCACCGCCCACTGGGCTGCCCCAGCCGGGGCGAGGCGATGGTTTGCTGCGGGTCGAGGGCACGACGCAGCAGATCGGTTCCCAGCCGTTTTTGCAGGATGTCGAGCGTCTGATACACCGAAAACTGCACAGCGATCTGCGGCAACAGATTGGGCACGTACGACAGTTGCCCTGTCTGGAACGCGTTCAGGTACGTTGGATACTGTTGTTGCCAGTCGGCGTTCAGGGTAGCGATGGTATTGGTCGACATGAAGCAAAAGTAAAACGATTTGATAATACAACTTCCCGCGTCGGCTTGCCTTTACACCCTTAATTTGCCCGCATGGCCTGGTTGTTTTTGGCGCTGGCGGCTCTCTGCCAGACGGTGTGGACATTTTCGCTCAAATTCGCTGATTTCAAAGCGCTGGCGTCGTTTCAGTTCTCGCTGCCCGTGGTCGGTCCGGTGCTGCTCAACGTGGTGTCGGGGCTGGTCAACGTCTTTTTTCTGAATCAGGCCTTCCGGTACGTACCCATCACCACAGCCTTTGGCATCTGGACGGCCCTGACGCTGATCTTTATCAAACTAGCCGACGTAGTTGTCTACAAGGCGCCGTGGTCGGCGGGCGAGTTATTTTTCATCGGGCTGTTGGCCGTTGCCATTGTCGGCTTAAAATGGGTAGGCAGCGGAAACGCCTGACCGTATATTGCCGCCGCGTTGGCGACGCATTCTTGCCGCTCTACGCATTCCCCATGACAGATCCCCGTCAATTTCCCATTGGCCCCTGGAGCGGGCAAACCGACTTTTCCGCGGCTGAAATCACCGAGCGCATCGCCCTGCTACGCGAGTTACCGCGGCAGTATCGCCAACTGACCGAAACCCTGACCGATGAGGCGCTGCAACGTACCTACCGGCCGGGAAGCTGGACCATCCGGCAGGTGGTGCACCATGTCGCTGATACGCATCAGTGGCATTATTTCCGCATCAAACACGCGCTAACACAACCCGAGGTAGTGCCTGGCATACTGAGTTCGGTCGGCGATTGGGCCCAACAGCCCGACGGTCACGACGCGCCGGTCGCTTACTCACTGGCGCTCCTGGAAGGCCTGCATGCGCGCCTGGCCTACCTGTTTGAACGCCTGCCCGAAACCGAGCGGCAACGGGCTTATTATCACCCGTTCCGTCAGCTCAATGTCTCGCTCGCTTCAGCGCTGGATATGGTTGCGTGGCACGGTCAACATCACCTCGCCCATATCAAGCTGGCACTAACGAGCTAGGCTGGCGGGTTTGGCCTGTTTACGGAACGGTTACTAAATCCATTGAAATAATAGGGTTGATTTCGACGTAGCTAGTATAGCGATCAACGAACTCAACTGTTATGAACCGGATTTTCCCCGCCACCGTCGGGCTGCTTTTGCTCGCGGCTATGGGCTGCTCTAAAACGGCACCCGACGACGCAACACCCGCCCCTACCGACTGGAATTACGAACAAACCAACTGGCGATCGGAAGGGGCTCCGGCCTGCGCCGGACAGGCAATGTCGCCCATCGACATCGACACGACCGAAACCCGGAAGGGGAGCCTGCCTGCGCTGACGTTTAGTTACCAGTCGATGCCCTTGCAGGTGCTCGACGACGGCCACACCATCGAGGTGCTGGGTGATGGCAAAAACGCGATTAGCTATAATGGGGTAACGTACCTGCTGAAGCAGTTTCACGTTCACCGGGGCAGCGAGCACACCCTCAACGGAAAGGCCGCTCCGATGGAGTTGCATCTGGTTAATCAGGATGAACGAACGGGCGCGATTATCGTGCTAGGCGTTTTTCTGACGAATGGCCCACAAAATGCCGTTCTGCAACAAGTGCTCGCCAACCTGCCCACGACGCAGGATCAACCCAACGTGGTGGCGGGCGTCAGCATCAACCCTGCCGATTTATTACCCCAGAATAAGGCTTATTACACCTATGCTGACTCGCCCATGTCGGCAAGCTGTACCCAGCAGCAGGACTGGTTTATTTTCAAGAACCCGGTCGCTATTTCTGCCGGACAGGAGGGTGCATTCGCCCAGAAATACCCGAAGAACAATCGGCCCATCCAAGCATTGGGCAACCGCGAGGTGCGGGAAAATTGATTCGTTTTGGGGGTTTGTATTTACTGTAAACGGTTGGCTGACGCGGAAGCAAAATCGCGCGTCAACCAACCGTTTACAGTAAATACAAACCCTACAACCTACGTTTACTCAATCACCACCCCCATCGAGCAGAATTTCTCGATGCGCTGATCGATACGCTCGTCGGCGGTCAGGGTGTTGAGTTCGGCGATGGTGTTGAGGATCGTGTCTTTAAGGATCTGTGCCATCGCCGCGTGGTCGGCGTGGGCGCCGCCCGTAGGTTCGTCGATGATGCCGTCGACCAGGCGGAACGATTGCATGTCGGCAGCGGTCAGCTTCATGGCTTCGGCCGCCTGTTCTTTGTAATTCCAGCTCCGCCAGAGGATCGTCGAGCAGTTTTCGGGGGAAATAACCGAGTACCAGGTGTTTTCGAGCATCATCACGCGGTCGCCGATGGCAATGCCCAGCGCCCCGCCCGAAGCGCCTTCGCCGATGACGATGCAGATCACCGGCACCTTCAGCATAAACATTTCCTTGAGGTTGCGGGCGATGGCCTCGCCCTGTCCCCGTTCTTCAGCTTCGAGGCCCGGAAACGCACCCGGCGTATCGATCAGCGTAACGATGGGCTTGTTGAACTTCTCGGCCATTTTCATCAGTCGCAGGGCCTTGCGGTAGCCCTCGGGGTTGGGCATGCCGAAATTCCGCTGCTGCCGTTGCTTGGTGTTGCGCCCTTTCTGCTGCCCGATGATCATGATGGTCTGGCCATCTATTTCGGCGAAACCACCCACCATCGCCGGATCGTCGCGCACGGTGCGGTCGCCGTGCAATTCGATAAACTGATCGCACATGCGCTCAATATAATCGAGCGTGTAGGGGCGGTCGGGATGGCGCGAGAGTTGCACCCGCTGCCAGCGGGTGAGGTTGTTAAACAGTTCGGCCCGCAGCTTGGCGATGCTTTCTTCCAGCGACGCAATGGCTTCCGTCACATCCACTTTGCTGGTTTCACCCAGCCGCTTCAGTTCGTCTAACCGGCCTTCCAGATCAGCCAGCGGCTTCTCAAAGTCGAGATAAGTTCTCATAGAGTGCGCGTAGGGCTTGGGGTGTAGGGCTTGGGTGTACGAATAAACCACGGACGATACCCCCCAAGCCCTACGCTCTAAGCCTTCGCTAATTAAAGTTCATAACTCTGCCCCTTGGCGGGGATTTCAACATGGGTATAACCAGCTTCGGCAAGCGTGCCCCGGAAGGCCTCCATGCTGCTGGTTTCTCCGTGCACCAAAAATACATTCTTCAACTGCTCGGGCGATTGCATCCGCACGAAGTTTAGCAGATCGTCGCGGTCGCCGTGGCCACTGAATACGTCGATGCGCTCGATGTTGGCCATCACCTGCTTCTCCTCGCCTTTGATCGTCAGCGTAGGCTGCCCATTGAGCAGTCGCCAGCCGAGCGTGCCTTCGGCGCAGTATCCGATAATCAGGATTGTGCAGTACGGGTTTTCGATGTTGGCGGCTACGTGGTATTCCACGCGCCCGCCCTGCACCATGCCCGACGACGAAATAATGATGCACGGCTCGTTGTAATCGCTGACGGCCTTACTCGCTTTGGTCGACTCCAGGAATTCGAAGTTGTCGAAGTCGAAGATTGTCTCGTTTTCTTCGTAAAACTCCCGCGCCTCCTTGCTCAACTGCCGGATGTTCTTCTGATACACCTTGGTGCTTTCCAGGCCCATGGGGCTATCCGAAAACACCTTGATGGGCTGAAAGCCGCGCTCGGTGTAGAGCCGGTTGAGCGTGTACAGAAGCGACTGGGTACGTCCCACCGAGAACGACGGGATGATAAGCCGCCCCGGGATGTCGATGCAGGTCCGTTTGATCACATCGGCGAGGGCATCTTCCGGGCTCATCTGATCGACGTGCAGGCGATTGCCGTAGGTCGATTCGCAGACGAGGTAGTCGACAGGAGGCACCGTAGCCGGATCGACCAGGAGCGGGTAGTTCTTGCGGCCAATGTCGCCCGAGAAGCAGATGCTTTTCTTCTGCCCGTTCTCGAAAACGTCGACCACAATATGGGCCGCGCCAAGCAAGTGCCCGGCCGGGATGAAGGTGACGCTGCACGAATCGGTGAGGCGGAATTTGCGGCCAAACTGAATGGGCACGACGCTTTCCATGCTTTCGCGCACCTGCTTTTCCAGAAACAGGTCTTTCAGCATCTGCGATTGCTTGTCGCGTACCCGCTTCTTCTTGCTACCGTTAAGTTCGTTGATGCGTTTGCTGTTGAGCGAGGCCGCATCCTGCAACAGAATATTGGTCAGCGCATAGGTAGGTTCGGTGCAGAGAATCTGGCCTTCATAGCCCTCGCGATAGAGGTTGGGCAGATTGCCAGAGTGGTCGATGTGTGCGTGTGTGAGCAGCACCACATTGATACTGGAAGCTTCGAATGGGAAGAAGCCAGTAGTAGGTTGGTCAATGGGGGGAGTTTGGCCGTTAGTAGACCGTTCCAGATCAGACCCACAGTCGATCAGGATCCGGTAATCCTCGTCCAGTTCCAGTAGGTACATACTACCCGTTACCTGCTGGGCGGCTCCCCAAAATGTTAATTTCATGCGTGGTCTATACCGTCTATATGATCATGGCCGACGCGTTCAGGCATTGCATGGTTCCATTGGTTGCCATGTGCCAGATCGGCGCAGTTATTCATGGGGTCGGATAAGGGGGCGGGTTTGCCTTATTTGCCCGGAAAGGGCCTTTTGATAACGCGGGTACGGTATTCTAAATTCCCTTAGCTTTGCAAAGCTACGAAAAAGGCCCATACAGCCTAACCCCTCACTTTGCGTCGTTCGTCTACCCTGATCCGTCTGTTACCCGTGCTGCTGGGCCTGCTCAGCAGTTACTTCCTGCACGCCGATGCCGTTACGCTGCTGGCGGGGCGGGCGCCCCAGCTGGCCAACAGCGCGGTCTACACCCTGCCCCCACCCGACTCCGCCGCGCTGCAACGCCTGCGCGACTGGGCCGAAAGCCTGCAACGGGGGCCGCTGGTGCAGAATGGGACCGTGGCCCTGTCGGTTCGGCGGATCAGCGACGGGTTGTGTGTCTTTGGGCAAAACGAGTTCCGTAGCCTCCCCACCGCCTCCACGCTGAAGCTCGTTTCGACGGGTACGGCCCTGGCTACATTGGGCAGCACCTTCACCTACAGCACCTTTCTCGAATACGACGGCACGCTCAAAGACAGCGTTCTGACGGGTAATCTGTACCTGCGCGGCACCGGTGACCCCTCCCTGGCCAGCGGTCGGTTTACGGGCTACCCGGCCTGGGTGGCCTTCCTGCGCGACGTGTCGAACCGGGTGCGGCAGGCGGGGATCCGGCGCATCGACGGCGCAATCATCGGCGACGCCAGCTTTTTTGACGGCCAGCCCATACCCGACACCTGGCCCTTTGGCGATCTGGGCAATTATTACGGAGCGGGCCTGTTTGGGCTGAACTTCAACGAGAACCTGTACCGGGTGGTATTCAAGCCGGGGACTACGGTCGACGCACCGGCCCCCGTCCTGCGCACCGACCCCGCCCTCCCCTACCTCAGCCTGAACAACCGCGTATCCACGGGCCCCGCTGGCTCTGGCGACGAGGTCGATATCTACGGCGTACCGTTCCAGAATACGGCGACGCTCGAAGGCACGGTGCCACCCAACCTATCCGGGGCAGTACCTGAGTTTGCCGTGAAAGGCGCCATGCCCGACCCCGCTTACTTCGTGGCTTATGCGCTGACCGAGCAACTCCGGCGCGACAGCATCCGCGTGTCGGGTACGCCTACCTCCTACCGCCTGGGTACGTTGCCTGCGGAACTACTGGCGGCCAATACGGCGGCCCAACCCGTCTCCACGCCCGTCGCCTATACACCGGGGCCGTTTGTGTCGGCAACGGGCAGCACATCGGCAACAACTGCCAGCCGCACGGAAGTGTATCGGTACACGTCGCCACCGCTCAGCGATCTGGTCCGCGAGACTAATTTCCAGAGCATTAACCTCTACGCCGAAGCGCTGCTGCGGTCGGCGGCGCGGCAGATCAAACAGCGGCCTACTACCTGGCCCGAGTCGGTGTCGGCCGTTACGGGCTACTGGCAGGCCAAGGGTGTCAATCTGGATGGTTTCCGCCCGCGCGACGGCAGCGGCCTCTCGACGGTGGGGGCGATGACCGCCGACAACATGACGAGCTTTCTGATGGCCATGACCCGCGAGGGAACGTACCCAGCCTTCTATGCCAGCATTCCGGTGGTGGGGCAGAGCGGCACGGTACGTGGGCTGGCCAAAGGCACCAAAGCGGCCGGCAACGTGCGGGCCAAAAGCGGCACCATCGAGGGCGTCCGGGCCTACGCGGGCTATTTCACGGCCAAAGACGGGAGCCTGATGAGCTTCTCGCTCATGATCAACAAATACCAGGAAGGCAAATACGCCGCCCTCACCCCCCAGATCGAGCGGTTGTTTGTGTTGCTGACGGGGCTGTAGCGTTAGTGTAACAGCAGTTTGGCGTGCGGCAGATCGGGAGCCGCTTTAGGCTGCTTTTCGGGCAGCAGGACGATAAACGTCGTACCAACACCTTCCTGGCTTTGGGCCGTGATGTAGCCATTGTGGTAGGTGACGACCCGTTTGCAGATAGCCAGCCCGATGCCGGTGCCTTCGTAATTCGTTTTGTTGTGCAGCCGCTGGAAGATGTCGAAAATCCGGTCGAGGTATTTTTCGTCGAACCCGATGCCGTTGTCACGAATCGTGAGCCGAACGTACCGTTCGCCAAACACCAGGCCCGGATGAAGCGCGCTGTCGGTAACCTCAGCCTCGATACGTACCTGGGGGGCCACACCGGGCTGCACGTATTTCAGCGCGTTGGTGATGAGGTTGAGAAACAGCTGTTCCAGTTGCAGGGTAGCCGCGTCGATGATGGGTAGCTCACCCCGGCTAACGGTGGCGTTTGTTTCCTGGATGGGTAGTTCCAGGTCGCCTATCACCTTGTCGACCAATTCATTGAGGGTTACGGGCACAAACAGATCACGGCGGCTCGTCAAGCGGGAGAAGTTCAGCAGGTCGCGAATCAGCATCGACATCCGATCGGCAGAGGTGATGATCTTGCTCAGAAACATTCGTCCGTCGTCTTCCAGCGATGGGCTAAACCGTTGGGTGAGCAGGTCGCCAAACGCCCGAATCTTCCGGAGCGGCTCCTGCATGTCGTGACTGGCCACAAAGGCCATCCGTTCCAATTCCTGATTCGAGGTTTCCAGCTGCTGGATTTTCTCCTGCAATTGCTGTTCATAAGCGCGCAGTTGCGCCTCGTTTTCGGCCCGCTGCCGCAGTTCGTTATCGAGCAGCCGATACAGCGTAACCAACGCGATGAACGTCAGCATCGACAGCGCAAAAATGATAACCAGCGTGTTGCCAAACGACGCCCGCGCCAGCACACTCCGCTGCTCCATCAGCCGCTGCTCCGAGGCAATCATCTTGCCCGCGTGCGCCCGTACCTTGTCCATCCGCAGCTTCCCGATCAGCAGGTGCTCACGCCGGACGGTCATGTCGTTTTGGGCCGTCAGCCAAATCTGTTTCCGGGCGATGGCCAATTTGCGCCCAACGAGGTATTCCAGTGTGTCGACGCTTTTGAGTTTTGCCGAATCACTGCCGTAGAGCTTTCGCAGGGCATCCAGTTGGCCGGGTATTCGGGGGTAGGCCGAGTAATAGGGGGCCAGAAAGACCCGGTCGTTGGACCCCAGGTACCCCCGCACGGCGGTCTCCACGTCTTTGGTCAGCGACAGAATATCCTCCAGCCGATTCAGGACCTGAAACGAGTGGGTAATGTTCTGGTTATCCCGCTGCGACCGGTTGTAACTATGCACCGACATCGCAAATCCGAACCCGACCAACAGCACCGCCACCACAAAGCCTACGGCAATCCGGCGGTTTTTAAGCTGCTGGCTGAGTGCGGAAATGAAACGCATTAAGGAGAGCTGATGATCAGACGCGTTGAGTATTGTTGAGCAGGCGTACTGTTACCAACTTCCGCCGGTTACTAACTACCTAGTTGCTCAACGATCAGATTATGATTTGTATAAATGCAAATGTCGGCAGCAATGTGCAGACTCTCACTCACCATATCGACGGCATTTAGATGCGCAGCGTGTTTTTTGAGCGCCAGCGCTGCCGACTGTGCATATACGCCACCCGACCCGATGGCGGCCACGTCGTGATCCGGTTCGAGCACATCGCCCGTACCAGAAATAATGAGCAGGTCATCGGCCGAAGCGACAATCATCATGGCTTCCAGCTTTCGCAGAAACCGGTCAGTCCGCCAGTCCTTGGCCAGCTCGATAGCCGCCCGGCGCAGGTTGTTGTTGTAGTTGCTCAGCTTTTCCTCGAACCGCTCGATGAGCGTAAAGGCATCGGCGGTCGATCCCGCAAAACCGGCCAATACCTTACCGCCTGCCAACCGGCGTATTTTCTTAACGTTGCTTTTAGCCACGGTGTTGCCCATGGTGGCCTGTCCGTCGGCGCCAAGGGCGACTTGCCCGTTGTGTCGGATACCAACAACGGTCGTTGCGTGAATGGGTGTCATTCGTTTGTGTTCAAAGTTTAATGTCCAACGTCCAAAGCTGGGACACAGGTTCTCTCTGTGAAACAACTTTGGACGTTGGACATTAAACGCTACCCTTAATCTGGTCTACACCAGCATCTTCATCGGGTCTTCCAGGAAACCTTTCAGCGTTTGCAGGAAGGCCGCGCCGGTAGCCCCATCGACAACGCGGTGATCGCACGACAGCGTCACTTTCATGATGTTGACCGGCTTCGGCGTCTCGCCTTCGAACACGACACTCTGCTTGATGGCCCCAACCGCGAGGATGCACGAATCGGGCGGGTTGATGATGGCCGTAAACTCGTCGATACCAAACATGCCCAGGTTCGAGATCGAGAAGGTGCTGCCCTCCCAGTCTTTGGGTTGCAGCTTTTTGTCTTTGGCTTTGCCCGCCATCTCCTTCACCTCACCGGCAATGGTCGACAGCGTTTTCTGGTCGGCGTTGCGCACCACCGGCACGAGCAGCCCTTCGTCGACGGCAACCGCCACCCCGATGTTAACATACTTGTACTTGCGGATTTTATCCCCCAGCCACGATGAGTTGACGTTGGGGTGTTGCTTCAGCGCCAGCGCGGCGGCTTTGATCACGAAATCGTTGAACGAGACTTTGGCCGGGGCCACGGCGTTTACCTGTCCGCGCAGCGCCATCGCCTTGTCCATGTTGATTTCCATGGTCAGGTAGAAGTGCGGGGCCGTGAAGAGGCTCTCGCTCAGGCGGCGGGCAATGGTTTTCCGCATCTGGCTCACCGGCACATCTTCGTACTCGCCCTGGGGCGTTGCCTGAGGCTGAGGAGCCGGAGCCGGTGTAGCCGCAGCAGGGGCCTGAGCGGGCTGAGCCTGCGGAGCGGCGGGCTGGGCCGCTGAGGCCGCAGCCGGTTGAGCCGACGTACCTGGCTTGAACGCTTCCACGTCGGCTTTCACGATACGCCCTTCGGGGCCAGTGCCGTGCACCTGTTTCAGGTCGATGCCTTTCTGCTCGGCAATAGCTTTGGCCAATGGCGACGCCTTCACGCGACCGTTGGCGTCGTGCCCGTTTTCGGTACCACCGGCATACGACAGGTCGGTGTCGGCGTTGGCAGGTACGTTGGTTTGCGGGTTTTGTTCGGCGGTGGCGTTGCCGCTTCCAGCCGATTCGGCCGCCGGAGCTGCGCCGCTGCTTTCGGCACCGCTTATGAGTACTTTGAAGTTGGCCCCTTTCTCACCGACGACGGCGATAACCGCGTCGACCGCGACCGATTCGCCTTCTTTCACGCCTACGTAGAGCAGGGTGCCTTCTTCATAAGCTTCGAGGTCCATGGTGGCTTTGTCGGTTTCGACTTCGGCCAGCACATCGCCTGATTTTACGGTATCACCTTCCTTTTTGTGCCAGGCCACGATGGTACCTTCCGTCATGGTATCGCTCATCTTAGGCATCCGAATCACCGACGCGTTCACGTTGGCATCGGCAGCCGGAGCAGCCGACACCGCCTTTTCATCAGCCATGTTGGTATTTACCTGCGTGGTATCGGCGGCAGTGGGGGCCGGTTTATCGGCCGGGGCAGTGCTTTCGGCTTTCGGGGCGGGCGCTTCCACGCTGCCACCACTGCTGCCATTGAGCAGCGACTGGAAATCTTCGCCCTGCTGACCAATCACGGCAATGATGCCATCAACCGGCACCGACTGCCCTTTTTCGATACCAATGTAAAGCAGGGTGCCTTCGTCGTAGGCTTCGAGGTCCATGGTGGCTTTGTCGGTTTCGACTTCGGCCAGCACATCGCCCGATTTTACGGTATCACCTACTTTTTTATGCCACTCAGCAATGACACCCTCAGTCATGGTGTCGCTCATCTTGGGCATTCGGATTAATTCAGCCATAGCTATTCAGGAAGCGTCAATTATCAACAACGTGGGGCCAAAAATAGGGCAAAAAATTAGTTCAAGGTCTACGATATAAAGGTCAATATTGAGCTACCCGCACCCATCGAGGCCGTGGCGGCACAACATTGACCCTTAAACCGTGGAGGTTGACCTGAAAACTACACCCATTCCCACCGATGGCGGGGGCGGCGACCTGTGCCTGGCACCTGCCGCAGGAAACGGGGCCGACGGAATCGCAGCACCATCAGGCCCAGCAATTTGGGCACCGGAATGCCTTTTTGCTCGCGGGTCAGGTCGGGGTTGGTGGTATTGGCAAAGGGATCGAGACTGGCGTAGGCGGCACCGGCGAGTAGTATATCGGCCAGCGAGGGCGCATCCAGGAACGAATCGCCCTGACGCGGTCCCCAAGCGGGGTCGACGCGGTTGGCATCCGGCAGGTCGGTATCGGCCCCAACGGCTACGGCAGCCCCTTTGGTTTTCTGACCGGGCAGGGGCGTGAGGTGCGCCGGTAGCGGCCGTGTCAGATACGCCAGCACATCCGACGACAGCAATAACCGGTACGAGTGCGGATTTGACAGCAGCTCTTTGTAGGCCAGCACCCGGAACAGGTATTGGCTCGTTTCGCGGTATAGCTTCAGGCTGAAATAGTTATTCTGCCGCTGCTGGATCATGCGCTCCTGTATCCGGCTCAGCCCGCCGTTGTAGGCGGCCGCCACGAGTGTCCAGGAGCCCAGTTCGCGGTAAAGATCCCGCAGGTACCGGCAAACGGCGATGGTCGCTTTTTCCATGTCGTAGCGCTCATCGATCTCATCGTTTACGATCAGGCCCAATTCACGGGCGGTTTGCGGCATGAGCTGCCAATAGCCCGATGCCCCTTTTGGCGACACGCAGTCGTTGACGAGCGCACTTTCGGCCAGCGGAATGTACCGGAAATCGTAGGGAATGCTAAACCGCCGCAGAATGGGGTCAATCACCGGAAAGAAGACGGCGGCCCGCTTCCGCAATACATACAGTTCTTCGCGTTGGGCCTGGCACTGCATGAGTGTGCGCATCCACTGGCGCGAAATCGACGAGCGGTCGATGGGTACCGCCTCGCCGCAAAAATAGATGGGCACAAACCGACGGGTGGAGTCGGCGTTTAACAGTAATGGCGTATTTAATTTCTGCGAAACGGCCGGTTGGCCAGTTTCCTGCCGAGTGGTGTCTGCCGGTTTTCCCGGCTCAACAAGCGATGTAGCAATGGTCGGTTTGGCCAGTGCTATCAGAGCGGATACACTTACGGTTCTAATCAATGTATGGGTATTTGTTGGTTAATTAAAACTCCCTCGGGCTACAAGAGGCCATAGCCCGGTTCACTAGAATTTGTGTAAAAATACGGTATTAATCAACGGGTAGAACGCGCTTCGCCTAAGAATTATCCTACGGTACCGATATTTTGGATTAGAATAGTACAAATACAGAAGTAAAGAAAAGCGGCCAGACCACCGCTTACGTGTGATTTGGCCGCTTTCCGGGGAGCAATCCGTGGGCGGGATTTTCTTGGAATCGTACTATAAAACAGCTTACGCAGAGGTGCGTGCCGTGCTGCCGCCGAGTAAATAATTGTCGTCCTGATGGTGATCGTGCTCGCCGGTCGGGCTACCCTCATCGTCGATTACTTCATCCTCATCGTTCACGTATTCGCGCTCGCCCATCTCGTCGGTTTCGTCAACGGCGTCATCGTCGTTGACCGTGCCACCGCTCTGGTCGGTTACGTTATTGGGATCCATCCGCCCCACGCGTGACCCCACGAGTTCGGTGTCTTCATGCTGTTGGTTCCGGGCCATCGTGCCGACCACACCCTGGTTCTGGTCGATGCCTGCTTCGTAGTTTTCCATGCGCGTTTGTCGTTTAGCCTTTGATTAACCCTTAAACACCAAATTCCCCCTTAGTGCTTTCCATTATTACTACGCGGGAACGGGCTGAGGGGTGTTCCGGCCTGCTGGGTCGTGTCAGATTTGGTGAAGCGGAGCCGGCGCCGGGCCAAGAGCCGAAAGGCAACGTATAGCAGCAGACAGACAATCAACACGAACGCAAAGAGGGGCAGAAAGACCGTTAGCAACGACAACCCGAGCGAGGCCGCGTTTTCGCCGGTGGCCACTACCGGGTTGGCTACCCCGCCCGTCGTCATGGCCGAGCCGAGACGCAACAGGCTGGTACCGGCCTGAATCAGCCCCGCTGAGCCGCCCCCCAGCATCAGGCCCATGCCCCATCGGTAGGTTTCGTCGTTGATGTGCAAAAACGAGGTCGATAGCAACGTACCTGCAATAACAGCGGCCGGCATAGCGATGGTATCAAGGGCGTTGTCGAGCCAGGGTACGTAGTAAGCACCCAGTTCAAAGGCGGCTGCTACCGACAAACCGATAATCGCTTTCCAGCTGCCCAGAAATTCGAAGCCGGGTTGCGGATCAATGTAACCTAGTTTGGTAGCGAGGGCGGCGATCAGCATGGGCACAAACACGCGAAAACCGCAGCAGGCCGCCAAACCAATGCCTATACAGGCGGCAAAAAGCCAATCGAGGGTCATAGCAGTGAGTTTTTGTATGGTGGTAACTTTCCCGAAAGCTTCGCTGTTACGAGAAAGAACGTTTACGGTTTCCAGTTTACTACTTTCGGTTGTCCTGCTCGCGGCAAATGGGTCGTGCTGGCAACGTATTGGTGCTCTGTAACCCGCAGACTGCAAACAGTTTTTTTGTGAGCGACGAACAGAAAAGCGGCGGATCCCCGTCTGGTCAGGTATTTGACGTAACGATTCTAAGCCGATTATACGCGTTTGTACGTCCTTATCAGGGACGCTTTTATTTATTGGTTGGGGTGATTCTGCTGGGAGCGGTATTGGCCCCCATCACGCCCCTGCTGATCAAACAAACCATCGACAACCAGATTGCCGGGGGCGATTATCAGGGCCTGACGCTCATGCTGGCGACGATGGTGGGCGTATTGGTGGTGCAGGCCTTTATCCAGTTTGCCAACGCCTACCTGTCGGGCTGGCTGGGGCAGCACGTCATCCGCGACATCCGGGTGCAGCTCTACGAGAAAATTCTCGGCCTGCGGCTCAAATTTTTCGACAACACCCCCATCGGGCGGCTGGTGACGCGGACCATTTCCGACATCGAAACACTGGCCGACGTGTTTAGCGAAGGCATGGCCGCCATTGCGGGCGACATTCTTCAACTGGTGCTCATCATCGCCGTCATGTTCTACACCGACTGGCGGCTGGCGGCTATCAGCCTGTCGATGGTGCCGCTGATGTTGTTCAGCACGTACGTCTTCAAGGAGAAAATTAAGGCGTCGTTCAATGAGGTACGTACCGCCGTGGCTAACCTCAATGCCTTCGTGCAGGAACACATCACGGGCATGAACATCGTCCAGATCTTCAGCAGTGAAAAGATCGAAGCCGCCAAATTCCGGTCGATCAACGATGAGCACCGCAAGGCCAACATCCGCTCGATCTGGTATTATTCGATTTACTTCCCGGTGGCTGATATCCTGTCAGCGGCGGGGACGGGCCTGGTGGTCTGGTATGGTGCCCGCGAGATTCTAAACGAACAGGTGTCGTTTGGGACGGTGACGGCCTTCGTGATGTTCATCAACCTGTTTTTCCGGCCCATCCGGATGCTGGCCGACCGCTTCAACACGCTACAGATGGGGATCGTCAGCGCCGACCGGGTGCTGACCCTGCTCGACAGCGACGATTACACGGTCAATAACGGCAGCTATACACCCGAAAAACTGCGGGGCGACGTGGCATTCCGAAACGTATGGTTCGCCTATAATGACGATAACTACGTGCTGAAAGACATTTCGTTTGACGTGCAGGCGGGCGAGACCATCGCGTTTGTGGGCGCTACGGGCGCGGGCAAATCGTCGATCATCAACCTGCTGAGCCGTTTTTACGACATCAACCGGGGCACCATCACCATCGATGGCGTCGACGTGCACGACTACGACCTGACTACCCTGCGGCGGCAGATTGGGGTGGTGTTGCAGGATGTGTTCCTGTTCTCCGACTCGATCGAGAATAACATCACGCTGGGTGATCCGAACATCACGCGGGAGCAGATCGTTGAAGCGGCCAAACTGGTGGGTGTGCACGATTTTATCATGCAGTTGCCCGGCAATTACGAGTACAACGTGCAGGAGCGCGGCGCTACACTCTCAGTCGGGCAGCGACAACTGATCTCGTTTGTGCGGGCGATGGTGCAGAACCCGCGTATCATCGTGCTTGATGAAGCAACCTCGTCGGTCGATACCGAGACGGAGGAACTGATTCAGGAGGCGATCGGCAAACTGATGCGGGGGCGCACGGCCATCGTGATTGCCCACCGGCTCAGCACCATCCAGAAAGCCAACCAGATTATCGTGGTCGACAAGGGCGAGATCAAGGAGCAGGGCACCCACGAGCAGTTACTTCAGCACGAAGGCTTCTACGCTAACCTCTACCGAATGCAATACAAAGAAGTCGTCGGCGAGTAAACCAGTTTACTGTCCTTAGTCTTCCGTTCGCTGTTGGGCTGATCTAGGCATTCCGGGTGAATCGCCATAGAGAACAACGCAACAGCGAACAGAAGGCTGAGGACAGTGAACAATGCACAGCGCAGGCGACTATTATTTCCGCACTAACTTCCGGTACTCCCGCTCGACCGGGTCGTTGGCGGTGTTGATTCGGTAAACGCTCAGGTAGTGAGACAGTAAGCCGAAGCCCCAGCCCAGATTCATAAAGAGCGGCCACGGAAAGCGCATACCGGGGCGTGATGAAGCCACCAACAGCACCAGGTACGTTAACCAGGCCAGGCCGTTGACCAGTAGGTAGCCCCAGAGGTGCTGTTTGAACGCAACGCGCTTGTTGGCAATCTCCCAGAGGTAGGGATCGTGGTTGGCAGGCAGGGGGGTCACAGTGCTCATGGTCGTAGCCGTTTATTGTGGAGTTGATGCCTCAAAAGTAGGGGCGCCCATTTGCCACCGCTCCCATTTTCCGACCAACACCCGGCCGCCCGCGACAAACCCGGTTTTTCGCACCGTCAACGGCCTAGCCTGCCAGATTCCTTTCTTCGTCATCGTGGCCTGCGCCCGTGATGCCCTCCGTTTTGACCTTTTGCTCTTCGCCTTCGACCGGTGCCACGGGCGGCGCCCCGGCCACGCCAGTGCCGCTTCCGTCGATGGCGTAGGCCAGCGCATTGGCCAAATCGTCCATCGGCGTTTCGTTGCCGGCCTCGGGCTTCTCAATGCCCGATGGATTGATGTCGTCGGGGCGGTTCGCTTCCGCCCCCGTCTGATCGTTATCGCCGGTCTGGTCAATGACCTGCTCATCGGCTTCAGGATCGGTTTCCATACCCGTAGGTACGTTCTTCAACTTATTCGGATCGTCGGTGTAGGGTTCCATAAACAAGATTGGCGTTTACTGTTTGTCGATTGACGTGGGCTGACAACGAAGCCACCCAACGTTAGACGACAAACCATAAACGCCAAAGTACGTTTTGAAACGCTATCTCGCGGCCCTAGCGACCGTTGTTTTTGGTGCTATCGGGTGGATCTGGCAGCGTTACCGGTGGTGGCGGCACAAACAGTGAATCACCCGCACCAGCGCCGTCCACGCCCTCGGTTCCGGTCGAGTCGGTACTGAAACCCTCCGACTCATCATACTCATTTACGCAGTTGTCGTATTCTTTCGAAATATCGACCGTAGCCTTCGGAAAAGGTCCCTGCAAGTTCCGGAATTTGGGGTCGGCATACACCTTTTCGAGGAAACCACCCACCAGCGGCAGGGCGGTTTTGGCGCCCTCGCCCAGATCGGTCGATCGGAAGTGAATACTCCGGTCGTCGCCACCGACCCAGGCGCCCACTACCAGCTTATCCGACACGCCGACAAACCAGCCATCCGAGTTGTTGGAGGTGGTACCGGTTTTGCCACCCATCTGATGGTTGTGCTTGAACAGATCGAATGACCACAGGTTCTGCGACGTGCCACCCGGCTCCTGCAACCCACCCTGCAACATATAGAGCATCAGGTAGGCCGACTCGGGCGAAATGGCGGGCCGACGCTCGGCCTTAAACGACTCAATCTCGGTGCCGTTGCGATCTTCGATGCGCTGCACCAGCATGGGTTTGGTGTACTGCCCTTCGTTGACAAATGAGCAATAGGCCGACACCAGCTCATAGAGCGACACATCGTTTGAGCCCAATCCAATCGAGGGCACAGCAGCGAGTTTGCTGGTGATACCCAGCTTGTGGGCATATTCGGCCACGCGCTCCGGACCAACCATATCGGTCAGCTGGGCCGTAATGGAGTTGACCGACCGGGCCAGGGCGCGGCGCAGCGTCATGTTCGAATAAGAGAACCCACCCGTCGAGTTTTTGGGCTCCCACACCTTCTCTTCACCGTTTTCGCGGTACGGTTTGCGGAACGGCTTATCGCGGATGCGGTCGCAGGGCGTCATGTTGAAAGCCGTATCGTCGATGGCCGTGGCATACACGAATGGCTTGAACGTGGACCCCGGCTGCCGTTTTCCCTGCTTCACGTGGTCGTATTTGAAATAGTCGTAATCCAGGCCGCCCACCCAAGCCCGAATATGGCCCGTGTGAGGGTCCATGGCGACCATGCCCGCCTGTAAAAAGTGCTTGTAGTAGGCAATCGAATCATAAGGCGTCATTTCCGCCTCGTGCGACCCTTTATTACTCCAGTCGAACACCCGCATCTTCTGCTTTTTGACCTTCATATAATAGTCGATCGAATCCGGGTAGATCTGGAACCGCTTCACCAGCCCTTTGTAACGCGGCGTACGGCGGGCTACGGAGTCAATGAAGCCGGGCAGTTCGTTGCCATCTTCGTCGGTCCAGGGGCTGCGACCCCGCCAGTGGTTATCAAAGGTTTTTTGCAGCTTCTTCATCTTCTCCTTAACGGCCTCTTCGGCATACTGCTGCATTTTGGAGTCGATGGTCGTGTGAATTTTCAGGCCGTCGGTGTAGAGGTTATAGCCGTTGCGGTTGCCCCATTCCGTCACAAACTCCACGACGGCATTCTTCAGGTAGCTGGCCGGCCCGGCATAGGGGTTTTCGGGCGTGTAATCGGTCTTCAGGGGCAGTTCACTGATCGAATCGGCCTGCACTTTGGTGAGATAGCCATACTTCGCCATCTGCCGGATCACCACGTTGCGCCGCGTCAGCGAGTTTTTCGGATTCTTAAGCGGGTTGTAATACGTGGTGGCCTTTTGCAAACCCACCAGCACGGCCCCCTCCTGCACACTCAGGCTGTCGGGTGCCTTGTTGAAGAATGTTTTGGCGGCCGTTTTTAGCCCAAACGAGTTTGACCCAAAATCAACCGTATTGAAATAGTATTTCAGGATTTCTTCCTTCGAGAAGTTGCTTTCCAGCTTGATCGCCATCAGCCACTCCTTCGATTTATAAATCACTTTGCGCACGCCAGGAATGCGGTTCAATAGCCCGTCTGTATCACGGCGGCGAGTCTTGAACAGGTTTTTGGCTAATTGCTGCGTAATCGTGGAGCCACCACCTTCCCGGCCAAAACTGAACACCACGCGGCCAATGGCGCGCGGATCAATGCCACCATGATCATAAAACCGGGCATCTTCTGTGGCAATCAACGCCTCGATCAGGTGTTTGGGAATGTTTTTATACTCGATAGGGGTCCGGTTTTCGGCGTAGAATTTGGCAATCATCTGCCCATCCAGCGAGTAAATCTCGGAGGCCTGATTCAGCTTGGGATTCCGCAGATCTTCCGGGTCGGGTAGAGAGCCAGTGAGCCACAGAAAATTGGTTTGCAGCACAAAGACGTACCCGACCAGCACGCCCAAAAGAATCAGGCTGTATTTAGCCAGCCCCCGCGCATACGGGTAGTACCAGCTTTCAGGATCAATGTATTGGTGAACGAAAGCCCGAAACTGATTGCGACGGGCCATAAGTTTATCTTTCCAGTTGTCGACACGCTCTTCGCCAACAAGACGCGTGACCCGGCCGCCCAACTGCTGGCGGCGACTGCGAACCCGTTGCCGAAACGCGCCAAAGGCATGCCGGACGGCGCGCAGCCGATCTCTATATTCACTCATGCGATGTTAGTGGACTCTGACTGGCCATGGATCAGTGCCAATGACCGTTGCCCAAAGATAACGCAAACTAGGCCGAAAGCGGTAAATGAGACGCTGGACAAGTTTAAGGGCGGCGAACGGAACGCAGAACGCCCGCATTTAGCCGAACCTACAAGGGCCACTCGCTCTCCTGCTCCGGGGGCCGCCTGTCGGGGTTTACGAACGTCTTTCAGTGCCGACGGTACCAACCCACGCCCTCGAAGGCCCCACCCGCCTGGTCTGTTCGGCGACCTCCCCGCGCGCACGCCTCAATCCTGGCTGGCCAGGCGGGTTCTTTTGGCAACGATTCGGCAGGGCTGCCTTCAGCCAGTGGCAGCGGCGCAAAAAAGTGGCCTTTTGTGCAAACGTTAGCGTAGGGATGCGCAAACGTTTGTCAGCAGAAAACGCCTCGGTTTTCGGTTCGAGCCGCCTGTTGGTGCTTCCGAAGGCCATGCATTGTCGCGTAGTTTGCCCTCACTCAGGTTCCTACACAGCCGCCGATGCGGCATGTAGAGACCTGTCAAGCAGCCATTTGAGCTGAAACCGTAAAATCTGTTCTAATCAACGCTGGTGTGATCTCCGTAACTGCTTCAACGCCTGGCCGCATTTGCCTGTTTGGTGAACACCAGGATTACCTGGGTATGCCCATCATTGCCGCCGCCATTTCCTGCCGGATCCAACTGACGGCCCGGGCGACCTCGGCCCCCTACGTCCAGTTGCACTTGCCCGACCTGGGCACCGAAGTATGTTTCGCGCTTACGACAGCGCCGTTAGCCTATCAGCGCCAGCGCGATTATTTCCGTAGTGCCCTTAACGTGCTTTGGCAGGAGGGCTTTCGGTTTTCGGGCGGCATCGAGGGGCAGGTACGTGGCAACATTCCCATCAACGCCGGTACGTCCAGTTCGTCGGCCCTGCTGGTTACGTGGCTGCATGTTCTGACCCAGCTAGCGGCTAAGCCGCAGACGCTTTCTCCCCAGCGGCTGGCCGAATTGGCCTACCGCGCCGAAGTACTGGAATTTGGGGAGCCGGGCGGCATGATGGACCACTACGCCACGGCCGTTGGGCAGGTTATCTACCTGGCTACGTCGCCCACGCCCGAACTGCGCCCCCTGCATCCCAAGCTGGGTACGTTCGTGCTGGGCAATTCGCATCAGCCGAAAGATACCATCGGTATCCTGGGCCGGGTCAAAGGCGGGATGCGCCAGCTTGTGGCCCGCATCCAGGCGCTCAACCCCGACTTTTCACTTCAGCACGCCGGGCAGCAGGATGTAGCGCGCTATCGCCACCTGCTGTCGGCCGATGAGCAGCGCCTCTTGGCGGGTACCCTCGATAACCGGGATATTCTTCGGCAGGCGCTGGTGCTTCTGGAAGCCGATTCACTCGACCATCAGCAGTTTGGCAAACTCCTGACGGCCCACCACCAGAATCTGCGCGATGCCCAGCGCATATCGACCCCTAAAATCGACCGGATGGTCGAGGCGGCGCTCGAGGCTGGTGCGCTGGGGGGTAAAATCAACGGTTCCGGGGGTGGAGGCTGCATGTTTGCCTATGCCCCTGACGCCCCGGAGCAGGTTGCCGAAGCCATTGAGCGGGCTGGGGGCGAGGCGTTCATCGTGCAACTGGCCGAAGGTACCCGCCTGGAAGCGCTTCCCACGCCAAGCCCGCAGTCGTCCCTGTCAGTTTCCTGAGGCCAGCTACGTACTTACTCAACCAATCCTTATTGCTCCGTTTACCCAAGATGGCAGAGAAAAAACGATTACTGATTCTGGCGGGGGGTGCCTCGTCGCGCATGAAACAACGTTCAGACGCCCCGGTCGGGGTAGACGCCACCCTGCTTGAACAGGCCGATTCGCTCACCAAGGGAATGATCGGCGTCGGGGAACAGGGTAAATCGCTCATCGACTACCTGCTCTTCAACGCACATCTGGCGGGTTTTACAGACGTTCTCCTGCTACTGCATCCAACCGACACGGTCACGCAGGACTACTACGAGCGGTTGGCCGAAACCGATCAGCTCTGGAACATGACGTTTCGGTTTGCCCGGCAGCTGATCCCGCCCGACCGGCAGAAACCGGCTGGTACGGCCGATGCCGTATACCAGGCCCTCAAGCAACATCCAGACTGGCAGACGGGGCGGTTGGTGGTCTGCAACAGCGATAACTTATACTCCGTCACGGCCTTGAAAACGCTTTGGGAATCGTCCCACCCGAACGCACTGATCAGTTACGATCGGGATGCGCTGGCATTTCCCATCGACCGAATCAAAGCGTTTGCGCTCATTAAGACCGACCCTGATGGTTTTCTGGAAGAGATCATCGAGAAGCCAACCGACGACGAAGCCGAAGCGGTACTGGCGTCGCAGGGCCGACTGGGCGTCAGCATGAATCTGTTCGTGATGGAAGCCGCTACTATGCTGCCCATTCTGGAAGCAACGCCCTTTCACCCGGTTCGTAACGAGAAAGAATTGCCCACCGCCGTCAGCCTGTATGGGCAGCAATACGGACAGGGGTTTTACACGATCCCGCTCGCCGAACACGTACCTGACCTGACCAGTAAAACGGACCTGAAAGTGGTGCAGGAGTATCTCGCCAACCAGTATCACGTCGCTCTTTAAAGCTCCTCATGACTTATTCGCAACCCTCTTTAGCCACGGCTACCGCGCCAGTTACCCTCTCTTTCGAACGGGTGCCGCTGCAACTCTACCCGACTGCCGATCTGGCGTCGAAAGCTGTTGCGCAGGAGATCGCCGACCTGATCGTTAGCCACCAGCGAACCGGCGACTGGACTGTGCTGGGGCTGGCCACCGGTTCATCGCCCAAAAAAGTGTATGCCGAGTTAATTCGTCTGCATCGTGAGGAAGGCTTGAGCTTTCGGCGGGTCATCACGTTTAATCTTGATGAGTATTACCCGATTCAGCCGGATGCCTTGCAAAGTTACCACCGCTTCATGCACGAGCATCTGTTTGACCACGTTGACATCAGTCCGGAAAACATTCATATCCCCACAGGTACGTTGCCAGCCGACGACCTCAAAGCGTATTGTGCCGACTACGAACAAAAAATTCAGGATGTGGGCGGGCTGGATTTTCAGTTACTGGGCATTGGCCGAAACGGCCACATTGGCTTCAACGAACCGGGCTCCCATCAGCAGTCGACCACGCGGCTGATTACACTCGATTTCTTGACGCGGGCCGATGCGGCCGCTGAGTTCGGGGGGCTGGCGCAGGTGCCCAAACGAGCCATTACGATGGGGATACGCACCATTCTGGCGGCGAAACGTATCGTTTTACTGGCCTGGGGTGAGCACAAAGCCACGATTCTGCAACGCGCCGTTGAAGGTCCCGTTTCAGAACTGCTACCGGCCTCTTACCTGCAAACGCACCCAAACGCGACCATCATTGTCGATGAAGCGGGCGCCTCGGAACTGACGATCCAGAAAACGCCCTGGCTATTCGATGCGGTTACCTGGACACCCACGCTCATCAAGAAGGCCGTGACGCAACTGGCGCTCAGCCTCAACAAGCCCGTGCTGAAACTGACCAATAGTGATTACAACGAGCACGGCTTGAGCGATCTGCTGGCGCAGCATGGGCGAGCCTACGACATCAACATACTAGTGTTCAACTGGTTGCAGCACACCATTACGGGCTGGCCGGGCGGCAAACCAAACGCCGACGATACGAACCGGCCTGAGCGCTCCCAACCGGCCCGAAAACGGGTGTTGCTTTTCAGCCCTCATCCCGACGACGATATTATTTCGATGGGCGGTACGTTCCAACGGCTGGTCGATCAGGGTCACGAGGTACACGTGGCCTACCAGACGTCGGGCAACATCGCCGTAGCCGACGATGAAGCCCTGCGGTTTCTGGAGTTTGTGGTCGACTTCAAGCAGCAGTTTGGCATCGAAGCCACTGCGATTGACACGCTCTTTTCGGAGGCGAAGCGGGCGCTGGAAACCAAGAAAGCCTCGGAGCAGGACCCCGATGCCGTCCGAAAAGTCAAAGGGTTGATCCGACGGGGCGAGGCAAAAAATACGTGCCGGTTTGTGGGTATCCCGACCGAGAACGCCCATTTTCTGAGCCTGCCTTTCTACGAGACAGGTCGCATTGAGAAAAACCCGATTGGTGCGGACGACATCCGCCTCATTGCCGACCTGATTGCCCGGATTCGGCCGCATCAGCTTTACGCAGCGGGTGATCTGGCCGACCCACACGGCACGCATAAAGTATGTCTGGATGGCATTTTCGCGGCGCTACAACAGCTGAAACACGAGACCTATATGCAGGATTGCTGGGTATGGCTGTACCGGGGCGCCTGGGCCGAATGGGGTATTCACGAGATTGAAATGGCCGTACCGATGTCGCCGGAGCAGGTGTTACAGAAGCGATACGGCATTTTCAAGCATCAGTCGCAGAAAGATGGCGTTGTGTTTCAGGGCAACGACGCCCGCGAATTCTGGCAACGGGCCGAAGACCGCAACCGCGATACCGCCGCCCTTTACAACCAGTTGGGGCTGGCCGATTATGCCGCGATGGAAGCCTTCGTTCGCTACCACTTTCTGTAAGCCAGCTGCACCATCGCCAACAGTCAGTAGAACAATGGTTTCAACATGGTCACTAAATCTAGGCGAAATCTTGGCTGGTTTCTACCCTACCAGACACCTCCCCGTTAGCCCGGCCACCTTGTCGCCATCTGCACCGATGCCGCTAACTCAGAAAACGAGGCGGGCAAGCGTAGAAAATACGCCTGAAAATCCTGGCATTTGCTAGGCAATAACGATACCGATTAGCAATTAGGTTTATGCAATTAGGCAAAGCGCCGCTCCGATGAGTGGCGTTTTCTTTTTACCGCTACCTGCGCTTATCCCTTTATTTCATCGGCCGTGCGACGAAGTGAATTATACCAACCAATGACCTTCGTCAACCTCGTCTGAAGCTGCTAAGCTCGTCGCAGCCTATCGCCGTGCTAAAAAGTCATTTTTCTTAAGCTTTATACAATCGTTTGCACAAACTTATGCAAACGATTGTGCAACATAATTAAGGCTATTTTAACGTCTGACCCTGCACGATACAACGCACTAATCGCCTTACTTTCAATAACTTTCATCGGGTTTTAAACGAAACACAACGCGCTGATTTAGTTCAAAAACCCGCGTATCATTCAGCACTAATACGTGCGCAGGCTAACTGGTGGAAGGGCACTCCGACAGGTTTCAGGAAACGGCCGAAAAAGGCGTTCACAAGCGACCAAAAAAATATGATGCCGTATACGGCACTCCTGCTGAAACCAACGTCTTGGTGCCGTACACAGCTCAGTTGCTTTCTGGCGAATTGGCCAGGTGCTATAACCCAAAAATATGCCTGACAATCCGATTTATTATAGTCCCTGATTCGCGCCTTTTCAAGCGATAGAAACGCTCACCCAAACCCGCTACTTTTCCGCTTAACCCACACCCTTTTCTGAATCTCTTCACCCATTTTACTCGCACTTTTTTATGACAAGATGCTTACTCTGCTGTATGTTACTGGTAGCTGCCTTTGCGGGCCCGTCCTGGGCTCAGAACAGGCAACTGACCGGCGTTGTACTCAATGATCAGTCGCAGGCCATTGCCGGCACCAACGTACTCATCAAAGGCACCTCACGCGGCACCAGCACCGACGCCAATGGCCAATTCAGGTTGAGCCTTCCTGATGACAATGCGGTGTTAACGGTGTCTTCCGTTGGCTACATTGCTAAAGACGTACCCCTCTCCGCCGGGCAGACGCAGGTGACCATCACGCTGGTAGCCGATGACCGGCAGTTGGAAGAGGTTGTGGTGACGGCCCTGGGTATCAAGCGGGAAGCCAAAGCCTTGAGCTACGCCACCCAGACGATCAGACCGGGTCAGATCAACGAGGTGCGCGATGCCAACGTGCTGAACACCTTACAGGGAAAAATCGCCGGTGCTTACATTACCCAGGGGTCGGGCGGGCCTGGCACCGGCTCCCGCATTGTGCTGCGCGGCAACCGGTCTATTCAGGGCACCAACAATGCCCTGATGGTGGTGGATGGTGTTCCCATTAACAACGACACCTACGGGCAGGTAACCAGCGACTTCGGGAGCGTGGCCAATGCCGATGGGGCCTCCAACATCAACCCCGACGACATCGAGAACATAACGGTGCTGCGGGGTGCCTCGGCCGCCGCCTTATACGGCAGTCAGGCCGCCAACGGGGTCATCCTGATCACCACCAAACGGGGTAAGGCGGGCCGGGTTTCTGTCGACATCAATTCCGGCGTGGCGGTGGATAAGCCGTTTGCGCTGCCCACTGTGCAGAACACCTACGGGCAGGGCGTTGGCGGCGTGCTGAACCCCGAGAAAGGCGATAGCTGGGGGGCCGCGATGACCGGACAATCGTACAAGAATTACCTGGATAAGCAGGATACGTATTCGGCACAGCCCAACAACATCCGCGATTTCTTCCGCACGGCTGTCAGCCTCAACAACTCGATTGGCATCACGGGCGGCACCGAGCGTTCGCAGACGTACCTGTCGTATACCAACAACTCCTTGCAGGGGACTGTCCCCAACAACGACCTGACCCGGCATACCATCAACCTGCGGCTGTCGAACCAGATCAGTTCAAAACTGTCGACGGATGCCAAGGTGACGTACATCAACCAGTCAGTGCTGAACAAGCCGCGCACGGGGGAAGAAAACTCACCGGTGATCGACCTGTATCAGATTCCACGTAACGTGAATCTGGCAAATGCGCAGACCTACGCGACGACCAATAACGTCGGGCAGACCGTTCCGACCGCCTGGCCTTCAACGCTGAATTCGATTTATCAGAACCCCTACTGGATGGTCAACCAGACGGCCATCAACCAGTACCGGGATCGGGTGATGGGGTTTGTGTCGGCCAAATACCAGCTACTGGATTTCCTCAGCATTCAGGGCCGCGCCAACCTCGACAAGTATTTCGACAAGAACGAGCAGAGCTACTCGCAGGGCACGATCCTGTGGGCGAGCCAGCCGGGAGGCTATTTCAACCGCAACAACATCGTCACTACGCAAACCTGGTACGATCTGCTGATCGAAGGCAAAAACCGATTTGGGGCCGACCTCACCCTCGACTATCAGGCGGGTGGTATCATCCAGGACAGCCGCTACCAGTCGACGAACGCGATTGCCAATGGCCTGAACCTGCCCAACCGGTTTAACCTGAACTTCGGCACCAACCAGACGCTCGGCGATGACTTCTCGCGTTCGCAGACCCAGTCGTTGTTCGGATCAGCCTCATTGGCCTGGCGCGATGCCATTTTCCTGAATGCCAGCCTGCGCAACGACTGGACCTCGACACTGCCCGCCCCCTACTCGTTCCAATACCCTTCCGTGGGGGCATCGGTGGTGCTCTCCGACCTGCTGAAGATGAGCGGACCCGTGTCGTTTCTGAAACTGAACGCCTCGTATGCGCAGGTTGGTAACGGTGCCAGCCCGTATCTGCTGCAGACCAACTATTCCTACAGCCAGGGGGCGGGCAACGGCTTCATCAGCCGCGACGGTACCCAGGCCATCGGGAATCTGAAGCCCGAAATCACCAGGAGCATAGAACTGGGGGTCGATGTGCGCTTCCTGAGCAACCGACTGGGCGCCACGATTACGGCCTATAAAACCAACTCCATCAACCAATTGCTCAAGCTGGGTCTGGCGCCAGCATCGGGCTTCAGCAACCAGTACATCAACGCGGGCGACATCCGCAACATGGGCCTTGAAGTGGTCATCAACGGCACGGCCATCAAGACCGATCGGTTCGGGTGGGATGTGGCGTTCAACTTCGGCATGAACCGGAACAAAATTCTGAGTCTGGCGCCCGACGTCAAGCAGGCCTTCCTGGCGGGGGGCTATGGCCGGGCGGCCTCTCCGGTGGTGGCAGAAGGCGGTTCCTACGGCGATATGCTGTCGTATCGTTGGCAGCGCGATCCGTCGACAGGGCAGTTTCTGATCGCTTCACAATCGACCTCCACCAACGTAACCGAGGCGTCGGTTGTGTCGACGGGACTGCCCGTTGCCACCAAAAACCAGGAATACATCGGCAATTTTAACCCGAAAGCGATCCTGGGGCTGACCAATACGTTTACGTTCGGCCCCCTCTCTGTGCGCTTGCTGATCGACGGACGGGTAGGTGGCATTGCCGTGTCGGGTACCGAAATGAACCTGGCTTTCAGTGGCATACCGGAGGCTACGGCCATCAACCGGGCAGGCAATTGGGTGTTGCCGGGCATTACGGCGGGGGTATCCGGGGCCGATGGATCAACGCTGATCGGTGCTGGCAAGACCAATGCAACGGCCATCAACGCCGAGAAGTTCTGGCAGACCGTGTCGGGGAAACGCTACGGCTGGGGCGAGTTTTTCGCCTACGATGCGACCAACTTCCGCGTGCGTGAGTTGTCAATCGGCTACCGGATTCCGGTCCCCTCAAGCTTATTCATCAAATCGGCGCAACTGTCGTTCGTAGCGCGCAACCTGTTCTGGTTATACCGCGGCAAATCCCTTCTGGATATTCCCGGCGTTGGCAAACGCACCATGTGGTTTGACCCCGACGTCAACATGGGCAACGGCAACTTCCAGGGAGTTGAATACGGCACCCTGCCTTCCAACCGCAGCCTGGGCGCGAACCTGAAACTTTCCTTCTAATCCGACATCTCTTTCGCTTTTATGGCCTTGTATCAAACAATCGTTTTACGAACGCTGGCAGGAAGCTGCCTCGCCACATCGCTCTGGCTGGCAGCAGGTTGCACGGATAAGTTTGACCAGATCAACACCAACCAGACCAAAATCACGGTCATTGGTAAATCCGAGATTCCGTACCTGTTCTCCAAAGCGCAGTCAGCCGCGCCGCTGAGCCAATGGACCTACCAGGTTGGGCAGAACCTGTTTTCCGATCAGTACGCCCAGTATTTCGCCTGCGTCGCCACGTATTTCCCCTCCGATCGGTTCGTGATTCGGATGGACTGGCTTCAGGGGCCCTGGACCCAACAATACACGGAAGTCGTGCCGCAGTTGAAAACAATCATGAGCAGCACCGACCCCAGCTCGGCCGAATACGCGCTGGCCAGTATCTGGTGGGTGTATTCGTTTCACCGCTGGACAGACTACATCGGCCCTATCCCGTATTTCAAAGCGGGTGAGCCCGCCACGGCGGTCGCCTACGACGCGCAGGATAAAATCTACGACGACTTCTTTAAGCGACTGGCTGCCGCCACGGCGGTCCTGAAAGGCAAAGTCTCTGAAACGCCCTACGGCAACTACGATTTGGTCTACAAAGGCGATGTCAACAAATGGATCATGTTTGCCAACACCCTCCGGCTCCGGCTGGCGCTCCGCATCTCCAAAGCGGACCCCGCCCGCGCCAAAGCCGAGGCTGAAGCCGCAGTGGCGGGCGGGGTGCTCACGAATAGCCCCACCGACGACGCGCTCGTTTCACGCAGCACCAAAGGCGACGACGGCAATGGTCTGTCGATCATGTCAGACTGGAACGAGTTTCGAATGAGCGCCGCCATGGAGTCGGTGCTGAAAGGTTACGACGACCCGCGCATAGGTACGTACTTTCTGCCCGCTGTCAAGACCAAGTCATACGAAGGCTTACGCAACGGCCTGACCTCGACGCAGTTGACCGACCCCGTCAACACCGCCGATTACAACTCGCACGTTGGCCAGCGCTGGACCTCGACCGGTCTGGAAACGCCGCAGAACGTCATGGCAACCGCCGAGTCGTACTTCCTGCGGGCCGAGGGCGCGCTGAACGGCTGGAACATGGGCGGCACGGCGAAGGATTTCTACAACAAGGGCATCGAGAACTCGATGAAGCAGTGGGGCGTAACGGATGCGGCGGCGATCACGGCCTATCAGAGCAGCACCAAAACGCCCGTGGCTCCGAACGACTACCTGAAATCGGCACCGTTGAGCAACATACCCGTCGCCTGGGGCAGCACCGAGGCTATTCAGCGGGAGCAGATCGGCACCCAGAAATGGCTGGCGCTCTTCCCCGACGGGTTTGAAGGCTGGGCCGAATACCGCCGGACGCGCTACCCCAAACTGTATCCGGTCGTCAACTCCGACAATCCAGACATTCCGGCCGGGGGCGTCTTGCGCCGGATTCCGATTCTGCTCATCGAGCAGCAGACCAACACCGCCGAAGCTACCAAAGGGGCAGCATTGCTGAACGGCCCCGACAAAGTGACGACGCCCCTTTGGTGGGATAAGAACTAACGAAGGGTATCTTGCTAAACAGGTCGCGGCAGCGGACGATGCATCGTCCGCTGCCGACTTTTTACGAATGGTATGAAGACATTCCTATGCCTGGTCGCGGCGGCCCTGTTGGTGTCGGCCTGCACGCACGACGATACCGTTTTCGAGAAGCTACCGTCGTCTCAGACCAGGGTTACATTCACGAATGCGCTTGAGGAAGCGCCGGATTTCAACGTGCTGAAATATGGCTATTTCTACAACGGCGGCGGCGTGGCAGCGGGCGACTTTAACAACGATGGCCTGACCGACCTGTACTTTACCGGTAACCTGAACCCCAACAGGCTGTACCTGAACCAAACCGAGCCGGGGTCGGGGGCGATCACGTTCGAAGATATCACCGACAAAGCCGGGGTAGCCGCCGCCGACGGGTGGAATACGGGCGTCTCGGTGGTGGACATCAACGCCGATGGCTGGCTCGACCTGTACGTTTGCCGGTCGGCGGCCACCGACGCCAGGCTCCGCCGCAACCTGCTCTTTATCAACAACAAAACCACGCCGGGTGGCTCCCCGACGTTTACGGAGAAAGCAGCCGAATACGGCCTTGCCGATCCGGCTTATTCAACCCAGGCCGCCTTTTTCGATTACGACCGCGATGGTGACCTCGACTGTTTTCTGCTGAACCATTCCGTGCAGGAATACGCCGGATTCAGTCGGCTGATCGGCCAGTATAAGCAGCAGACCAACCCCAACTATACGAGTAAACTCTACCAGAACCAACAAGGAAAATTTGTCGATGTGTCGGCGGCGGCGGGCCTGGTCGCCAACGTGCTGAGTTTTGGCCTCGCCGTGGCGGCTACGGACGTCAACAACGACGGGTGGCTCGACCTGTACGTGTCGAACGACTACAACGAAAACGATTACCTGTACATCAACCAGCAGAACGGGACGTTTCGCGAAACCATCCGGTCGTCGATGGGCCACACGTCGCTTTACTCGATGGGGTCCGATGCCGCCGATATCAACAACGATGGGCGGGTCGACCTGCTGACGCTCGACATGCTCCCCGAACGGAACGAGCGCATCAAACTGACGGCCGGCGACGACAATTACGACAAATACGCGCAGTTGCTTCGGGCGGGGTTTCACCACCAGACCATGCGCAATATGCTGCAACTGAACGTCGGGCAGGAAGCCAGCACCACCGCGCCCGTGGGTACGTCGGCAGCAGCGGCCATTCCGGTATTCTCGGAAATCGGGCAGTTGGCGGGCATTTCCAATACCGACTGGAGTTGGGCCGGGCTTTTTGCCGACTTCGACAACGACGGCTGGAAAGACCTGTTCGTGACCAACGGCTACGCCCGCGACTACACGAACATGGAATTCCTGAAGTTTACGATGGACGAGCAACTCAAAGCGCGCCAGACCGGCGCTCGGGCCGATCCGATGGCGGTCATTGCCCAGATGCCGAGCATCAATGAACCCAATTACATCTTCCGCAACACGGGCCAACTGACGTTTACGAACGAAACCACCGCCTGGGGCCTGAACGAGCTTACCCAGTCGAACGGCGCGCTCTACGCCGACCTCGACAACGACGGCGACCTGGACCTGGTGGTGAACAATGTCAACGCAGAGGCGGGTATTTACGAAAACCACACGGACAAACTGAGCCAGCACCACACCCTCACGATCCACCTGAAAAGCCCCAATCCTGCCCAACTGATGGGCGCGCGGGTGAGCGTGTGGGCGGGGCAGCGCCAGCAGTTGCAGGAGTTTATGCCGGTGCGGGGGTTTCAGTCGGCGATGTACGGCCCGCTCCTGTTCGGTCTGGGCAAGGCAGCGCGGGTCGACTCGATTCACGTGCGCTGGGCCGATGGCCGAAGCCAGCGTATCGGGCCTCAGCCAGCCGGGTCACTCACGATCCGATACGTACCCACGGCCAGCGAGCAGCCGGTAAGCGCCTCAGCCCCTTACTGGCAACGGGCAACGGGGCTGAACGTGGTGAGTCGGGAAGATACGGTCAACGACTTCAAGAATCAGCCGCTACTCCCCTATATGCTCTCGGCCACAGGCCCCCATTTTGCCGTGGGCGACCTGAACGGCGACGGGCAGGCGGATGTTTGGGTGGGTGGTAGCCGGGGGCGGGGCGGCCAAACGCTGCTCCAGCGCAACGGCCAGTTTTCGCCGCTTGCTCAGCCCGCTTTGCTAAACGACCGAAGTTACGAAGATGCCGGTGCCGCTTGGTTCGATGCCGACGGCGACCGGGACCTCGACCTGGTGGTAGCCAGCGCCGGTTATGAACTGACCGCCACCGACCTACGCCTGCAAACGCGCCTGTACCGCAACGACGGCACGGGGCGGCTTACGAGAGCAACGGATTTCCCCGATGTGCGGGTCAGTGCTTCCTGCGTGCGGGCGGCCGACATCGACGCCGACGGGGATCAGGATTTGTTCATTGGCGCGCGCGTTGTGCCCGGTCGCTACCCCGACCGACCCACCAGCCACCTGCTGCTCAACGACGGCCACGGCCACTTCTCGGACGTACCCGGCAGCCAGCCAGTACTGACCACCGTTGGGATGGTTACCGACGCCGTTTTTGCCGACCTGACTGGCGATAACCGCCCCGAACTGATACTGACAACGGATTTCGGGGCAGTGCAGGCTTTTCGCTTCGTGGGCAACACACTGCAACCCATGGGCGGTATCCCCGGCACCACCGGCTGCTGGAACCGACTGCTTGTGCAGGATCTGGACGGCGATCAGGACCTGGACATCGTTGCGGCAAACGCGGGACTGAACAGCCAGTTGAGCGCTTCGGCGACGTACCCGTTGCGGTTGTACGGCATCAACACGGCGGCGGGGACGGTGTTACCCATTCTGGCCGACTACGAAACCACGGGCAACGCAGCGGCCAATCTGTATCCGTTCAACGCCCGCGACGAAATGCTCGATCAGGTCGTGACGCTCCGAAAGAAATTTACTGATTATACGTCCTACGCCAAAGCCACCGTTGCCGACCTGTTCAGCCCCGCCGAACTGAAGCAGGCGCACCAACTCGACGCCGCGCAGTTGCAGACCGTGCTTTTCCTGAACGATGGCAGTTCAAAGGCCCCGCGTTTTCGGGTTCAGCCCTTGCCAATCGAGGCGCAGATGACCCCGGTATACGCCATGGCCACGGCCGATGTCGACCGCGATGGCCTGCCTGACCTTATCCTGGGTGGCAACCGGACGTATAACCGCGTTCGGATCGGCAAAAGCGACGCCAACCGGGGGCAGTTGTTTATCAACCGGGGGAAAGGCCAGTTCAGGTACGTACCCATGGCCCAGGCGGGGCTGCTGTGGGACGGCGACATTCGGGACATGGTCACGCTGCTGGTTGCCAACCACACCACCTTGCTGGTCGGTGGAATTGACCAGCCCGTTCGCACGTTCCGGCTGAACAGATGACGGAGCGCCCGCTTTTGCTGACGTACACTAGCCTCACGTCTACCGAATCACCAGCTTCGGTTCCAGCGTCACGCACGCAAACGGATCCGTGGTGTGGTCTTCCTTGAGCGCCATCAGGTTCAGCAGAATGTCAACCGCTTCGTGCCCGATCTGGTAAGGATGCTGCTCAACGGAGGCAAGCGGTGATTGATCCATGTAGGCCGTCAGCGGCAGGTTTGCGAAGCTGACGAAGGCAATCTCCTCATTGACGCGCAACCCCTGTTTCCGGGTGGCCTGCATGGCATCCAGCGCCACGTAATCGTTGAAGGTCAGTACGGCATCCGGCCGGTGCTCCAGGTTGATGAGCTGCCCCATTTTCTGGAACGTGTCGTCGGTCGTCAAATCGACCCGTTTGATGAGGGCATTTTCAACGGGCAGCTTTTCGTCGATGAGCGCTTTCACGTAGCCCCGGTACCGATCTTCACTGGCTACCAGTTGATAGGGGCCGTTGAGCAGCGCGATGCGTCGAAAACCCCGGCCAGCCAGCCATTTGGTAGCCTCGTAAGCCCCTTTTTCAATGTCGCACGACACCTGATGCGTGTTGATCCCCGGCGCAATGCGGTCAAACAGAACCGTTGGCACGCCCCGGTCGATCAGGTCCTGAATGTGCACAAACTGCTGCGATTCCTTCGCCACCGAGAGCATCACCCCGTCGACCTGATTGCGCGTCAGCCTGGACAGAATCTGCTTTTCCCGCTCATACGAATCGTGCGACTGGTACAGGGCGACGCTGTAATGATGCAGAAAGGCCAGTTCCTCCACCCCATTCACGGTTTCCGAGAAAAAGCTTTCCCGGATCTCCGGCAGCACCATGGCAAAAACCCCGGTCCGGCCACTGCGCAGGTTGCGGGCCGTCTGGCTGGGTGTATAGCGTAACTGAGTCGCCAATTCCTGGACCGCATCACGGGTTTTCTGACTAATCCGGGGATTATCCTGGAGGGCCCGCGAGACCGTAGAGGGTGAGATTCTCAATTGACGGGCAATCGCTTTTATCGTAACGGCTTCTTTCATCAACGGTCAACAGTCAATACAAAAAACAGGGCTGATCGATCGGGCCACGCGCCGTCAGGTACCCGATTAACGAAGCGGTGGTACGTTTCAGCACGCACCGCTTGCTAACCCAGCTTGACGTAGGCGGTCCCGGTCACGGTGCGAGCCGTGTTTGATCGTCAGGTAGCGTCAACCCAAAAAGATTGGGTTTAGACAAACGTTTGTTCAGCCTTGTACAAACGTTTGCGCACTTCTACTCCTGTCAATATACCTGTTTTGTCCTTATTTCCCTCTTTCTGAAGCTATCCTATGTCACTACATTTAAACACTTGTCCTGAGGACGGGCGTAAAAAACAACCTTCCGCTTCAGGAATCCAGCAGCCGCACCCACTGAAATCGCCAACCAGGTAACCAGCAGAGCACCATGACAGGAAAGTGGCTTACTACGTTCTTACCCATACTTTTTCTCATCCAATCGGTCTATGCGCAGCAAGCCTCTATCGCCATTATCCCCAAACCCCTGCACGTAACAAACGGTCCCGGACGGTTCACCGTAGCGGCCAACACGACCATCTATGCCTCGAAGGGTGCCATGCCGGAAGCCTCTTTCCTTTTGGCTCTGCTTAAACAGTCAACCGGTTATCCGTTGCGCGCCGTCACTACCTCGTCAGGCAATGTCCAGACGGGCATCGCCCTGCTGCTGGTGACTAACGTCGCGGATACCACCAAAGGCGCGTACACCCTCGACGTAACGGCAAAAGCGGTGGTTGCCAGAGCGGCCGACAGAGCCGGTCTGTTCAACGCGATCCAGTCGATCCGGCAGTTGTTGCCAGCGGCCGTTGAGCACGAAACGCCCGTTACAAACGTGGCCTGGACCATACCGGAGCTGCACATCAGCGATCGGCCACAGTTTCAGTGGCGGGGCTACATGCAGGACGTCAGCCGGACTTTTTACAGCCTCGACGTACTGAAGAAGTACCTGGACATCATGGCGCTCTACAAAATGAACGTCTTCCACCTGCACCTGACCGACGATCAGGGGTGGCGGATTCAGCTAAAAAATCATCCCGAACTAACCTCGAAAAAAACGACCGTTTTTGGCGAGAGCAGCCAGCAGCCAGCCGAGCGAAGCGGCTACTACACCCAGGCCGACATACGCGAACTGATTGCCTATGCCGAGGCCCGGCACATTACCATTGTGCCTGAAATAGACGTACCTGGGCACTGCTGGCCGATCATTATCACCCACCCGGAGCTGGGCGTGAACCAGAGAACCCACCCCGACTACGTAATCTCCTTTATGGATTCGTACAGCTACTGGGGCGCGCAGTATACCCCCAATACGCTGGACCCGACGAAAGAAGCCGTTTATACGTTTCTGGATTCTATCTTCTCCGAAATCGCAGCCATTTTCCCCTCGACCTACATTCATTTTGGCGGCGATGAAGTGGTCCATAAATTATGGAAAAACGAACCGCACATTCAGGCGTTCATGAAGGCGCACGGCATGGCCGACGTAAAGGCCCTACAAAGCTATTTTGTCAGTCGGGTGAGCGGCATCATTGCCAAAAAGGGCAAACGGCCAATTGGCTGGAACGACATCCTCGCCGACGCCGGCCATCTGCCCAAGAATACGGCGATCATGTCGTGGCTGGGAGCCGACGCCGTTCGGGAGGCCGCCAAATATAAATTCTATACGGTGGCCTGCCCCACCGGGCCACTCTACTTCGACATCGCGCAAAAAGACCGCAGCGACGGAACCATGGCCGATTTGAACTATGGCGAGGCCAACACCTTGGAGCAGGTATACGCGTACCAGCCGTTGGCGGACCTGAGCGAACACGAAAAGAAATACGTGTTGGGCATTCAGGCCAATATGTGGCCCGCCGTGCCGCAGGAAGTGAAAGACGTAAACGTTCAGAATTTCCCCCGCTTACTGGCGGCCTCAGAAATCGAATGGACGACCGGACAGGCTAAAAATCTGGCTGAATTCCTCACCCGGCTCAACGCGCACTACGCCCGATTAGACGCCCTGAACGTTGACTACTATAAGCCCGGCGGCTATATCGTTTCCACCTGGAATCCGTCTACGATCAGCACGACGTTTACGCCGATTCGCATCGACGTTACCAATAAAGTGTACGCCAATGGCCGGGCGCAGGCCGGGTTTTTCTTTACTGGCGGCGCCTCGTTTCTGAAAGTAAAAAATGTAAAACTGCTAGAAGATGGCGTCGAAATAGCGTCGGATAACCACGAATCGCTGGCCGATAAATTCAGGGGTACGCCGTTCAAGAAAAATATGTTTTTCTACCTGTTGAACGTACCCAACTACAAACCCAAAGCCCGGTACGTCCTCCAGGCCGACATCGCCGGTGCAACAGGCACCGAATCGACTGGCAACATTACGTTCAATCTGAGCCCTTACAAGCCGTTTACGGCGGTCGAAGCACCCAATCCGGCCCGCTAACGTACCTGGGCAACCGCGACGGCCACGAAACATATACACTGACCATCAACGACTTTACTCAAAATACCGCCTACCACAGAGGGCTTCCTGAATAGAAGAGGTAAAGCAATGAGGCGTTTCCGGTATTCTTTCCTAACCGATAAATCGTATGCTTTTTCAGGAATAGCGGCATTTGCTCAAACGGCTCAAATCATACATTGAGCCGTCTCAAATTATCCTGAGTCGAAGCGTAGGGGTGTCAACCGCAACCTTTGAGCCATCAATCGCAAACGCCCCAACCGGGGACTTCGCTTATGGCTCGCTTCTGTCTACTCCTGTTCGGTTTTACGGTCACGCTGTCGGCATGGGGGCAAACGCCTTCGGGCACCCTCGTCGGTCTGGTACACGACACCCACCACCAGCCCGCCCCGTATGCCGCGCTGAAACTGCTCCGCGCCTCCGACTCGACCCTCGTCACGGGCACGGTCGCCGACCAGGCCGGGCGCTACCAGCTCAGCAACGTACCTGTGGGCCCGTACCGGCTGCGGGCCTCGCTGGTCGGCATGACCGAAACCAGCAGCCCAATCGTAACCGTATTGGCCAGCCAGACGACCGCGGTAGGTACGTTGCTACTGGGCAATGACGAGAAAACGCTGGACGCCGTGACCGTGCGGGCGCGCAAAGTGTACATCGAACAGCAGGCCGACAAGACCGTACTGAACGTAGCCACCAATGGCGCAGCTCAGAGCAAAACAGCTTACGAACTGCTTCAGCAGGCGCCCGGCGTGGTGATCGACCCCAACGATAACATCCGCATGGCGGGCAAACAGGGCGTCAACGTATTCATCGACGGCAAACCCACCAACCTCTCATCGGCCGACGTGGCCAACCTGCTGCGCGCTACCCCCGCCAGCAACATCGCTACGGTTGAGCTCATCACCAACCCGTCGGCCCGGTTCGATGCGCAGGGCGGGGCCGGGATCATCAACATCCGGTTCCGGCGCGACAAAAGCCTGGGGCTGAACGGTAACGCCTCCGCCAGCTACGGGCAGAGCGACCACCACCGGGCGCTCGCGACCCTCGACCTCAACTACCGGGCCCGCCACCTTAACCTCTACGGCAACACCAGCCTGAGCGACAATTACCAGATCACCAACGTGGCCTACGACCGGTCGGCAGCGGGCGCGGCGCTTAGTCAGCGGGGCTATGACCGCGACGGAACCAGGGCGATCGTCTACAAAGCCGGGGCTGACTATTTCATTGGGGCAAGCCACACCCTGGGGTTGGTTGTATCGGGCAATGCGGCAGCGAATCAGTTCGGCACCTATACCACTTCCAACCTGTTCAGCAACGGCGGTCGACTCGACACCACCCTCATCAACGGCATCGACAATCCAAGCTGGAACAAGCGGGTCAACGCTGCCTTGAATTACCATTTCGTTGATACCCTCGGCCACGATCTGAACATCGACGTCGACTACACCCGCTTCGGTAATGAATCGCCCAGCCTCATCGGCACCGATTACCGCACGGCCAGTGGGCAGCCGCTGTTGCGTCGGCAAAGTCGCTTCGATGCCAGCACCACCATCGGCATTCTTACGCTGAAAGGTGATTTCATCAACGAATGGAAAGCGCGTCGCCTCAAACTGGAAACGGGCCTGAAACACACCGATGTCTCGACCGACAACGACCTGCTGGCCTTTGTGGGTGGTACGCCCGAAGCACCCGAACGCCCCGACGCGACCCGCACCAACCGCTTTACCTACCGCGAACTTGTGAGTGCCGCTTATGCCTCACTAAACCACGCTATGGGCAAATGGACGGTACAGGCAGGGCTACGGGCCGAACATTCGACCGTGCGGGGCCGATCGACCGACCTGGCCGAGAACGTTGTGCCAAAGCCCGACACTACTTACCTGAACCTCTTCCCGACGGCCTTCGTGCAGTATCAGGCGAGCGATAAAAGCCAGTTTGGCCTAAACTACGGGCGGCGTATCGGTCGGCCCAGCTATCAGGACATGAACCCCTTCATCTACCAGGTCGACCCCTATACCAGCCAGCGGGGTAACCCCTACCTGCGCCCAACCTATACGCACAACCTGGAAGTGAGCTACACGTATAAATGGGCCACGACGCTCAAGCTCGCCTACAGCCTCACCGACGACTTCGCCACCGACGTGATCCGGCAGGAGGGCCTCGTCACCTACAGCACCGTGGCCAACGTGGGCACCGCCGACGCCCTGAACCTGTCGTTCAGTTCGCCGCTGCCCATTACCAAATGGTGGGACACCTACTTCTACGCCGGGGCTACCTGGACGCGCTTCCAGGGCAATGTTTTTCCGAACAATGACCCGGCAGGAGCATTCGACCGGCGGGCTTTTGCCTTCGAGGGGTACATGCAACACTCGTTTACGCTGTCGAAACTGATGTCGGCACAGGTGTCGGGCTTCTGGAATGCCCCGACCACCCAAACCCTTTACCGCAATGGCGGGCTGGGGGCGCTCAACCTGAGCCTGAGCCGCAAAGTAATGCACGAGCGAGGCAAAGTGTCGCTCACCGCCGACGACGTGCTCAACACCATGCGCTGGCGGCAGTCGGGTACGTTCAATGGCACACCCGGCCAGGTTGAACGCTTCGATCTGGCGCGCAAATGGGAGAGCCGCCGCCTTACGCTCCGGTTTAGCTATCGCTTCGGCAGCAACGACGTAAAAGCAGCCCGCGACCGCGAAACCGGCACCGATGCCAGCCGTATCAAAACCAAAGGAAACCTGTAAATCAACCCGATAAACAACCAATGCCCATGAAACCGATTCGCTTCGTCACGTACCTGCTGGTGTGGCTACTCGCGATCACCGCCTTCGCCCAGAGCAACCAAAAAGTAACGTTGCTCCTAAAAAACAACGGCTTGCTGCCCAGAGAATTTAAGTTTCTGGAGCGCCACCCCGACGACAAATACCCCAACGTCTTCACCACGTACCTGCTGCCTGGCCAGACCTACAAGGTGCAGCTAAAGGTGGGTACGTCGCTCGCCCAGGTCAACCAGGACGAGATTAATGCCAGCATGCGCGGGTCTGATGTAACGGGCAAGCCACTACTGCTTGTCAAAGCAACCGATGCCGACAAAACCATCAACCTGATTCAGAAACGTTAAGTCTAAGTCCCATACATCCCCATGAAAGCGATCCCCCTTCTGTATCTGGCCATTCAGCTGTGTACCACCTGCGTCGCCCAGACCATCCTCCCCGTCGACCGGGTATCTTTCCTGCTAAAAAACACGTTGAACTACAGCCGCATGTTTCGGGCCGAAGGACCCGGTATGGCCTATGGATTCACCATGGGGAAACATGCTACCACGCCCTGCAACTGGCCCGTTGGCTCGAAGCTTTATTTCAGTGAGGATGGCACCGTAAAGGGTCGACTAATTACGACCGTTACGGCGGCCGATGAAGGCAACACCATCCCAACCGACCAGTCAACGCCAGCGCAGTCCGCTACGTCGCTCCCATCCGTCACGTTTCGGCTGGCCAGCAAAAGTCTATTACCCCGCAAATTCACCCTGATCAGCTACGCACCAGGTGAGCCGGGCAACAGCACAACGGGGTTCATGCTGGCTCCGAAGGGAAGCCGTTCTTTCACCTTTCCGGTTGGTACGAAGTTGTATCTGGCCAACAGCGAACAGGTCGATGTCGTGATGAGCGGCAAGCGAATCGATGACGGGAAACCGTTCTGGATTGTAAAAAAAGACGATCAGGGCAAGGTGATTCATTGCAACTGACGCGCCGCTTGGCGTCTTTTACGCCTACAGGACCCGAGAGTCATAAAGCCACTCACCCTCCATGACCTTTTATTTTTCTGCTTACTCGACACCGCTCTTATTCGGCTTCATTCAGGGTTGGGTGTATGCAGTCCTGCTCTGGCTGAGGGGGTACCGCGAGGAGCGCCTGTCGGATAAACTGCTGGGCTGGGTATTGGTGGCTCTATGCTTCCAGATCTGGATTTACATGCTGGGGTTCGGGGGTATCGAGATCTTCTGGCAGCAACTCGATTTTTTCCCCCGCAACCTGACGTACCTGCTGCCGCCGCTCACTTATTTCTACCTCAAAAGCCAGTTCGATGCCTCGTTTCGGTTTCGGCGCCGCGATCTGGTCCATGCCCTGCCGTTTGCGATCAATCTGACTTATCACCTCATTGTGTTCGCGCAGGGGCCAGCGTTTGTGCGACAGTGGCAGCAGAACGTACACGACAACGGCATCGATGACCTGGAGTTTCTGACCAGCACCGGTCAGCAGTACCTCTACCTGTACTGGTCGTTTCAACTGTACCGAGCCTACCGCGCCTGGATCAAGACGCAGTTCTCCGAAACCGAATCGGTGAGTTTCCGGTGGTACCGTAACTTTTTGGTGGCCCTGTCGGTTTCGTTGACCTTCAGCGTGGTGATGACCCTCATCGACCTCTGGCTTAACCTGTCGTTCTGGCAAGACTGGTGGGGTAATCTCGTTGACGTATTCCTGATTTATTACGTCAGCATCGAGGGGTATGCGCAGGTCCAAACCGCCCGGAAGCTCACCTTTCGGCCCGACAACGTACCCAGCCCGGATAGCCCCAGCCTTTCCCCCATTAGCCAGCCTCCTGTATTGGCCGAGCCCGTTAGCGCACCTGCTGGTGCCGAGCCGGTGAAACCCGCTCTGGCGGGGACAAGTCGGCCCGAAACGACGCTACCCGACTTATCTGAGCGCCTTAATGAACTGCTGGCCTATATGGACGCCGAAAAGCCTTACCTCGACCCCGACCTGGCCCTGCCCGATCTGGCCCGGCGGCTACACACCAACCCTGTGTTACTATCGCAGGTGATCAATGCAGGCTCCGGCAAGAATTTCAATGATTTTGTCAATGCCTACCGGGTCGATGAGTTCAAGCGGCAGGTTCGGGAGCCAGCCAATGCACACCTCAGTTTTCTGGGGCTGGCGCTCGACTGCGGGTTCAACTCTAAAGCCACTTTCAACCGGGCTTTCAAGAAGTTTACCGGCCTGTCGCCGAAGGAATTTGTGGGAGGCTAGTCAGCCCAATCCCCTAAATAAAAAGCCCGTCGGCGTTTGGGCTGACGGGCTTCTCTGATGCAGTTATGAGGTAAACGACCTATGGCCTGCAAAAGTTCGGCACTTGGAAGAATACGCCATAATTTTTCAGAAAAATTGACGATTCCGGCCTGACCCGGCAAAATAGGGGTTCTGAACCCCGCTGTGGCCAATATCGCCGAATTGCTTACCTTTCGGCCAGTTGCCGCGTATCACTGATGTTTTGTGCTGGTCTAACTCTTTGTTAGCAAACGCAGTTTATACGCCACAGTAAGACCTGTGTTCACGGGCCAAGGTGCCCATAACCTATTTAACTAAATGCGTTGGTTAGGAGATCGCGAAAGCGGAAATGTAGAAGATCGCCGGGGTGAAGGCGGCGGTGGTGGCATGATCGTCGGTGGCGGCATTGGCACGCTGGTCATTGCCCTCGTTGTGTATTTGCTGGGCGGCGACCCATCCACCATTCTCAATCAGCAAGATACCAGCAGCCCCACCATGCCGTCGGCGCAGGTCAACTCGCAGGCCGATGATCAGGCGGCCAAGTTTACCCGGGTGGTGCTGGCCGACACCGAGGATGTCTGGGCCAAGCTATTCAACAAAGACGGCGATCAGTACCGCGCCCCCACGCTCGTTATGTTTCGGCAACGTACCCGGTCGGGTTGCGGCACCGCCGCTGCTGAGTCGGGCCCGTTCTATTGCCCCGTCGACAAGAAAATCTACATCGACCTGTCGTTTTACGATGAACTGCGTCAACGCTTTCAGGCGCCGGGCGAGTTTGCCATGGCCTACGTGATCGCGCACGAGGTGGGACATTGCATCCAGGATCAGTGGGGTATTCTCGACAAGGTGCATCAGGCCCAGGAGCGCATGGGCGAGGTAGAGGCCAACCGGCTATCGGTGCGGCTCGAACTCCAGGCCGATTTTCTGGCGGGGGTCTGGGCCCGGTATTATCAGGAAACCGAGAATCGGCTTGAAGAGGGGGATATTGAAGCGGCCCTGCGCGCGGCCAACTCCATCGGCGACGACCGCATTCAGCAACAAACGCAGGGGTACGTTCAGCCCGATGCCTTCACCCACGGCACCGCCGCCCAGCGCGCCTATTGGTTCATGAAAGGCTACAAAACCGGCGACATCAAACAGGGGGATACCTTCAACAGCAACGAAGACGCGCGGTTACAGTGATAAAAGGGTAATGTATACTGTACGATGTACAATGGGTTTTCGCCTCAGGCCCCATTATACACTGTACATTGTGCATTATTCATTCACTCGACTTCCGCCAGATAGGGCAGATAGGGTTCGAGTTTATCGGTGGATTTAAAGGCGGTTACCTGAAGAATCTGATTGGTGTAGGCGTCGTGCCGGATCTCGACGTAGAAGGAGTCGAGGCTGTAAAGCAGGTAAATAAACTCGTCTTCGTACCGGTTGGCCAGAATACTACCCTCGAAATACAGGGCGTTCATCTGATCGTCGGTGTCAAGGCTGGTAAAATGGGCGGGGGTCATACGGCGTCGATTTCAAGCGAAGATAGAAGGAAAAACAGTTTGCCGTTCGTTGGGTAGCGTTTGGCGTTGGTCATCCGGTCAGCTATCGGATTGATTAGCAACCGTAAACGCTACCCAACAAACGGCAAACTATTTTTACAGCGTCACCCGCTTGCCTTCTTTGGCAGCTTTGTAGATCGCCTCCACGATCCGAATATCGGCCAGCCCTTCTTCGCCGGGCACCAGCACCGGTGAGTTGGTCATGATCGCCTTGGCGTCGTTGTCCATCTGCATGGTCTGCTCATAGGGCGTTTTGAAGGCCACATTGGTTTTGAAGCCGTTGCTCCCCTCCCCTTTCACGCCGTCGTAGGCCGAATATGGCTCCATGCGCAAAAAGCCTTTCTGCCCCGTCACCTGCAGGAAATTCATGTTCATGCCGTAGCTGCTCTGCACCGACGCCCGTGCCCCACTCGGGAATTCCAGCTGAACCATGCTGGTTTCATCGAGGCCGTTTTTGTATATCTCGGGCCGGGTCGTGTATTGCTGCGCCGTCAGGGCAATCGGTTCTTCGCCCGTTGCCAGCCGCGCCCCCTGCAACACATAAACGCCCATGTCGTACATCACACCACCCCCCATTTCTTTCTTCTGCTTCCAGTGGTCGGTGCGGGCGTCGAAATACCCCGCTGCGCAGTTTACTAGCTGAATCTTACCGATGTTGCCGTCGCGCAGAAACTTGACATACGCCTGCGTGTTGGGCTCGTGGTGCAGCCGGTAGCCGACCGTCAGCACCCGCTTGTTTTTGCGGCAGGTGTCGATCATGTTCTGGCATTCGCGCGCCGTTACGGCCATTGGCTTTTCCACCCACACGTGCTTACCCGCCTTGGCCGCCCGCACCACGTATTCTTCGTGCATCGACGGCGGCAGCACCACATACACCACGTCGATGTCGGGATTGTTGGCGATCTGATCGAACGTCTGGTAGTTGTAGATATTCTTATCGGGAATGTTGTACTGCTTTTTCCACTTTTCAGCTTTTTCGGGCGTTCCGGTCACGATGCCGGCGAGGTAGCAGTTTTTGGTCTGCTGAAGCGCGGGGGCCAGCAGATCGGTGCTGTAATAGCCTAGCCCCACCAGGGCCACGCCTAACTTGTCTTTCTTGGGAGCTGTAGCCGCCAGCAACGTATGGGGCGACACAAGTGTTGAGGCCGAAGCCACCGATAAGGTTTGGAGCACTGTGCGGCGAGAAGCCATAATGGACAGGAAGGTTTAGTAAATTGGTTAAAGGTAACAAACAAACGTACCTGACGCAGCCTCAACAATTATTGGGGTGCAGGCAATTTTGCCAGTAGGCGATGATCAGCCCGATCTGTTCCTGCAACGACCCGAAGGTGGTCGATTTTTTGAAAAACCCTTGAACCGTTTCGTCGTAGGCAGCCCGCACCAGTTCCGGATTCGATGCGGTGGTAAAAAAAACGAACGGAATCGACTTCCGTTTGAGCGTCTCGTTGTCGGTGATGCACTGCCGCAGTTCCAGCCCGTTCATCAGCGGCATATTCACGTCGCAGAGAATCAGAAAAGGGAGTTCGGTTGTCACTTCCAGGTACGTCAGGGCCTCCTGACCGTTCGAAAAAAAGAGGCGTGGATTGGATACGTTGAGTCGTTCGAGCGACAGGTTAATCATGTACTGATCATCTTCATCGTCTTCGATAATCAGAATAGGTCCATGTGCAGACATAAAGTGGCCGTGTGGCAGGTCGAGGCCTGCCAAATGAATAGTAGTAAGTTGATTAGCTGCCGAATAGGGGGAGCCAAACCCTAAAAATAGGCAAAAAGACAATTCAACTTATTCCTAGTTACTTCTCTTCAGTCGTCGGTTAACACGCGCTGTTTTTCGCCAACGGGTGGCCGGTAAGCCTGAAAAGGCGTCTTCAGAATGCCGCCGATATGGCTGTGCTCATGGGTATCGGGGTGGGTGTCGAGCCCATACACCAGGTCCTTACCGGCTCGCTCGGCGTGGGTATTGAACAGCCGGTCCCAGATCGAAAAAATGTTCCCGTAATTGGTGTTGGAATAAGGTAACACGTAGTGATGATGCACGTGGTGCATGTTGGGCGTCACCATCAGCCAGCCAATGGCGCGGTCGGCCCAGCGGGGCAGCTCGATGTTAGCGTGGTTGAACTGCGAGAGCAACACCGAAAAGGCCTGATACATGAAGACCAGCCACATGGGCGCCCCCACCACGATCACCGCCAGCGTTGTGAACACAAAGCGAATCACGCTTTCGCCGGGGTGATGCCGGTTGGCCGTGGTGGTGTCTACATACTGATCGGAGTGATGCACGGCATGGAACTGCCACATCCACTTCACATGGTGTTCGGTCCAGTGGGCAAGCCAGGCGCCGATCAGGTCAAGCAGTAACAGACCGATCACCGCTTCGGCCCAGAGCGGCAATGACACCCACGACAACACGCCACTATGGTTGGTCACCACCCAATCGCTGGTTTTGACCAATACAAACGCCAGCGCGAAGTTGACGATGATGGTTGTGAGCGTGAAGAACAAGTTGACGCCCGCGTGCCGGGACTTGTGGTAATCGAACCGGAAGAGCGGCACCACGCTTTCGATGAGCCAGAAAAAGGCAATACCCCCGACTAGAATCAGGCTGCGGTGCGCCGACGGAATGTGTTCAAAATAGCTGACAATGCGCTCCATCGTATCTGTGTTTTGTGAAATCAAAACACAAAATACGACTAATCCGTCACTCCTTTATAAAAATTAGAGTGCCGATCAACGCGGTTTTCGCGCCCCGCCACACGGCGAGGCGCTGCCCTGTGTCTACCGTACAGTTCGTTCGGCTTTTTCTTCGGCTCGTTCCCGCACGGTGGCTTCGTCCTGCGCTGCCTCAATGCGTGACTCCTGGTTTTCGCGGGCAAAGACCTGCATCAGCACAATGAAGAACGACAGAATGGTAGGCCCGATTACCAGACCCAGAATGCCGAAGATGGGCACACCAATCACGATGCCCGCCAGCGTAACCAGCGGATGCACGTCGCCCATGCGCTTGGCTAGCATGATGCGCAGCAGGTTATCGATGTTGGTGATCACGATGGCCCCCACCAGCAGAATGCCGACTCCGTCGGTTGTGTTGCCCTGCGAGAGCTGAATCAGGCCGGCCGGTGCCCAAACCAGCGGTGTACCCAGTACCGGAATAAAAGCCAGAAAGAAGGCTACCGTGCCCCAGAACGCCGCGTCGGGCACCCCGAAAACCATCAGCGTCAACCCCGTCAGTACGCCCTGCACGAAGGAGACGATCCCCTGCCCTAGCACGTTGGCATTAACGTTGTTTTTCAGCTGATCGCCCAGTTCGCGGAGGGTGTCGCGTTTGAACGGTAGGTGCTTGCGCAGGCCCGATAGAAACGTTTCTTCATCGGAAAACATGTAGAACAACGTGAAGAGCATCAGGCCGATAATCACCAGAAAGTCGAGTGCACCGCCCGCCAGCGACGGCAGCTGACGGCTGGCAAAAGTGCCCCCCTGCTGCAACATCCGCTGGATATTCTGCTGACTGGTGATTTTAAAGCCGGTCAGTTGCTCCGCCTGTTTGACAAGGCCCAGAATCTGATCGGTATGCTGCGAGTAGTACTGGATGCGGTCGATGAGCAACAGGCTCAGCACCAGAAACGGCAGGATAATGACAAACAGCGAAAAGAACATAATGCCCGACGTAACCCAGGTCCGGTTCCATTTTTTCTTGTACACCAACCCGTAAAATACGGGCCGGAAAATGACGTAGAGGATGCCCGCCCCAAAAAAGGCCGACACGTAGCCCTGTAGACCGGCGATGATGAAGCCACCCAGCACAAGTAAGCTGGCAATCAGCAGAATACGCTGCTGTTTGGGCGTGTAAATGGTGTTAGTGACGGTGTTGGTATCTGTAGAAGCCATTCGAGTGAACAGTGTAGACTAGACGATCGACGGGGTGCCGACGCGATGCAGCAGACCTGTCAGTGAAAATCGTATAGTATACACCGTACAGTCGAAATTGTTTATTCAACCCACAGTACCAGCCCTTTGAGATAACCGCCTTCCGGGTGAAACAGGCTCACGGGGTGGTCGGCGGGCTGGCTCAGGTGGTGCAACACCCGCACCTGCCGCCCGGCTTCGATAGCGGCCGCCACCACCGTGTTGTAGAACAGCTCCCGGTCGACCACCTGCGAGCACGAAAACGTGAACAGGATACCACCCGCCGCGACCCGCTTCAGCCCTTCCACGTTGAGGCGTTTGTAGCCCTGCACCGCCCGGTGCCGCGCCGACAGGCTCTTGGCGTAGGCGGGCGGATCGAGCACCACCACGTCATACTGATGGTCGTGCGCTTTGAGGTAATGCATCACGTCGTCGGCGATGGCCTCGTGCTCGCCCGCAAAACCGGGATTGGCCGCGATGTTCTGGTTGGTGAGGTCGATGGCTTTCTGCGACACGTCGACCGAATGCACCAGCGTGGCACCGGCGGCCAGCGCATACACCGAAAAGCCGCCCGAATAGCAGAAGGCGTTCAGCACCCGCTTATCGGCAACGTATCTGGCGAGCAGTTGGCGGTTATCGCGCTGATCGAGGAAGAAGCCCGTTTTCTGGCCCGTTATCCAATCGACCAGAAACGTGTGGCCGTTTTCGCGCACGGGGCGCGGTGTTTGGGCGCGACCGAATCGGTAGCCGTTCTGTACCCCCGCCGCGTATTGGTCGGGCAAGGTTTCGGCGCTTTTGTCGTAAATGGCCACCAGTTCGGTACCAAACACCTGCTCCAGGGCCTCGCAAATGGCCTGCCGGTGCCGGTGCATCCCGATCGAGTGCGCCTGAAACACGGCGACACCGTCGTACATGTCGATGATCAGCCCCGAACAGCCGTCGCCTTCGCCGTGCACCAGCCGGTAACAGTTGGTTTGAGCGGGCACGACGCTACGCCGCACGGCCCGGATACGTTCCAGTTTCTGCGCCCAGAACGGCACGCCGGGGTCGATGGGCTGGCTGTTGGTATGCGCGGCAAACGAAAACAAACGTACCTGGATGCTACCATCGTGGAAATGCCCGGTGCCCAGGTACGTGCCACGGCTGTCGAATACCTCCACCACGTCGCCATCGTCGATACCGTCGTCGCGCTTCGCTACGGCTCCCGAAAAGACCCAGGGGTGAAACCGCCGTACTGCCTCATCGCGGCCTTTTTGCAGATGTACTTTAGGAAATGTCATGCGTCGATTGAAAAGCAAACCGCAAAGGTCGGCACGGGGCCAGCAGTTTCACGTCAGAATTTTCGGCAAATGGGGGATTTGTTTGGGCGGGGCATTAATCCTGCGCTAAAAATCGTGTCTAAGGGCCGGTTTAGCGCGGGCAGGCTATTCATTAGAACGGTCGGCGCTGTATCTTTTCGCTTCAAATCTTAGTTTCATGCAAACCAACAGACGTGATTTTCTGAAGCAGGCGGGCCTTTTTTCAGCCGGTACGCTTGCGCTTTCCTCGTCGCTGACCGATGCCTTCGGTGGCACTATCCGTAATTTCGGCCTCCAACTCTACAGCGTTCGGGATGTGCTGCCCAAAGACCCGAAAGGCATCATGACCCAACTGGCCAAAATGGGCTATAAGCAGTTTGAGAGCTATCAGGGCGAGCAGGGTTTCCTGTGGGGCATGGAGCCCGCCGCCATGAAATCGTTCCTCAACGGACTGGGTGTGAAGATGGTGAGTACCCACTTCGACTTTGGGGGTGCGGCTAAAGACGCCGATAAGCTCCAGCAGTATATCGACATGGCCAATGGTGCCGGACTCAGCTACATGCTCTGCCCATACATCGGCCCGCAGAAAACCTGGGACGACTGGAAGCGCGTCGCCGACAGCTTCAACCGCGTGGGCGAAGCCGTTCGCAATGGTGGGCTGAAATTTGGGTACCACAACCACGATTATTCGTTCCGCCCCATGCCCGACGGCCGGTTGCCGCAGGATTACCTGCTCGCCAACACCGACCCGATCAACGTTATGTTTGAACTCGATCTGTGCTGGATCGAAGCAGCCGGTCAGAGCGCCGTCGACCACCTGAAACAGCATGGCAAACGCTATGAGTTGTGCCACATCAAAGACTACAAGAAAGAAGCCGACGGCAAAGTGGTGCAGCAGAACCTGGGTAAGGGCGTCGTCAACTACAAAGCGATTCTGAAACAGGCTAAGAAAAGCGGTATGAAGCATTTTCTGGTTGAGCAGGAAGAATACCCGCAGTCGCCGATGGCCAGCATGCAGATCGACGCCGATTACATGAAGGTGCTGAAGATTTAATGGGGGGCATTGTCATTGATGGTCATTGATGGTCATTCGTTGTCATTAATTGTTTTGTACAACGAATGACCATCAATGACGGCGAAGCCTAATGACCACCAATTACCCCTACCAACTGCCCAATGGCCCTATCGATGTCGGCACGTTTGGTAGCGGGTTGATCGAAACGGTTGAACGGACGTAGTTCGAGTACGAACGTCTGTTCAACCGTTTCCGCATCTAGTGGGGTGAAGAGTTTGTACCCAACGGCCGTCACGGGCATCAGGCCATGCCGGGCTTTGAACCGCGCCAGCCATTGCCCCAATGCCACCTCTACGGAAGCCTCAGGTACGTTGGCGGCTGGCATAAAGCGCACTTCGGCGTGGTTGCGGTCGCGGAGGCGTTGTTCCGTCGGCTCGAAATGACCCGCGCAGCTGGAAAACGTCTGCACCAGTCCCGTTTGGGTCAGCGCCTCCACCAACGGCCAGATGGGCCATTCAATATCGTCGGGAAGCATAGAAGGAGTTGGCCCGTCACACATTCATCGGCGCGGGACGCGGGGCTTTGGTGGCGGGTGACCCTTCGGCTTCCAGCACCAGTTTCACCCGGAAACGACCATCGTCTTCCCCATAAGTCAGGATGTGCCGACCGGGGTAATGCAGGGTCAGGCGTTGCGCCACGTTGGTAATCCCAATCCCAGAATCCTCAGTCGACATGCTTGCCTGCGCAAACGTCGGGTTATCGACGATGAACGTAAGCTGTTGCCCATCAACGGCCAGTTGAATGCTGATGCTGCTCTTTTCCTGCCCGTGCAGGCCGTATTTAAACGCATTTTCCACGAACGGGATAAACAGCAACGGCTCGATCAGCAACCCTTCGACGGGCCCCTGCACGGTAAACGTCACCGTCTGACGGTCGGTGAGGCGCATGCGTTGCAGATCGATGTAGTAGTGCAACTGCTCGATTTCCTGTGTGAGTGATACCCGATCACGCTGCGCCTGATAGAGCATATACCGCAGCAGCTGCGAAAGCTTCACCACCGCCGCTTCGGTCTGATCGGCTTTCTGGCGGGCCAGCCAGCGAATGTTGTTGAGCGTGTTGAACAGAAAATGCGGGCTGACCTGCAACTTCAGCATGGCCAGTTCGGCCGATACTTTGCCAATCACCATCTGTTGCTGTTGATCGCGCAGGCGGGCGTGGTGGCGACTCAGGGCGATCAGCGAGCTGAGCATGGTGATGAAGCTAAACGAAAAACTCACGCTGAGCACACCCGGCCAGGGGCCAAACGGCTTATGGCGGCCGCCGGGCTTGGCCCAGGGGCGGGGCGCCTGGGGCAGGCCGTAAAAACAGGCCAGTTTCACCAGACAAACGGTCACCAGCGCCCCCAGCAGCACCAGCACAAACCGGCGGCGTTGTTGCTGCAACAGCAGCGCGGGCGTCAGCTGATTCAGGTTGTAATAGAAAAAGACGATCATCACGCCGCCCGTCAGCAATTGTGCGGTGCCAATGCTAATCAGGTCCTGCGGATTCCATAGAAAAGAGGGCAAGGTCAGGAATGGCAGGCCGATGAAGACCAGCCAGCCAACGGTATGCAATGCCCCCTGGTAGCGTTCAATTGCTCTCATAATTCATCTCCCTATCGACCCACCAATCCGTGGTGAGCCGACCACATAACGAAAGGTACGGGCTTCTGGCACGTCTTTGTGCACACCGCCGATAAACGGGGATAATGTGTCGATGAAATGCATTTCTGATGATTATCGACACATTTCGGGTGTAACGCTACACTCATTTTTTTCCTACAAAAGCCACGTAAACCTTTGTGGCACAAGCACTAAAAATACACTAGCCATGAATCGTCTCTCCGCTCTCATCCTGTTGGTCGCCTTATCGGCACCGGCTTATGCTCAGTTTGGCCCTCCCGGCGGCGGGGGCGGCGGTATGGGCGGCCCTCCGGGCATGGGCGGCTACAGACAGGGGCAGCAGGACAGCAAGAAAACAAAAGAATTTGTGCCGGGCGTCGACAGCAACGCGCCTAAAGGCTCGGCCAAACTAGGCGGGATACTGACCGACTCGGCCTCGGGTAAGCCCGTTGAATACGCCACGATCGCGCTGATCGACGCCACCACCGGCAAACCCGTCGATGGCGGAGTCAGTGACGGACAGGGCAAATTTTCGCTCAAGAACCTGCCCGCCGGTACGTTCCGCCTCCAGTACTCGTTCATCGGCTACCAGACGCGCAACGCCGGACCGATTCAGTTGGAGAAAAACACCGATATGAAGCTGGGAACGGTAACCTTGGCGCCCGACGTGCGGCTGCTGGGCGAAGTGACCGTGACGGGGCAGCGGGCCATGATCGAAGAGAAAGTAGACCGGCTGGTGTTCAACGCCGAAAAAGACCTGACGGCCCGCGGTGGCGATGCCGCCGATTTGTTGCGGAAAGTGCCACTACTCTCGGTCGATCTCGACGGCAACGTGAGCCTGCGGGGTAGCACCAACATCCGGGTGCTGATCAACAACAAGCCCAGCACCATCGTAGCCGCCAACGTGGCCGACGCCCTGAAGCAACTGCCCTCTGATATGATCAAGAGCGTGGAGGTGATCACCAGCCCCTCGGCCAAGTACGACGCCGAAGGCTCCGCCGGGATTATCAACATCATTACGAAGAAAAATACGCTACACGGCATGACGATGACCGTCGACGCCGGGGCCGGTACGCGGGGTTCCAACCTGGGGCTGAACGGCTCGTACCGCGAAGGGAAACTGGGCATCAGCCTGGGCGGGTTTGGCCGCTACATGTACAACCGCGCCTCCTCGACCTTCGACCAGACGACGTTGCTGCCCGGCGGCGGCACCCAACGCAGCCTGCAACAGAACAGCAACTTCGACAACCCGCTGTTTGGCTCCTATTCGCTCAGCGCCGATTACGACCTAAAGAAAGATGAGTCGCTCTCGGCCAGCGTGCGCTACGGCACCCGCAACTTCGTTCAGTCGCAGAGCCAGTTTACGCAGACGTACCTTAACAACGTATACAACGGCAACCCCACCACTCGCGACATCCAGCAGAAGAACCTGTCTAACAGCATCGACGCCAGCCTCGACTACCTACGTACCTACGGCTCGGGCGAGGGCAACCAGACCCGCCCCGAACTGAGCCTGTCGCTGCAACTGAGCCGCGCCAATGTCGATAACAACTACACGGCCAACCTGCTGAGCGGCACGTCGAGCGAGATTCTGCGTCGGCAACGCAACGTCAACGACAATACCAACCAGGAGCTGACGTTTCAGGCCGATTACCAGACGCCGCTGGGCAGCCGGCAGTTGCTCGAAGTGGGCGGTAAGGCCATCAACCGGCAGGTAAACAGCCAGTTTGAGTACCTGGCCGCAACCGGCAACAGCGACCTGTTTGTACCTGACCTGAACAGCCCGTCGGGTTCGCTCGACTACCAGCAGGGTATTCAGGCTGGGTACGTGTCGTATACCTACGCCAGCCGCAGCAAATACACCCTGAAAGCGGGGGTACGTTACGAACACACGGGCATCTCGGCTTTCGGCACCGACGGCAAGTCACTGGGTATCCCCGACTACGGCAACCTGGTACCCAGCGTCAACCTGTCGAAGCAACTGAGCCAGACCACCACGCTCAAGGCGGCGTATAACCGGCGTATTCAACGGCCTTTCCTACAAATGCTGAACCCCAACGTAAACGCCTCCAACCCGTTGAACATCACGAAGGGGAACCCCTACCTCAGCCCCGAACTGACCGACAACGTGGAGCTGAGCCTCAGCACGACGGTGAAGAAGGTGTACCTGAACTGGAGCGTGTTTGGCCGCCAGACCAACAACGAAATCACGCAGGTACGTATCGCGTCGGATTCGGTGCCGGGGGCCATCATCACGACGTTTGCCAACATCGGCTTCGAGCGGACGATCGGCACCAACGTGTTTGGCAACGTGCAGCTGACGCCGAAGTGGAGCATCAACGGTGGCGTCGACCTGTATTACCGCCTCATGCGGGGTCAGGTAACCGACGCCAGCGGTCGGTCGGAAACCCGCGAGAATGCCGGTACGATCCTGAGCGGCCGCCTGACCAGCCAGTGGTCGCTGGGCAAATGGGGCATTCAGGCCAACGGCTTCGTGAGCGGACCACGGATTCAGCTACAGGGGCAGCAGGGCGGCATGTACATGTACTCGGTGGGGGTACTGCGCAACTTCGCCAACAAACAGGGGAGCATTGGCCTCGCCGCCGAAAACTTTGCCGGTGGGGTGCAGATGGTATCGACCTTCTCGTCGCCCACCTTGCAGCAGGAGAGCGTGATGCGGCTCTACAACCAGAACGTGAAGCTGACGTTCAACTACCGCTTCGGCAAGATGACGTTCCAGCCCAAGAAGCGCCGTACCAACCGCGAGGGTGGCGGCAACGGCAACGGCGAAGAGTACTAGAACAACCACATACGCCCGTTCGGAAAAGGGGCCGCACCAATTCGATTGGTGCGGCCCCTTTTTCTAGTAGAATGACCGCAACCATTGGTTTGCTTTCTGCGTATCTTGACGCAGTAAACCGTACGCCACCCATCGCCGTATTCTCTTGATTGACAACCGGTTCATCTGAGAGCCGGGATCGCTTTCCTACGTCATTCCAGTAACCCCTACGCTATGCGCTGTACGTTTTACGCACTCTTTCTGTTGATTGGTCTGTTGTGCCCCCGGTTTACGTCGGCCACGCACCTGGTGGGCGGCCATCTGGAGATGCGGGCGGTGGGCGACCAACCCGGTCATTTCATCGTTACGGTTACCAACTATTTCGAGAATAACAACCGGGCCGCGGCCGTTTCCAACGGGGCTATCGGCATTTATCGGAAGCGCGACAACGTGCAGATGACGCAGTTTATCGCCTACGAAACGGGGACGGTCAAGCGCAGCCCGATCGTGTACGCCAACGCCTTCTGCGCCAGCCAGCGAAACCTGAATTTCATCTCGGCCACGTTTGTCGCCGACCTTCAGCTGTCGCCAGCGCAGTACAACGACTCGCAGGGCTACTACATCGCCTACCAGACCCGCAACCGCAACGGCAGCGTCGATAATCTCGTGAATCCGCTGAACACGGGCTTTACGTTTTACCTTGAATTTCCGGCGCTCAGCACAACGGGCAAATTTGGCAATAACTCGTCGCCGTCGTTTGCGCCGGTCAACGGCGAATACCTATGTCTCAACAACCCGTTCACGTTCCCGTTTGGTGGCACCGACCCCGACGGCGATGAGCTGCGTTACAGCATGATTACGCCGCTGAATCAGCGCACCAACAGCAATAACGGCGTTTCGGCGGGCCCCTACCCATCGGTTAGTTTCGGGTCAGGGTACTCGGCCGACAACGCCATTCCGGGGAGCCCGTCGCTTTCGGTCGATCGGGCAACGGGTCAACTGTCGGTAACGCCGACCAAAACGGGACTGTTTGTTTTCGCCGTGCTGGTGGAAGAATACCGGGGCGGGCAAAAGATCGGCGAAGTGCGGCGCGATTTCCAGTTTCTGGTGGTCGACTGCCCCCCTACCCAAACACCCACCCCCACGGCGCAGATCAAAGGCCTGCCCGTTACGGCGACCAAAACCACGCTTTGCCCCGGCGAATCGGCCACGCTCGTGGTCACCAACGACCCAACCTGGAATTACCAGTGGCAACGCGACGGCCTGAATATGCCCGGCGCGACCAACAGCGAGCTGACCGTGAACGATCAGGGCGTGTATACAGTGCAGGTGTCGCTCAAAAACACCTGCACGCAGGCCGGCGGCACCCAGAGCCTGACCATTAATTCGATGAACACCACGCCGACACTGACGGCTAAAGGACAGCTGTGCGCGACCGACGGATCCGTAACGATGACGGTTTCGACGCTCCCCGACATGGGCTATCAATGGCTGGTCAATGGGCAGGTAGTACCGGGGGCCATCGCCGACGAACTGCTCGTTAGCCAGCCAGGTACGTACCAGGCCCGGCTCACCCACCTCACGCTGGGCTGTTCCGTGCTTAGCGAGCCCCGGCAGCTTACCCGCGCCCCGGCGGTGGTGGCAACCCTGCTGTCGGCGAGTGGCTTCAACCGTATCTGCCCCAGCGGCAGCCTCGACTTGCTGGCCGATGGCGGCATCCAGTACAAATGGACGGCCAATGGGCAGTTGCTTGCGGGCGAAACGGGCAGCACCCACAGTACCAGCGCGGTGGGTACGTTCAGCCTGACGGCCACCGATGCCAACGGTTGTACGGGTACGTCGCCACCGCTCACGCTGAGTGCCGTTCCACCCGTTGCGCCCGCGCTCGACGTGCTTCCGCCGATGTGCGGCACGGTGGCCGCCGCGCAAACGCTGATCGGCCAACCCCTCAGCGGTACGTTTGCCGGACCGGGCGTCACCGGGTCGCAGTTCAACCCGGCGGCGGCGGGCGTAGGGCAGCATACGATCACCTACAGCCTGCGCCCCGCCCCCGAGTGCGTGGCGGTGACCACGTCGCAGACGGCCATCGTGTATCCCATCCCGACGATCGATCTGCCCGAACAGATGCTGACGTTCCGGGGCAACTCGTTTACGCTACAACCGGGCTTAACCGGCGACCCCACGCAATTTCTGTGGTCGCCCGCCGATTGGCTGCGGGACGCGCAGGTGGCCAACGCGCAGATCGACGATATCCGGCAGCCCATTGCCTACACACTTTGGGTAGCCAATGCCGGTAGCTGCACGGCCACCGCCACCATCGAGATCGACGTGGTCGACCGGCTCTATGCCCCGGATGCCTTTACACCCAACGGCGATGGCGACAACGACCAATGGGAAATCGTCAATGCCGCCGCCTTCCCCGACCTCGACGTGACGGTCTTCAACCGCTGGGGCTCGGCCATTTTTCACGGCAGCGGCGCCGATCAACCCCGCTTCGACGGGCGGCTCGATGGCGTTGAGTTGCCCGGCGGCGTGTATACCTACGTCATCCGGTATTCGCCCCTCTTTCCGCCCTTGCGGGGTAAACTTATGCTGTTGCGGTAAGCCAAGCGAACGGATGTGCTGCCCAATATCCGATCTGACCGCACGCAATTCTCACTCAAACTCGATCACGTATTCCGACAGGTATTGGCTCTGTTTGGACTGAATATCTTTGACGAAGAGCCGGGCCCGCTGCCCTAGCCGCAGGCAGGTGTGCCGGTTTTTGATGTCGTCGGGCGTTTTGGTGGGTTGCAGGGACGGGTACCAGAGGAAGGAGCCGGGGCGGTCGAGGAGTTGCTTGGGTTGGGTCCAGTCCTGCGAATTCAGCGCTTCACCCAGATCGGCGTGGGGATTGAACGAAATGTGAATGCTGCTGCCCGCCCAGGAGGGCCCCGTTGCTTTCGCCATGAGCATTACCCAGGCGTTGAGGTGCGTGTTCCAACTCACCGACGGCCCCCAATGATAGCCCGCTTTGGGCGACGACGTGGGGCCGCCCCCCGCCGCTTCCGGGATTTGCAGGCTGGCGACAGGTTTACCGACCTCGTCGAAGGGAACCGTAAACGCCTTACCATCCCAGCGGCGGGCCTTGCCCTGCGGTTGATCGAGGTCAGCCAGCCGGATACGGGCCACACTGATGCACTGCCCACGCCGTTCAACCTGCGGGTCGTAGGTCGCCGCCTGATACGTACCGGGGTAGCCATATTCCCCGTAAAACAGGTACAGGTAATCGCCGCTGACCACCGCCGACGGGTCGCCTACGCCCCCGGCGAAAGTATTGCCCGTGTTGTGTTTGCGCAGAATCATGCGCGGCTGCTTGTCTTCCAGGAATAACCCGCGGTTGGTCCAGCTACGCCCGCCGTCGGTCGATTTCATGATGCCGATCCGGCAAACGGCGGCCATCGAGCCGGGTTCCTTGATGCCTTCGGGCCAGTCCTTTATTTGGTAGCCCTCACCCGTTTTGGCATCGTACGGCAGCGTCGACGGGTAGTTTTCGTTGTGGTAAACGGCATACAGCGTCCGGCCCGACGAATCGGCTTTGGCCTGATACACCGTCTCAAACCAGATGGCCCCGTGCAGGCCCGGCTTTCCAACGGGCGCGTTCTTGGGCAATTGGGGTTCGGTGAAGGCCTCGGCTTTGTTGCGGAACGTAGCTTCGGCGTTGGGGCCATCGGCAAACTTCAGGTCGCGGGCATCGCCCCAAAGCGGATCTTCGCCGTATTTGCCCGGAAAAATCCGAAACGTGTCGCCCACCCACGCCTCTGCCATGTTGCAGTCGACAAACGAGTTGAAGTAGATGGGCTTGGTTTTGATCAGTTTGAAAGCCGGGCTGAACGGCTTCGTCTGCTCACGTTCCTGAGTTGACGAACAGGCAAACAGCACCGACAGCATCCCGCCGAGGAGGCAACTACGCGTAGTGAACAGCATGGGGTGAGGTGGTAAAGGCGGTTAGCGGTTTGCCGTTGCCGAAACGGGCGGGTTGATCATGATGTGCGCGCGGTGCGTACCGGGATCCATGATCCAGGGCATGCCGGGGGCTTCGGGTTTCAGCGGCAGGCCGGTGCTCTCGGCGGTGGCGTAGGGGATATAGACCACGTAGCGCAAATACCCGTTTTTGACCTCACCCGTTGCGGGCGTGTACTCTTCCTCTTTGGCGGTATACGCATACAGCGACGAGGGATGCGCCGGCATGGTCAGTTTCTTTTCCTTCACCTCCTGCTCGCGGATTTTCAGGATTTCGTCGGGCTTCTTTCCTTCGGCTTTCAACACCCGGCCGCGTTCCATAAAGGGCTCCAGGTCCCGGTGGTAGCACGATACGTTGAGCCCTTTCTGCCGCGGATCGTCGGCGAGGCAGATCAGTTCGTTGGTTCCTTTTCGCAGTAACACAAATGCATTCGTCGGTGAGTAGCCGTAGACGGTTGCCCCAGCCCGTTTGTCTTCAGGCGCAGCCAGCACGGCTGTTTTCACCTGAACATCGGGCGACGGTACGACAGAATTCTGCGCATACAGGACAGTAGACAGCCCAGGTAGGGCGGCAATCAGCAGTAGTAAACGGTTCATGGTCAAGGCTGGCTTAGGCGAATCAAGTTAGAAAGATTTCTGGTTGATTGCTGACGCACCCGTTATTGATACCCCCGAGCCTGCAAAGTGAACAGTTCGGCGTAACGACCCTTCTGCGCCAGCAGCGCCTCGTGCGAACCAATTTCGAGCAACTGCCCGTTTTCGAGCACCAGAATACGGTCGGCCATCCGAACGGTGCTGAACCGGTGCGAAATAATGACCGACGATTTGCCTTCGGTAAGGGCGTTGAACCGCTGAAACACCTCGTATTCGGCGCGGGCGTCGAGAGCGGCGGTGGGTTCGTCCAGGATGATCAGTTGGGCGTCGCGCATGTAGGCCCGGCCCAGCGCCACCTTCTGCCACTCGCCCCCCGACAGTTCGACGCCCTGATTGAAGCTCTTGCCCAACTGCTGACTGTAGCCCCCGGCCAGCTTGGCAATGACCGTATCGGCCAGGCTGCGCTGCGCCGACGTTTCGATGCGCGGCTGATTGGTGCGCTCGTCGATGTCGCCCACAGCAATGTTGGTGCCCGCCGACATTTTGAACCGGATGTAATCCTGGAAAATCACCCCAATGTGGCGGCGCAGATCGTCGAGGTCGTAGTCGCGCAGGTCATGGCCGTCGAGCAGAATCCGGCCTTCGGTGGGGTCATAGAGGCGGGCAAGCAGCTTCACCAGCGTAGTTTTGCCCGCGCCGTTTTCGCCCACCAGCGCCAGTTTTTCGCCCGCCTGTAGGGTAAACGACAGCCCGCGCAACGCCCAGCGGTCGCTGTTAGCGTATTTGAAGCCCACATTCTCGAACGTGAAACCGGAACGTACCTGAGCCGGAAACGGCAGGGCGGTCTTGGGCGAATGAATGAGCGGCTGAATGGCGAAATAATCGAACAGGTCCTGTAGGTAAACGGCCTCCTGCGTCAGGCTGCTGAACTGCAACAGAATGCCTTCGAGCGAGCTACGTACCTGCCGGAACGACCCCGCCAGAAACGTGAGGTCGCCCAGCGAAATCTGGCCCGTCACGGCGCGTTGCACAATCCAGACGTAGGCGCCGTAGTAGCCCGCCGTGCCGAGGCCCGTGAGCAACGTACCCCAGCCCGCCCGACTCACGGCGATGGCCTGATTCTTCTTCAGGTACTCGGTCGACAGCGTACGGAAGCGGTCGATGAGGAAGCCCGACAACCCGAAAATCTTGACTTCTTTAGCTGTTTCGTCGCTGGCCCCAACGTACCGGAGGTAATCGAGTTCGCGACGTTCGGGCGTCCAGCTGCGCGAGAGCGAGTAGCTTTTCCGGTTGAAGTAATTATCACCGATAAACGAGGGCGTCACGGCCACGGCAATCAGCAGCAACAGCCAGGGATTGTACACGGCCAACCCCGCCGCCAGAAAGCCCACCGAGATGAGTTGCTGCACCTGCCCAAACACGCCCGATAACAGCACCGTGCGGCCGTTGGTCTGGCGGCGCGCGCGTTCGAGTTTATCGTAGAAGGTGGCGTCTTCAAATTGCTCCAGATCGAGTTCAGCAGCGTGCTCCATCAGCCGGATCGACGTCTGGTTGGCAAACTTGTCGCCCAGCAGCCCGTCGATGAGCGACACCGCCCGCCCGATGGCCGTTGAGAGCACGGCCAGGCCAAACTCGATGGCCACCAGTTCCCACAGGTACGTGGTGTCGGCAGCGCCGCCCTGCGTGCGACTAACGACCTGATCGATAATGAGTTTGCCGACATAGAGCGTGGCCGCCGGGATAGCTGCCTGCACGAGCCGGAGCAGCGCATCGGCCAGAAACAGCGGCGGCGAGGTAGCCCAGACGAGCCGAAAAAACGTGGGTAGGTTGCCGAGGGCGGCAAAGCGTTCGCGCCAGCTGACCTGATCGCTTACGTCGCCAGTGGGTTTGGTTGATGCCGACCGGCGGTTGCCTCCTTTTTCATGGGTATTTGTTGTGGGTGTCATACACCTATAGGACAAGCCAATTCGCCGGTTGGTTCAACGTCTCAACGGCCCTTACTACATGGATTTAACAAAACAGTTTACTACCTTACCCCTACTTTACTAAATCTCCGTATAACTACGCACAAGCAATCCCATGAAAACACGCCTTTATGTCCGTGTGCTGGCCCTGTGGCTGGCGCTTTTGGGTCTGACCGCCCCGTCCCACGTCTTCGCTTCGTTGCCCCCCGATGACCACGTAGGCATCCACTTCTTTACGGGTACGTGGAACGAGTTGCTGGCTGAGGCCAAAAAGCAGAAGAAGCCCGTGTTTGTCGACGTTTATACCACTTGGTGCGGCCCCTGCAAACTGATGGCAAAGCAGGCTTTCCCCGACAAGGCCGTGGGCGACCTGTTCAACGCCAATTTCATTTCTTACCAGATCGACGCCGAGAAAGGCGAAGGCATTGAGGTGGCGAAAAAATACAACGTCACGGCTTACCCAACCTCGCTGTTCGTATCAGCCGACGGCGACCTGATTCAGCGCACAGTAGGATATGGCGGCATCAAGGGCCTGGTCGATGAAGCCAACAAAGCTATCGAAGCGGCCCGAACGGCTAAACCGATTGCCCTTTGGGACAAAGAGTTTGCTAATGGTAAACGTGATGCTGACTTTCTGAAGACGTATCTGGCCCAACGAGCTCAACTTGGCCTCCCCAATGGCGACGCACTGGACGCCTACCTGCTTGCGGCCCCTGAAGCCGACCTGACCACCCCGGCTGGGCTGGAACTCATCAGCGGTAACCTGACCACCACAAACTCGAAAGGGTTTGACTGGCTGTTGGATGGGATCAAGGCCAATCAGGGCCAGCGCACGTCGGCACCTGCCGTTCAGAAAGCCGTGATGGCGGTTAGCCAGCTACTGGCCCGCGACGAGCGCAAAGCCACCTCCGAAGCCGAGATGGAGCGCGTGATTGCCAATCGGATGAAATTGACCCAGAAACTGGGCATGAAAGGGCCAGCGGGCACCACAGCGACAGACGGCATGTGGCTCAATTTTTACAAACGCACCAAAAACGTACCCAAATACCGCGAGTTCGCCACCAAATCGGCCCAGCCGTTGATGGCCGTCTCTGCCGACTCGCTGAAGACCAGGAACGACGAAGCCTATCAGCGGTTTCTAACCCAGACGCAATCGCTCCCCGACTCCGTGAAGAAAACCGCCAATTTCAAGCGGTATGCCGATCAGATGAAAAACGGGGCTACCCAACAAACAGCGCAGGCCCTGAACAGTCTGGCCTGGGGCTACTTCGAAACCCTTACCGACCCTGCCGATCTGAACCAGGCGTTGGCCTGGTCGGGACGCTCGCTGGAATTAAATCGGTCGGCGGCCTCACTCGACACTTACGCGCAACTGCTCGGTAAACTGGGGCGCAAGCCGGAAGCGATCAAGTATGAAGAAGAGGCACTTGCCCTCGCCAAAAAGACCGGAGAAGACGCGGCTGATTACGAAAAAACGCTGGCAGCGCTCAAGCAGTAGCCTGTATCCGTTTGTCTTGCGCCGCCCCCGCTGCCTAATAGTCAGTGAGGGCGGCGCTCTTTCTTTGTGCGGTCAAAACGACTTTGTATCCCAAAAGTGGTCTGGCTAATGCTGCTTCTTTACCAGAATGCGTGTTTCTTCGCTCTTCAAACTGTCTCTACTGCCTTATGCTGACCGTTGCCGAAGCCGACGACCTGCTCGCGTCGCACCAGTTATCGCTCACGACCGAAACCGTTGCCTTTACCGAGGCGCCGGGCCGCGTACTGGCCGAGACCATTCTGGCCGACCGCGATTTCCCGCCGTTTGACCGGGTGGCGATGGACGGCATTGCCATTCAGTACGACGCGCTGGCCGATGGCCAAACGGCTTTTTCGATCCTGGCGATCGGGCGGGCGGGCGAACCCCAGCAACCCCTCCCCGACCCCACCGGCTGCATGGAGGTGATGACCGGCTCGGTGTTGCCCAGCGGCGCCGATACCGTCATCCGGTACGAAGACCTGTCCATCACCGACGGCATTGCCACGCTGACGATCCCAGCTGCAGAGATAAGCCGTGGCCTCAACGTGCACAAACAAGGCACCGACCGCCGCACCTTCGACGTAGTCCTGTCGGCAGGGGTGCGCCTGCGGCCCGTCGATCTGGCAGTGGTGGCGTCGGTGGGGCAAACGTCGCTGTCGGTGCGGAAGCGGCCCCGCGTGGCGGTCGTCTCGACGGGCGACGAACTGGTTACGATTGAACAAACACCGTTGCCCCACCAGATTCGGCAATCCAACGCGCACCTGCTGTGGGCGGCGTTGCACGAGATGGGCATCGACGCCTCGATTCATCATTACCCCGACGACGTAGCCACCATCACGAGCGGTCTGTCGGCCTTACTGTCGGGCCACGACGTGCTGGTGATGACGGGCGGCGTATCGGCCGGCAAAGCCGATTACGTACCCGATATCCTGGCGGGGCTGGGTATTCGCAAACACTTCCATAAAATTGAACAGCGGCCCGGCAAACCCATGTGGTTTGGCACCAGCCCCGATAACCAGCGGGTGGTGTTTGCGTTGCCCGGTAACCCTGTCTCCACCACGCTTTGCTTTTACCGGTACGTTCGCCCTTACCTCGAAACGGCGATGGGTCTGCCCGGCGAACCGCCGCTCTACGTGCAACTGGCCAAGCCCGTTACGTTTGCGCCACCGCTCACCTATTTCACACCCGCCCACCTGACGACCTCGACCGAGGGTACGTTGCTGGCCGAACCGTTACCGGGCAGTGGCTCCGCTGATTTCACCAACCTCACCGCCGCCGACGCCTTCCTGGAATTCCCGGCCACGGAGAGCAACTTCCCGGCCGGAACGGTCGTGCAGGCGTGGGCAATTGGGTGAGGGAGGAAGTTTGATAGTTTAGCGTTGGGGAGTTTTCTGTTTGGAGTTTGTCAGCGTGAGCTCAACCAGCGTAAGCCAACGCCAAACAGAAAACTCCCAAACCCTAAACTGAAAACACTCAAACATCCCCCACCCTTAGCCGTTATACCAATGGATAATCCATCAGACTTTACACGGATTTAGTGAAACGATTCCTGCTGACAACCGGCCTTGTCATACTAACCATTGTGTTATTAGTGGTTGGTTTTGTCACGGTTATTGCGACCACTCCTTTTGGGCAACAGTTTGTTACCCAGCAGGTTAACAATTATCTAGGCAAGAAGATAAAGGCGCCGTTTCGTATTGGGCGCATCCGCTACAAAATTCCCGACTGGATTGAACTGGAGGACGTTTTTTTCAAAACACCCCAGGGCGATACGCTGCTGAGTGGCCGCCGGATGCGCGTCGATGTCGACATGCTGGCGCTGTTACAAAATAAGATTTCGCTCAATCAGATTGAATTGGAAGGCGTTCGGCTGCACGTGACGCGCACCCTGCCCGACACGGCGTTCAACTTCAATTACATCCTCGACGCCTTCAATACGGCTAAGCCCGACACCGCAAGCCTGGCGACGAAAGTGGCCCCACCGGCCGACACCACCTCGACTCCGCTTGACATCAGCCTGTCGGGGGTAGCGCTTCGGCAGGTGTTGATCCGGTACGAAGACGACGTTGCCGGGGCCAACGTGGATGCCTACATGGACAGCCTGCACGTCAACTTCGAGGCGGTCAACGTGGCGCAGTCGCGCTACCGCATTCGGGACGTGAGGGGCGATCGGCTGAACATCAAGACCCGCCTTTACGAAGGCCTGCCGACCCCCGAAACACCCGAGACGTCATCTGACACACTGGATCTGGGGCTGGGCAGCTGGCAGCTAACCAACACCCTGTGGGACGTTCGCGTGGAAACGGCAGATTTTGCCACGACGGGTAAGGTGAACCGGCTGGCGATGGAAAGCGACTATTTCTACCTCAACGGCGAAAAAGTCGGCATCAAATCGCTGCTGCTCGATAAATCAGACATCACGACCACATTGCTGCGCCCGACACGGGCTAAAAAAGAGGCCCGCTCCACGGCGGCAGCGGTTGCCATTCAGCAGGCGGACCCGCGCGTGAAAAATGCGGCTAAAGCCGCCGAAGCGCAACCGGCGGGCTGGGTAGCGCGCGTGGGTCGGGTACGTTTCACCGACAACCGGCTCCGGTTCGACGATCAAACGCAGCCCCGGCAAGCCAAAGGGCTGGACTATGGGCACCTCGATATGCAGGGACTGGGCATTGAAGGCCGAAACCTGCTGTACAGCCCCGCCCTGATTTCGGGCCAGATTCGGCAAGGGCGCTTCCGCGACAAAAGTGGGTTTGTGCTGCAACATTTCGACGTGGATGCGCAGTACGGCGAAAAACAGACTCTGCTGAGCAACCTATTTATCCGCACGGCCTCGCCCGGTAGCCCCGGCACCATTCTCCGCGACCGACTCGAACTGCGTTACGATTCGCTGGGCCAGCTCACACGGGCAACCGAGGGACGCAACCTGAACCGGGTACGTGTGCTCGTAAACCTGCGCCAGAGTCGCCTCGCCTTTGCCGACGTGCTGCAACTGGCCCCGTTTCTGGCCAACACGCCGCCTCTAGCGGGCAACAGCCGCGAGGTGGTCCGCCTCAACACGCAGCTACGCGGTACGCTGGCCGATCTACGTATCCCCAACGCCGAACTGGCGATGCTCTCCGGTACATCGCTCAAAATGGCGGGGCGCTTCACCAACGTTACGGTCCCCGACCGGCTGGGCCTCGATATAACCCTCACCGAAGCCCGCACCAACCGCGCCGACCTGCGCAAACTCCTGCCCGCAGGTACGTTGCCCGACTCGGTGGCACTGGCGCCGCAACTAAACCTGACGGGCCGCATCCGAGGTACGTTGGACAACCTGACGACCGATGCAAAACTAGCCACCAACTGGGGCACGGCAGCGTTCGACGGTACGCTGCGCAACTTTTACGCGGGGAAAAACCAAGCCTACGAAGGCAAAGCCATACTGGACAAGTTCGATGCGGGCAAGTGGCTGATGAATCCGAAGCAGTTTGGCCTCATCACGGCCCGGGCTGCCGTAAACGGGCGCGGCATCGATCCCAAAACGCTCTCGACCAACTTCCGGGCGGTGGTCGATCAGGCGGATCTTAATGGCTATAATTATAAGAACGCCGACGTAGCCGGTACGTTATCGGGTGGTACGCTGACGCTAAAAGGGGGTATCAATGACCCCAACATCCGGCTGGCGCTGGACACCCGCGTGGGGCTAAAAACCGATTACCCCAGCATCGACGGCACCATCAACATCAACGAGCTGAACCTCGACAAGCTCAAGCTTTATGCCGACCCGCTCTCGATCAAAGGCAACATTCAGCTGGCGATGACCTCGACTGACCCCGTCCGGCCCGAGGGGACCATCTACGCCCAGGATGCGGTGGTGAGCCTGAAGGGCAAAAGCTACCCCATCGACACGCTGTACCTGAAAGCAGGCACCGTGAACCCCAACCGCAAGACGCTGGTGCTGGGCCTGCCGTTTGGGCAACTGGCGCTAAGCGGGCAGTTTGAATACACCAATCTATATGATATCGTGGCGGGCGAAATCGGGAAGTATTTCCGCATTCCGAACCTTACTTACAAGACCATCCAGCCCCCCTATAGTTTCTACGTCACGGGGCAGGTCCGTCAGGATCCGCTGTTGCAGGCGTTTGTTCCCGGTATCCGCAAGCTGGAACCCGTCAAACTCGACGCTTACCTTGACAATACCCGCGACACCACGTTTGCGGCCCGCATCAACACCGGCCTCGTCGACTATGACACGACAGTAATCAAAGGCTCCTCATTGGCGCTGCTGGCTTACAATAACCAGTTGAACGTGGCGGGGCAGCTCAACGGCGTGCAGACGAGTAGCCTAAAACTCTACAAAACCCAGTTGAGCGGCTCAGCCGCCAACAACAAGTTCACGTTCTCGGTCGTCAGCAAAGACTCGGCCGACCGCGACCGACACGGGCTGGCGGGGCTAGTGTCGCTGGTTGGCAACGATTACCGGCTACAGGTAGGGCAGCGCGGCCTGCTCACTAACTACCGCACCTGGACGGCCGATAGCACGGGTTTCCTGCAATATGGTCCGGCGGGGGTGCTGGCGCAGGGCTTCCTGATCCGGCAAGGGGAGCAAACGCTGGTCGTGAACAGCACCGAGCCGAAGCCCAACACCCCCCTACGGGTGGAGGCCCGTAACCTGAACCTGCGTGACCTGGCGGCTATTGCTAACCAGGATACGTCGACGGTGTCGGGCACGCTCAACAGCAACGTGGTCGTGCGCGATTACTTCACCAAACTGGGTTTCACGGGTGATCTGCGTGTCGATAGCCTGCGGGTGATGGATAAGCCTATCGGCAATGTGGACGGCAAATTTGCCAACGCATCGGACGGGCGTATCTCGGTTGATGTGAGCCTGCTGGGTACGTATAACGACGCCAAACTGTCGGGCTTTTACAACCCGAACGACCCCAAATCCAATCTTGATTTTCTGTTGCAGCTCAACCGGCTGGATGCCCGCACCATCGAGGCCTTCAGCTTTGGCGAGTTGCGGCGGGCGCGGGGTACGTTGCACGGTGAAGCCGACATCTTGGGTAGCACCACCTCGCCCCAATTGAATGGCGGTATCTCATTCGACTCGGTTGCCTTCAACATCAAGCGGCTGAATGCTACCTACCGGATCGATCAGGAACGCATCCGGCTGGCGGGGCAAACCGTCACCTTCACTGATTTCAACCTACGTGATACGCTAGGCCGTACCCTGACAACCGACGGCAAGGTGGTGCTGAGTAACATCCCCGATGTGTCGTACGACTTGCGGGTTCGGGCTAATAACTTCCTGGCGCTGAACGCCGCCCGCAAAGACAATGATTTCGTCTACGGCCAGGCGTCGATCTCGGCTAACCTACACGTGGTAGGAAAAGGGTCGTCGCCCGCCATCGACGGCAACGTGCGGCTGGAAGACGGCAGCAAAGTAACGACGGTGCTGCCCAGCGACGACGCCAGCCTTGAAGATGCCCGCGAAGTCGTGACGTTCATCGACCACAAAGACACGCTGGCGCTGAGCAAGTACCTGAAACCCCGCGTCGATTCGGTCAGGGCACCGTTGCAGTTTGACCAGCTCAATAAATCAAACATCAACCTGACGCTCGAAGCCGATGAGCAGTCGGAAATCACCATCGTGGTCGATGAGCTAAACGGCGACAACCTGCGGGCACGGGGCAACGCGCGCCTGGCGGTCAACGTAGCACCCAGTGGCGAGATTTCGGTGTTGGGGCGGTATGAAGTGACCGAAGGCCGCTACTCGCTGACGTATCAGGTGCTTCAGCGCGAGTTTGCTCTGCAAAAAGGGGGTTACATCAACTTCACCGGCGACCCGCTGAAAGCCGACCTGAACCTGACGGCCATCTACGAAGCACGCACGACATCCGACGCCCTAATTTCGAGCGAGGTTTCGACGCAAACCTCCCCCACCACCAAGATTCAGGTGCCTTACAACGTGGCCCTGACGGTGAGCGGCAACCTCTCGGCCCCCAGCATTACCTTCGACATATTGGCTCCGCGCGAAACGCTGACGCGCCTGGGTGCGGCGGCCGATCCGGTGTCGCGCAAGCTGCAATCCCTGCGCGACAACCCCAACGACATGAACAAGCAGGTCTTTGGCTTGCTCATTCTGGGCAACTTCATCGCCGAAACGTCGAACGGCTCCAACTCCGATTTCAACGTGGGTAACACCGCCGAAAACCTGGCCCGGAGCAGCGTGAGTAAAGTGATCTCGCAGCAGTTGCAGCAGTTCGCTTCGGGTCTCATCAAGGGCGTCGATCTGGACGTAAACCTGGACTCGAAAAGCGGGCTGGCGCAGACGGGTAGCGCAACGGCCAACCGCACCGACCTGAACATCGGCCTCTCGCGGAGTTTCCTGCAAGGGCGCCTGACGGTCTCGGTGGGCCGTAACTTCTTGGTCGACGGCACCAGCGACGTGCGGGCTGCCCAGAACAACAATGCCGTGTTCGATAACCTGTCGCTCAATTACAACCTTACCCGCGATGGGCGTTACGCGCTTCGTGCCTACCGCCGTAACAACACCGAACGGACAATTCTGGAAGGGTTTGTGGTGGAAACCGGCGTGGGCTTTGTCATTACCGTCGACTTCAATACCCTGGCCGACCTGACCCGGCGGCGGCGGGAAGAACCAGAGACCGAATAATGAAAAGTGAATAATGAAACATGTATAATGATTTTGCCAGCTCAACATAGTATTCTCTCCCTGACTAAGCTTTGCCCACGCAACGTCCGATTTTACATTTTCCCTTTTACAGTATTCATTTTTTCCCTCCAGTCCTGCAACGTGGCCAAACACCTGCCTGCGGGCGAGAAGCTGTACATTGGCGCCGATTTCGTGGTCAATGCCGACTCGACGGTGTCGAAGGATGAACAGGAGCGCGTTGAGGATCAACTGGCGGCGCTGGCGCGGCCCCGGCCCAACAAGCGGCTGTTTGGCTACCCGTATAAGGTAGGGATTTACTATATGATTGGCGAGCCGAAGAAAGAAACAGGCTTCCGGGCCAGTTTGCGGCGTCGGTTTGGCGAAGCGCCCGTGTTAGCCAGCGCCCGGGGCCTTACGGCCAACAGTCAGTTAATGAGCAATGTGCTCGAGAATTCGGGCTACTTCCGCAACAGCGTGCAGGGTGAATTTGCCGACTTGAACAAATCCCAGACCAAAGCGCGCTACACGGTGCAACTGCCTCAGCGGTACGTCGTCGATTCGGTCTCGTTTGTGGGCGATTCAACGCAGGTTGCCCAGGCGATGTACAACGTATCGCCCAGAACCCTAATCAAGCCGGGCGACCCGTTTAACCTCGATGTGCTGAAAGCCGAGCAGGAACGTATCAGCACGGCCCTCAAGCAGCGTGGCTTTTACTATTTCCAGCCCGATTACGTGGCGATTCTGAGCGATACGGCGGTGGGAAATCACAAAGCCCGGTTCTACGTGGCGGTCAAACCTGATATTCCGGCGGCAGCGAAGGTGCCTTACTTCATCCGCAACATTTACATTTTCCCGAATTATAACCTGGCTACGGCCCGCACCGATACCAACCGGACGGAAGCCTACCGCCCGCCCGTGGAAAACGCGGCTGATACAGGCCGGTCGCTACGCCGTTTTTTCATCGTCGATTCGGGGCGGGTCTTCAAACCGCAATTGTTCAATGATGTAATCGGTCTGCGGCCGGGCCGACGCTACAACAGCCGGGCGCAGGATCTGTCGCTGTCGCGGCTGGTCAATCTGGGTACGTTCAAGTACGTCCGTAATCGCTTTGAGCCGGCCGGTCAGTATGGGCAGGACTCGGCCCTGCTCGACGTCAATTATTACCTGACGCCCCTCCCCCGCAAGTCGCTACGCCTTGAGCTCTCAGGCAACTCCCGGTCGAATAACCTGGCCGGAACAGTACTTACGTTGAGCTGGATCCAACGGAATTTCTTGGGACGAGCCGAGCAGTTGACGATTAACGGTACGGCGGGGATTGATCTACAAATCGGGGCATTAGGTCAAGGCGTAACCAATTATCGCTATGGTGTCGATGCTACTCTGTCGTTTCCTCGGTTGGTGTCGCCTTTCAAAATTCGCTACGATCGGCGGCAGGTATTGCCGAAGACGCTGCTGACAGTAGGTTATGAACTACTACGCCGCGATTCGCTCTACGACCTCAACTCGTTCCGGGCGTCATTTGGCTACGCTTTTCGGACCAGTAATCGGATCGAGCATAGTGTTACGCCCTTCAATATCGCCTACGCGTTCATTTTCAACGAGAAACCCGCCTTTTTTAACCAACTGATCGATCCTAACCCAGCGATACAGAGCGCAGCCATTCGGCTCTTAGATCCGCAGTTTATTCTGAGCAGCATTTACACGCTCAACTACAACTCAGATCCCAGAACGAAGAGCCGTTACACGAATCGGTTGACGTGGAATGTAGAACCCGCTGGAAATCTGGCCGGTCTGCTGATCCCGTTGGGCGAAGACGAATACCGCCGAATTTTTGGGATTCAATTTGCCCAGTTCTTCCGGACTGACGTTGATACCCGGCATTACTTCCAGCTGACCCCCAAGCTAACCTGGGCTAACCGCTTCTTTGGCGGCATCGGGATTCCCTACGGCAACATCAACGTCATGCCATTTGTAAGGCAATATTTCATTGGAGGTGCTAACAGCGTACGAGCCTTCAGACCCCGCGCCGTCGGGCCGGGCCGCATTGGGTTTGTCGACAGTGGCATTCTGCGGCAGGATGGTGGCGGCGACATCAAGCTGGAGGTGAATACCGAGTTACGGGCAAAGTTGGGATCGCTCTTTCAACTGGCGGCTTTCGTCGACGCTGGCAACGTCTGGAACTACACGAATGAAACCGTCGGTGGATTGGACACTCAGTTCAACAAAAATTTTCTGAGCGAACTCGCCATCGGTGGCGGGGTCGGTTTGCGCATCGACCTGTCGTATTTCCTGATTCGTGCCGACCTAGCGACGCCCTTCCACAAACCGTATCTGGACGAGGGGCAGCGTTGGGTGCTCAATCAGATCAATTTCCGTGACCCAAGCTGGCGGAAGGAAAACCTCGTGCTGAACATCGCCGTAGGTTATCCGTTCTGATCGGCAGAAGTGTCGCAATTGCCAATTAGTTTTACTGCATGACAATTAGCGGCTTTTCTTATATCCGGAATGGGTTCTCCTATCAGTACCCGTTTCTGGAAGCGATTCAATCCATTTTACCAATCTGCGATGAGTTTGTAGTGGCGGTTGGCGATTCGACGGATGGCACGCGTGAGGCCATTGAAGCCCTCGGCGATCCGCGAATCCGCATCGTCGACACCGTTTGGGACGAGGCGATGCGGCAGAACGGTAAAATCTTCGCGCTGCAAGCCAATACCGCCCTTCGTGAATGCACCGGCGATTGGCTCTTTCATATTCAGGCCGATGAGATTATCCACGAACGCGACCTGCCCACGATCCGGCAGGCGATCGTGGATGCCGATCCCGATCCGCGGGTAGAAGGACTACTGTTTGATTTCCTGAACTTCTACGGCAGCTATGATTACCTCAACAATACCCGCAAACAGCATAAGAAGGAAATCCGGGTATTTCGTAATGGGCTGAACGCCTACGCCTACCGCGATTCGCAGGGGTTTCGGCGTTACCAGTCCTACGAGACGTACCTGTCAGGCGAAAAAGGGACTAAACTTTGGGTCAGGTACGTGCCTGTGCCGGTTCATCACTATAGCTATGTGCGCCCGCCAGAAGCCATGTATAAGAAATGGGCCTATTTCTCAACGTTCTACGGCGCCAAGCCTGAGGAAGCAACCGAACCCACTGCCGCGCCCAAGCAGCTTAATTATTATAACATCTTCCGGGTCAAGCGGTTTGAAGGCACGCACCCGGCCGTTATGCGGGAATGGATCGCCAATGGCAACTACGACTTCGATCCGACTAAGCTTTCCTACAAGCCATCCTTGAAAGAGAAAATTATCTACGCCATCGAGGACCGACTTAAGCACCGCTTTGGCGAGTGGAAGAATTACAAACTGCTGAAGTGATCGACCCTGCTTCGCCTTAGCAAGGCAACAAGAAAAAGCCCCACTGGCTGACCAGCGGGGCTTTTTCTTGTATAACCAGTATACGCTTACTTGCCTTTGTCGGCACCGGGCGCGCCACTCATGCCGTGGGCCATGACCGGTACCGATACCGTCATGTTGTCCCAGGCGATGGTCAGGCTTTTATTGCTTGGCGTGATCGTCAGTTTCTCGATCGGCGTTTTGTTCATCGATACGGGTACTTTCACTTCGACCACGTTTTTTTCTTTGAACTTGTCGTAATCATAGGCGCCCCATTGGCCCAATTGGCTGTTGAGCACCACGCCCCACTCCTTTGCGTCGGGGAAGGTCACGAGCGTGTACGTACCGGCTTTGACCATCTTACCGCCAAACATCACGTCGTTTTTAAACGTAATTTCGGTGGCTTCGTCGGCACCGGTGCGCCAGGGTTTGCCATATTTTTCGAGACCATCCGGCCCGAACACCACCCGGCCTTTTTTGGCGGGTTGGCCATAGACCACTTTGATCGACTTGTCGGGGCTTTCGGCAGTGATATGCGGACTCTTGCGGTTATTCATTTGGGCCGAGGCCGTGCCGTACCCCATCGTGAGGGCCGACAATACAAATAGAAAAGCAACAAATCGTTTCATGAGTAAACGGTTTTTTTGGTTTGAATCTGGTTGGCGCTGCCTTATCAGACCGATACAGCGGGCAGCCCAACCAGAGAACGTCAATATATCCTTTTCTGTTTTACGTCCCATTTTTTCTTACTTTTGAAAAAGTAGTATGCATGCATAATAAAGTGGTGTATAACGGTTGAGGGCTGACGGTTAAAACGGCTTCGCGCCCATGTGTCGGTCCGATTTGGCAACCCAACCTTAACCGCTAGACGGTAAACCCTTCGTTAAAATGGCTTATTTCAGCAAACGCAACCTGAATTTTCTGCTGCATGAAGTCTTCCACGCCGAAGACCTGACGCAGTACCCGTACTTCTCGGCCCACGACCGGGGTACGTTCGACATGGCCCTCGATTCGGCTACCCACATTGCCGACACGCTCATGTACCCCTACGTGCGCGACGTGGATCGTAACCAGCCTGAATTAAAGAATGGGCAGGTGACGGTGCACCCACGCATTAAGGCGTTTCTGGAGGCGATGGGCGAAGCGGGCCTGATTGGCGCCGGTTTTTCGTTTGAGCGCGGTGGTCAGCAACTGCCCGAACTCATCAATTCGTGCATTGGCTTCATCCTGATGGCGGCCAACAACGGCATGATGTATACCGGCCTCACGGCGGGGGCGGCCAACCTGATCGCCACCTTCGGCTCCGACGACTTGAACGACCGGTACGTGGCCAATATGCTCTCGGGGCGGTGGCAGGGCACCATGGCCCTCACCGAGCCGCAGGCGGGTTCGTCGCTCTCCGACATCACTACGACGGCTACGCCGCAACCCGATGGCAGCTACAAACTCAAAGGGCAGAAAGTGTTTATTTCGGCTGGCGACCACGATGCCGCCGACAACATCATCCACCTGATGCTCGCCCGCATCGACGGGGCACCAAAGGGCACCAAGGGTATTTCGTTATTTGTCGTTCCTAAGTTTCGGGATACGGAAAACGGTCCGGTCGACAACGACGTGACGTCGACGGGCGTGTATCATAAACTCGGGCAGAAGGGTGTGCCGGCGATGCATCTGACCATGGGCGAGCGCGACGATTGCATCGGGTACCTGGTGGGGCAACCGCACATGGGCCTGCCCTACATGTTCCAGATGATGAACGAAGCCCGGCTCGGCGTGGGCATGACAGCGGCGGGCATCGCCACGGCGGCCTACCATGCGGCACTGCAATACGCCAAAGAGCGTCCGCAAAGCCGCCGCCTGAACGAGAAAGGCATCCTCGACGCGCCTCAGACACCGATCATCAACCACCCCGACGTGCGGCGGATGCTGTTGTTCCAGAAGGCGGTGACGGAAGGTTCGTTGTCGCTGTTGCTCGAAGCCGCCAAGCAGTACGACATTGCCCACGCAGCCGAGGGCGAGGAAAAAGAAAATGCACAGTTGCTGCTCGAAATCCTGATGCCGATGGCCAAAACGTATCCCTCGGAGATGGGTGTGCAGTCGGTGAGCCAAAGCGTGCAAACCTTTGGTGGCTACGGCTTTACGGAGGATTTCCCCGTCGAGCAACTCTACCGCGACATCCGGATTACGCCGATCTATGAAGGCACCACGGGCATTCAGGCGCAGGACTTGCTGGGCCGCAAAATGACCATGAAAGGGGGCAAAGCCGCCCAACTGCTCATGCAGGCCATCGGCAGCACCATCGCCGACGCCTCGGCCCACGACGAGTTCAAACCCTATGCGGGCATGTTGAAAGCGGAACTGGGGCGGTTGCAGGAGGTGGTGCAGGCGCTAATGCCGCATGCCGGGGCTGGTGACTACGAGCGCTACCTCAGCGATGCCACGCTGTTCCTGGAGCAGATGGGTATTGTGGTGGTGGCCTGGCAATGGCTCAAGCAGGCCGTGGTGGCCAAACAGGCCATGCTCACCCAGAATCCGCAGGGCGACGAACTGGCTTTTTACGAAGGCAAGATCCACACGATGAAGTACTTCTTCCACTATGAAGTCCCCAAAACCCTCGGCCTCGCCGCCCGCCTCAAAGACACCGAAATCCTCACAATTGTGAGTGAGAAGGAGCTGGCTTTGTAATGAATAATGAATGATGGACAATGAATAATGGGCTGACGCGAAATCACTCGTGCGTCAGCCCATTATTCATTGTCCATCATTCATTATTCATTACAATACTCGTTCCCGCGGTGCCAGCCAGGGCGGCGGCTAGTTCGTCGGCGTGGCAGATGATGACGCGTGCCACACCAGCGTTGAGGGCGGCAAAGGCGTTGTCTAGTTTGGGAATCATACCCTTGTTGATGCTGCCAGCGGCTTTGTGTTCGGCATACACCTCAGGCGTCAGCTGATTGATGACGCTGTTATCATCGTCGGGGTTGGCGAGTACGCCTTTTTTCTCGAAGCAATACACCAACGTCACGTCGCGCTTATGAACAAGGTCTACCGCAATGGCCTGCGCCAGCGTATCGGCGTTGGTGTTGAGCAACGTACCTGACGACGCGTCTACCGTTAGCGGAGCCATCACGGGTACCAGACTTTCGTTGGCAAAAGACAGTAGCCGCCCTGAATCAACTTCGGTGATATCGCCCACGAAGCCATAATCAATGTCTTTGACGGGTCGCTTGTTAGCTTTCACCACCCCGGCATCGGCACCGGTCAGCCCAATGGCGTTGGTGCCCAGCGTCTGCAACTGCCCCACGATCTGCTTGTTGACCAATCCGCCGTAAACCATCGTAACGACGTCGAGCATGGGCTTGTCGGTGATACGGCGTCCATCGACCATCGTGGTCTGTACGCCCAGTTTCTCGGCAATTTGCGTGGCAATCTTGCCGCCCCCATGCACCAGCAGTTTATCGCCCGTCAGGGTCGAGAATGTGGTCAGGAAGCGCGTCAGCGCGGCGGGGTTATCAATGACGTTCCCGCCAATTTTCAGTACGGTTAGTGGGTTCATTTGGAATTAGAACGCAAAGGCGCCAAGATGAACGCGAAGGGCGCGACGATTTTTCACAACCAGTTGATGTAAAACGTCTTTGCGTCCTTTGCGTCTACCTTAGCGCCCTTCGCGGTGTTTTTTATAAGCTCAATAAGATTTCACGCAGCACGGCTTGGGCCGACCATTCGCGGTTGGCGGCCTGCTCAATCACCAGCGACCGGGGGCTGTCGAGCACCTCGTCGGACACTTTGAGGTTGCGCCGCACGGGCAGGCAGTGCATGAAATGGCCGTTGTTAGTCAGGTTCATTTTGTCCATTGTCACGGCCCAGCTAGGGTCCTGCGTCAGGACCTGCCCGTAGTGCTCGTACGACGACCAGTTTTTGCCATAGATGAAATCGGCTCCTTCAAAAGCCTTGTTCTGGTCGTGTTCGATGCGGGCGTTGCCTACAAACTCCGGGGCGAGGTCGTAGCCTTCGGGGTTGGTGATGACAAACTCGACCTTACCGGCGGCGGCGCGGGCGTTCATCCATTCACTAAATGAGTTGGCCACGGCCTGCGGCAGCGGTTTGAAATGCGGCAGCCAGGTAAGCACCACTTTTGGCCGTACCGGCACCAGTGGGTACGTTGTCCGGGCTTCTTCGATGGTGATGCAGTCGGCCAGCGATTGCAGCGGGTGGCGGGTGGCCGATTCGAGGTTGACGATGGGCACCCCGGCAAACCGGGCAAACTGCGTCATGACCTGCTCTTTGTAGTCGAGGGCGCGGTCGGTGAGGCCCGCGAAGGCTCGAATGGCAAGAATGTCGCAGTAGCGGCCCATCACGGCGGCGGCTTCCCGGACGTGCTCGGCTTTGTCGCCATTCATCAGGACGCCGTCTTCCATTTCCAGGCCCCAGCTATCCGAGCCCACGTTAAGGGTCATCACGTTCAGGCCCAGGTTGCGGGCGGCTTTTTCGGTGCTGAGCCGGGTACGTAGGCTGGAGTTGAAAAACAGCAACCCAATGGTTTTATGATGGCCGAGGTGTTCGTCGGCAAAGGGGTTTGTTTTGGCCATCAGCCCCGATCGAATGAGGGCATCGAGGTCCGTTACGTCGGCAAGCGATATGAAATGGTGCATGGTTAGTTAAACACAGAGATATAGAGATTAGGCAGAGTAATCAGAGTTAATGGCCGTTGGCTATCCGTTTCACTCCATTTACAAACTGCGTAACATTGACATTTATCAGTAGCCCGAAGCGGCATTTTGCAACTCGCAAATACTTTAGAATTTGCGCTGTATGGATAGATAAAAGACTGTCAACAGCTTTCAAATCCACCACGAGTTGTTCGTCAATTAATAAGTCGATGAACCTGAATAGTACAACCAATCACTTTCTCTGAAAGCTGATCTATCTAGGTTAGCTCTGTGCAGTCGCTGTATCTCTGTGTTTAAGCAGACAGTTCTCCAGTGCCTCCAGGAATTGGTCGGCTTCGTCGGTGCCGAGGGCGAGCGAGGGCAGCAGGCGGATGGTGTGCTTACCCGCCACGCCCGTAAACTGCTTGTGCTCGAACAGCAACTGATGACGCAGGGCCTCGACCGGGAAATCGTATTCGATGCCGATCATCAGGCCGCGGCCACGCAGGTCTTTGTAACCCCCGATCTGCCGAATACCATCCATCAGGTACGTGCCGATGCGGGCGGCGTTGTCCATCAGTCCCTCCTCGCGCATGATGTCGAGCACGGCAATACCCGCCACACAGGCCAGGTGATTGCCGCCAAAGGTAGTGCCCAGCAGGCCGTAAGACGCTTTGAACTCGGGCGCGATCAGGATACCACCAATGGGAAAGCCGTTGCCCATACCCTTGGCCATCGAAATAATGTCGGCACGGATGCCGCTATACTGATGCGAGAAAAATTTCCCCGACCGGCCATAGCCGCACTGCACGCTGTCGAGAATGAGCACCGCCCCGGTTTCGTCGCAACGCTGACGGAGGGCTTTCAGAAACGCGTCAGACGCTACCTGAATGCCCCCCACGCCCTGAATGCCCTCGACGATCACCGCGCAAGTGTCCGTCGTGATACCCGCCATAGCGGCGTCGGGGTCGTTGAAGAGCAAAAACGTGACGTGATCCGTCGCGTTGACGGGGGCCACAATCGCGGGGTTGTCGGTCGCGGCAACGGCCCCGGCTGTGCGGCCGTGAAACGATTTGGTGAAGGCGACAACACCTTTTCGGCCCGTATGAAACGAGGCCAGTTTAAGCGCGTTCTCGTTGGCTTCGGCCCCTGAATTACACAGGAACAGCGCATAATCGGGGTGGCCCGACAGTTCGCCCAGTTTGTCAGCCAGTTCCTGCTGCTGCGGAATCCGGACGGAGTTCGAGTAAAATTGAATCTTATGGAGCTGATCGGTTAGGGCCTGCACATACCGGGGGTGCGTATGGCCTACCGAAATCACGGCATGGCCGCCGTACAGATCAAGATAGCGGATGCCGTTGTTATCCCAGAGGTAACTGCCCTGCGCCCGAACCGGCTCTATGTCGTAGAGCGGGTATACATTAAAAAGCTGTGCCATAGTGATGTCCCATCAGATTGAGGGCGCAAAACTACGGGTAGTCCGGGAAAATGTATGAGCGATACGGGATAATGAATGATGTATGATGGATAATGTATAATGGGGCTGGCGCACTAGCAGGTTTGCGCCAGCCCCATTATACATTATCCATCATACATCATTCATTAAAAACCGCTTTAGTGCGGCTTCGGCCGCTTCGGGTTCTTCCAGCATACCCAGGTGCCCCGAGTTTTCGAGGATGACCAGTTGGGCGTTGGGCAGTTTATCGGCCAGCGCCTGTGAGCGCTCGATAGGCACGGCCATGTCGTGACGCCCCGCCAGGATGAGTACTGGGTACGTTGCGTTTGCCAGCATCTCTGAGCGGTCGGGGCGGGTGCGGATCGCCTGTAAACCGGCCAGTAGAGCGTCGGCCGGCAGTGTCTTGTAGCGGTCTACGGTCTGACGCACCAGATCGGCTTTTTTCTGCTGATCGGGTTTGGAAAACATACTGGTGACGGCTTTTTCGACAAAGGCCGCAGCCCCTTCAGTTTGCAACTGCGCTTTGGCGGCGTCGCGTTTGGCCCGTTGCTCGTCGGTATCGGGGTCGGCGAAGGCAGTCGAGTTGAACAGCACGAGGCCCGCTACCAGCTCAGGATGGCTCGCGGCCAGCGCCAGCGCGACGTACCCACCCATCGAATGCCCAATCAACACGCAACGGTCGATCTGCGAGGCAGCCAGCATGCTGTGGAGTTGCTCCGCGTAGCCTTCTACCGACGTATGGCTGGTCATCGCCGAGAAATCTGGTTTTAAAATACGGTACGTGGCTGCCAGCGCATCTTGCAGGGCGTCCCAGATGGCCGGGCCAACCCCGTGGCCGTGTAGTAGCACCAGTGTAGGTTTATCGTTCATGGCGGTTAGTTATAAAAAATGGCTCTGCCGATGCACCGTTGGGTCCATCAGCAGAGCCATTTTTAAGTGGTAGGCTTACCCTTCGTTGATAACGCCGAGCAGGAGGAGCACCAGACCGGCGATCAGGGCAATTAGACCGATGGTGGCCCCCACGCCATTGCCAATCAGCAACAGCAGTAGACCGATCAGACCGATGATGGCACCAAGCCGCACGTAGCCGGTGAAGGAAGCTTTCGTCTCCTTAGGGGCCAAGTGCTTCTGAATTTTCTGGTTCATCGACTTCAGCATCAGGCGTTGGGCCAGACCCGCTTTCTTGGTCGTGGCAACGGGTTGGGCCGGAGCCGTGGCCGATGCGTTGGCTTTTGCTGAAGCTTCCGCCAGCATGGTTTCGGCCCGCTCGATACGCCGGGTCATGCGCTTATCGGTGGCGTGCGTCGCCTTCAGGCTAGCCAGTGCTTCCGATGCCTGCTTGGTTTGCACCGTAATATCGGGCGTCGGCTGCGCGGTTTGGGCCGTTACAGGTACGTTGGTTGTCGCTTCGGCAACGGGAGTCGCCTGCGCTTCAGTGGGCATAGCTACTGGCGTAGCCGTGGTTTGCTGCGTATAAAAACGCTCAGCTTTTGAGGGTTGGAACGTGGCAACCGGGCGGCTACAGGCAGTTAACAGAGCGGCACCAGCCAGCGCAATCGAGACAGAGTTGAGGACGCGTTTCATCATTGTACAGTAATTGTGTTCAGCGTTAAAGTAAAAATCGTATCAGACAGGATACGTGATGAGCCGACTTTTATTTCATCCGTTTGGGCAAAATAGCCACCGACTCATCCCGTATACCTGTCTAGGTAAACTCGTTGGTAATTACAACAGACCCAGAATCACCAGTACGATACCCACAACCAGGGCGATCAGACCGATGGTCGCCGCCGTACCCGTCGTGAGCAACAGCAGCAGCAGACCAATCAGACCGATAACCAGACCAGCGGTGAGCGTGCTGCTCCGCATGGGTTGCTCGGGGGCCAGGTGCTTCTGGATTTTCTTATCCATCGACTTCATCATCAGGCGTTGAGCCAGACCCGCTTTCTTAACCGGGGCAGCCGGGGCGAGGCTAGAAGCCGGGCTGGTGTTCAGCACCTCCCGGATTTTGGTGATCCGGCGCTCCAGTTTGCGGGCTTCGGCTGGGCGGGCTTTGGCTGACGCTACGGCTTCGGCCTTTACCAGCATCGTTTCGATGTCGGCTTTGGTAGCGGCGGGGGCAGCAACGGCCGGAGCTGAGGCTTCAGCAACGACAGGCGTGGCTTCAGGCGCTACCGTTTCAGCAGCGGCAACCGGGGCGGCGGTGGTTTGCTGGGTATAGAAACGCTCGGCTTTCGAGGGCTGGAAGGTCGCTACCGGACGGCTGCAGGCACCCAGGAGGGCAGTAAACGATAGGGCAATCAGTGTGTGTTTGGTCGACGTGTTCATGACGCTTCTGTGTTGGTGAAAAAAAAATGTTTTCAGCGTCATAACCTTGACCTCTTCGCTTTGTTGCGGAAAACCGAGCATAGCGTTAAACGACCGACGGCCATTTCCGGTCGATGCGCCCTGAATGCGCACGCCAGAAATGGCCGTCGGTCGTTGCCGGGTGGTTGCGCTCAGGCAGCCTGCCGTAGTTGTTGCACGGCCGTGCGGCCGAACTTCTCAGAAGCGTATTCGTGGGTGATAATCAGCGTTTTTTCGCCCGTTTGCGAGGGCATTTCAAACATGGCGTCGGTAATAATCGACTCGCAAATGGAGCGCAAACCACGGGCACCGAGGTTAAAAACCATGGCCTGATCGACGACGTAATTCAGGGCCGAATCATCCCAAATAACTTTTACATCATCCATCGCAAATAATTTATCATACTGCTTCGTGATAGCGTTCTTCGGCTCGGTCAGGATGCGGTAGAGCGCGTCGCGGTCGAGGGCGTCGAGGTGCGTCAGCACGGGCAGGCGACCGAGCAGTTCGGGGATCAGCCCAAACGATTTCAGATCCTGCGCCGACACGAAGCGCATGAGGTGGCTGCGGTCACTGATGGCGTGCAGGCGGCGCTCGTCGGTGAAGCCGATGGGCCGCGACGTAACGCGCTTGGCGATGTGGCGCTCGATGCCGTCAAAGGCGCCGCCGCAGATAAACAGAATGTTCTCGGTATTGATTGAGATCAGGCGCTGGTCGGGGTGTTTGCGGCCGCCATGCGGGGGTACGTTCACCGTAGAGCCTTCGAGCAGTTTCAGCAACCCCTGCTGCACCCCCTCGCCGCTGACGTCGCGCGTGATGGACGGGTTGTCTGACTTGCGCGCGATTTTGTCAATCTCATCGATATACACGATACCCATCTCGGCCTTGTCGATTTTATAATCGGCCGCTTGCAGCAGGCGGGTCAGCACCGTTTCGACATCTTCGCCAACGTACCCGGCTTCGGTGATCACGGTGGCGTCGGCAATGCAGAACGGCACGTCGAGCATTCGGGCGATGGTGCGGGCCAAGTACGTCTTGCCCGTGCCGGTTTCGCCAACCATCAGAATATTCGACTTTTCGATCGTCACCTCATCGTCGGTGCGGGGCTGCATCAGCCGCTTGTAATGGTTGTAGACCGCTACCGACAGCACCTTTTTGGCCTCGTCCTGCCCGATGATGTACTGGTCGAGGAAGTTTTTCATCTCGACGGGCTTGATCAGGTTCAGGCTGGGCGGTTCGGAGTTCTGATTCCGGCGGGGGCGCGTTTCTTCAACCACCACCTCGAAGCCCTGCTCGATGCAATGATTACAGATGTGGGCATCAATGCCCGACAGAAGCAGTTGGACCTCGTTCTTGCGACGGCCGCAGAACGAGCAACTAATTTGTGGCATACAACGATTGGAGGAAAAAGTCGTTCAACGTTTGTGGCTTAAAACGGAAGTGCCCGGTACATGATCTATCCAGCTATATCTACACGTATCACTTACTAGCTATCTGTACAGTCGTATACCAGGCGGTACTGCTCACAACGGTACGTTTAGTGCAGATGTTAGACCGTATACAAAGTTTACTAAAAACTTTTTAATCAAGCAGCAAATCCAGCACATCCTGCCAGCTCCGGACGCGCGTAAAATCGGCTTCATCGCGGTTGTGCAGGGCGTCGAACAGCAGTCCTTTGCCCGCAAATGTGCGCAGATTGTAAGGCATGTCGTCAATCAGGTAATCGGCCCCAAGAATGCTCTTGTCGCCCAGAAAGATAATATTCCGCCAGTGAATGGTCGGGAAGTGTTCGGCCAGCCAGTCGTATTTATCCCGGAACGAGTCGGGAAACTCCATCGCGGCCGTCGCCACAAAAATTTCGTAGTGTTCCTGTAGCCGGACAATGGCTTCCTGGGCGCCCGACATCACGGCAATGTCGCGGAAGAAACCGGGCTGATGAATGGCCTGATAGATGGCTTTCTGCTCGTCGTCGGTCAGCAGTTCGTGGAATGATTTTTCCTGTAGTTGAGCCAGTTCGTAACGGGGTGCGTCGGAATTCAGGTAGATCTGAATGAGCTTGGCGTGGGTGTCAGCCAGCACGTCGTCCTGGTCGATACAAATGCGTTTCTTCATAAAAATGAAATCCTGGTAGCGCCGGGAAAGTTCTGTTTTTCGGCCAGAAGTGATGAACAGGCCCCCGACGCAGCGGCTAGCCTTCCACGACTGTCGACTCACGAGCGGCCAGGGCATCGTAGTGTTTGGCCAGACAGTGATAGACCACCAGCTCGTAGAGGCGCTGTTTCGACGGGAACAAACGGTTCAGAATCATGTGCACCAGGCTACCGGTAAGGCTGAACAGCTGCTCGGCGTCGGTGATGCCCGTGGCCAGTTCGGTCAGCACGGCGGTTTGCTCACGCTCCCAGCGCCACAGTCCATCGGCGGGGTCAAACGTGACCGACAGGGCCTCAGCCAGCACCGGCCGGTAGTGGCGGTACTTGTCGTTGAGTTGCTGCCGTAGCGTCGATTCCCCCCCGAATTCCGCAAAAAAGCGCTCTTTCAACTGATTCAGCAATCGCCGCCGGGCCGCCGTCGCCCAACCCAGCCCGGTGAGCAGGCGGTCGATTTTGGCGACCCCCGCGGCAAAGCGCAGGTCTTCGTCGAACGTGCCACCCGTATGCGCCAGTAAGGCCAGTGTCGACAGGCTATCGTAATGAAACAGGGTTTCACATTGCTCGATCTGTGCCATGCCGTAGCGTTCCAGCTCGCGTTGGTAGGTTTCGACCTGCACCCGATGAACCACCCCCGACCCCACGGCCTCACGCAGGGCCTGCTCCACCGCCCGCACCACATACTGGTAGAACTCGACGTGCGGATTGCCCCGAAACCGCAGGCGCAAGTGCGGGTCGGTATCCTGGTAGCGTACAAAAAAGAAAGCCGAGATGATCTGGGTTTTCAGCAACTGCTGCACCACCGGGTAGATGCTGTCGGTTAGGAGCAGGTCCGACATTTTTTCGCCCGTGTAGATTTTCAGATAAAACCACTCGCTCCCCACCGAAAACCGGCGCTGCGGCCCCGCTTCGGCCGCCTGCGGTAGCCCCGAAAACACGGGCGCATCGGGGTTCCAGAACGGAATCACCAGCTCGTGGGTGTAGGTGTCCCGCTGCCGCCTGAGTGGGCAGCGGTCGGGGGTAGCGAGGCATTCGATCAGCTTGATCCGGTCGGTTTTACGAATTTCCTGACTCAGCAACTCGAGGGAAGCCGGCACGTGCATCGAAATCAGCAACTCATGGTCGGCCTGCGCCACCACAAACTGATCGGGCAGGCCCGCCGCCGTCAGCTGCGCCACCAGCCGTAGGGGATTGTCGGGCGTGAGCGTCTGGGTGGGTAGCTGCCAGGTAGCCCGGCTCACCACCACGCGGCGATAACGTATCCGCGGCAGGTACGTTTGTTCGCGCAGCACGCCCCAGTTCCAGGCTACGTTGAGGTGGGCATCCTGCGCCTGCAAGTCGCACAGAAACCGGTAGATGGGCAGGCCCTGCTTGAAATTGTGGGCGGTGGTCAGGCGCGGAATCACCCGTTTGTTGAGCCGTTTCGACCGAAGCACCACCCGGCCGTTGCGCGTCGACACCAGCAGGTCGGTAATCGGAATCTGGCAGTCGGCCGCCACCGAGGCCTGCCCCAGATACGGAATTTCGTACTGATGGATGGGCGGCCGCGCCAGGATATTGCCGACGCGGTTTTCGGGTAGGTGAATGATCTCGGCAATAACCACGTCGGGGTGGCGGGCCTCTTCGGCAGCGGCACAGGCGCGGATGTGCGCGGCCAGAGCGGGTTCGCCTTCGCCAAAGCGGCTGAGCAGGTTCATGGCCGACGGACCGCCGCACCCCAGCAGGTTGAACTGAAAATCGCCCGCGTCGAGCGCCTTTTCCGACGACGCCAGCAGCGATCCAACCGCGTAGAAACTGCTGGGCAGGGGCGTAGTGGGGCGTTGCTGCCGACCAATGTAGGCTAGGTCGTCGTCGGTCAGCTCGATTTCGGCCTGCCGGGTACGGAGCGCCTCCGTGTATTTCTCCATCACCAGCGTGTGCCACCAGTCCCAGGTAGCGGTGGGCAGCGCGGTGGTGATGCCCACGCTGAGGTCGTCGATAAGGGGCGCGTAGCCAACACCCAGCGTCGAGACGTTACCGTAACCAACGCCAAACTCATTGTCGAGCGCCAGCGACAGCGGAATTTCCTCTTCTTCGTAGCGATTGGTGAACCGCCGGGCAAATTCGTCGAGGTCGGGGCGGTGGGCGGGCTGATTCAGCACCAGCAGCTTATCGAGGTCGCGCTGCAACAGCCGGATCACCGATTGCCCGATGGTGATGGTGTTGGGAAAGAAGGCATTCACCTGCACCACATCGGTGGAGGGAGCGTCGATCTGCCGCTCGGCAAACCACCGCCGGGTGTGGTTGTAGGCCTGTAGCCGGTCGGGTTGCCGCAGTTGGTCGTGCAAGGCCCAGAGCGATTGCGCCACCTCGGTCGCGTCGGGCAGTTGACCGATGCGGGTAGCCAGTTGGTTCAACGAATCGATGCCGGTTACGGCGGGTTCCACCTCAAAAACAAGCAACTGACTCTCGATCAGCTGCTCGACAAAATCAACGGCTTCGGCGAAGGCTTCCTCGAAAGCATCACCCAGCCCGTCCGTGGGGGTATCGGCCGTCAGTTGGTGGGCCAGCTGGTGAATGGTCGCGCCGGATTGCGCCGCCGTCAGCAGGCAATTAAGCGCGGCTTCGGCCTCCACGGCGCTGATGAAATACTGGAGCCGCTGATCGGCACCCCGCTGTTGTTCCACGTAGCGCCACGACGCGCCCACCCGATACAGCGACGAATTCGGAAACAGCAGCAATTGGGTTCGGAGGTGGGGCTGCTGGGTAAGCCACTGGCCAATAGCCCGCAGGCAGTCGGTGTCGACGCGCACGTGCGCCCGCAAGGCGTCGGGCAGATCGGCACGCAGCCGCGATTCGTCGGCAAACGTACCCAGCGAGCAACCGGCAAAGAGGCCATAGGGCGTGGAGCGGCTGCACATTCTGACCAGGTATTTGTGCAGGGTGTTGATCAGCTTCTTCTGCTCGGGGAGCGGCTCGCCATCAAGCCAGCGTTGCAGCCGTTCGTAGAGGCCGGGCGACGCCACGAAGATGGCTTCCTGCATTACCGGGTCGCGGTAATACGTTCGCAGTACGTCGTCGATTGGGTTGGTCGTAAGCAGTTTATAAAACTGCGTTAACGTCTGGAGCGGGTACGTTGGCCGACGCACCATAAAGAAGTCACTTACCTGCATGGGCGGCTCGTTGGGATAGACAGCAATCCTGACAAGGTAGCCGATGCAGGCCTATAAAAATCGAAAATTGTATCAATGGATAATCATATCCATGATTGTCCGGTTATTACCCAAAAACAGCCACGTATTTTTCCAGACAGGCCGCAAACTGATCGTAGGAAAATGGCTCGGTCATGAACGCAAAGGGCCGGAAAGGAAGCCAGTTGAACAGATGGGCCGGGTAGGGCGAGGTAACAATCACGGCCGGGTGTTGGCAAAGCGCGTCCCGAAACGAGCCGGGCAGGTCGTTATCGTCGGGGTCGGGTAGGTGTAAAAAGAGAATGGCGTCCCGGTTGCCCAGGACGCTCTCCAGCATGGCCTCCGAGAACGTACCCACGCTGCCTTCGCAGAGCCATCCGGTACGCTGGAGGTAATAGGTCAGCAGCCGCCGACCTACCAACGGGTAGTTAAGCAGGTGATACTGTTGCAAGGGGTAGGGACGAATTAGTAGGTCGTAATGGTAACGGTAGGGTGCGTGCGGCCACCGGTGCGAACAGCGGTGGGGTTGGCCAGCGTGCTCAAACAAACGAGGCGTTGTTTTTTCAACACGAAACGAGAAGCGGGGGCAGTAGCTTGGTTTTTCATGGTCGATAGGAGAAGAAAAGGAGCAGATGAGGCGATTAAGGGTCTAGGCGTCAGCGGCGTTTGTGCCTGTCCGACGAGTCAAACTTATTCACTGCCAAGGTCCTGTTTCAATTCCTTTCGACCGATACCTGCCGCTTTTTCGACCAATGTGGCCCATTGTTCGATGAATGAAAACGCCCCGGCCTCACAACTCCAGCGTGACCTGCGCCTGATAGCTGGCGTCGCCGGGCGTAACGGTCAGGCTATGCCGGTTGGGGTACAGGGTCTGTAACCGCCGCCGCACGTTGTCGAGCCCGATGCCACCCGATTGCTTCACGGGGTCAGGGCTCACCGACTGCCGCTTGGGAAACACGCTGTTTTCAACCGTAAACAGGAGTTGCCCCCCCGCCACCTGCACTGCCACCCGCACAAACGCCGGTTTGGTGGCCCCCTTGACGCCATGCTTGAACGCATTCTCGACGAACGCAATCAGCAGCAGGGGCGCGATGGTGTGCGTGGTCGCTTCACCGGTTTGGGCATACGTAATCTCGACGGGTTGCCCTTCAAGCCGGTTGCGTTCCAGGTCGAGGTAGTTCTGGATGTACGCCAGTTCGCTCGTCAGCGCCACGCGGGGCTGGTTGGTTTCGTAGAGGTTGTAGCGCATCAGTTCCGACAGGCGCAGCAGCAGGTCGGCGGCGCTTTCGTCGGTGTCGAACACGCGGGCATACACGCTGTTGAGCGTGTTGAACAGAAAATGCGGATTCACCTGCGACTTCAGGAAGTCGAGCTCAAGTTGCAGCTTGTCTTTTTCGAGTTGAATGACGTGCGTACGGAGGCGGATGATGTCGATCACCGCCCGCACGGCCAGCAGGAAGATGACGACCGTAAACGTCCAGAAGAAGCTCCACGAGGCAGCCGTGCCGTTGTTGATCCAGCCCCACAGGCCCCAGGTTTCGACCAGCGCCCACAGCCGCTGCAACCGGCCCGGCTCGCCGGTCTTCGCCAGCCCGTAAAACAGCCAGTAGTTAGTCTGGTAGATGAGCGCGTGGGTGACGAACAACGTACCCACAAACTCGAGGATCTTGCCTTTGTAGAGCGTACGCGGGAAGATGACGTACCCAAACACGTAGTAGATCAGCATCGTCTGCGCCTGCAACACCAGCGCCAGCACGTCGAGCGTGCGCGCCGACGCCTGGAAGAACTCGCCGTAGTAGACGTACCGCACGTAGTAATAACAAAGCCCCCACAGCAGCGCCCGCCGCAGCCACGGCCGCGCCGACAGCCAGCGCCACGCCCCTTGCAGCAGCGCCCAGAACCGCGCCCGCACCGATTGATTTGGCATGGCGAGGGATTAGATCATGTTCTTTTTCAACTCCTTCATCACGGCCTCGCGGTACGTCACCCCGATGTAGACCTTCTTGCCGTCGAGCGTGGTGATCTGGTTGCCGTCGATCTCTTTGATGGCCAGCCGCCGCACGATGTACGACCGGTTGATCCGCAGAAACTGCGAGGGCGGCAGCAGTTCTTCCAGCTTGCTCATGGTCATGTGCGTGACGATCATGCGGCTGTTGAGGTGGATTTTGAGGTAATCTTTCATCCCCTCCACAAACACGATGTCTTCGGGCGCCACCCGCACGAGCTTCTTGTCTTCCTTGATCAGAAAGTACGGCACGTTTTCGCGCGGATCGACCTCAGGTACGTTGGCGACTGGGGCACTGGGTACGTTGGCGGGGGGCGTACCGTTGGGATCGTAGTGCAGGCGCTTGGTTACGCGCGCCACGGCCTCCATGAATTTGTCGTACCCAACGGGCTTGAGCAGATAGTGCGTCACGGCCTCGAAGTTGTAGGTGTCGGCGGCATACTGCGGCGAAGCCGTCACCATTACCACGGCAGGATGCGGCGGCGTGAGCGACTTCAGAAACGCCACCCCACTCATGTCGGGCATTTCCACGTCCAGAAACAGCACGTCGGGCCGCAGGGCTTCCACCTGCTCGAGGCCATCGAACGGATCGAGGCTTTGCCCCAGCAGCTGCAGGTAGGGCACCCGGCTGATAAACTTCGACAAAATGGTGTGGGCGGCCGACTCATCGTCGACCAGATAGCAAGTTAGAGGTCTACTCATACGCCGTCGGTGAAAGGATTGGTAGGTGGAAGGGCAGCATTGGTCGAAGGAAGGTGGGGCATTGGTCGAAAGAACTTTAGCCGGGCGGTTGGCGGTGCTTGTTTTGTCACAGTCAAACGGCGCAACGGTCCCCAAACGAAGCAGTCGCGAATGTTTTCGGTCAGGGCCACGCCACAAAGCCAAACCAAATTTTTCACCCTTAACTAATTCCAAAACTCATGGAAAACCAAGTAATCCCCGCTGAGCAAGACAACACGCTCAACCTGTTGACGATTGTTGAACTGGAAGATCGCCTCGAGCTGGCTTCGGCCGCCGAAGAAGGCCGCTGCCACCGCTGCAACGGTAACGACTACCCCGATACCATCGCCTTGTAGTTTCTCTCAATCATCTGTTTATCTCATCCTCATTCAACCCCTTAATCACGATTAAAACTCATGGAAAACCAAACTAATCTCCCCGCCGAGCAAGTCAACGCCGATGACCTGTTGATGATCGTTGAACTGGAAGACCGCCTCGAGCTGGCCTCGGCCGCCGAAGAAGGCCGCTGCCACCGCTGCAACGGCAACGACTACCCCGACACGGTGATCCTGTAATCGGCTAATTACCAACCAAGTTACCCTTTTCTACATCCCTAAATCCGAATAATACACCAATGGAAAATCTGTCCCTCCTCCCCGCTGAGCAACCGACTGCCGACGACCTGCTGATGATCATTGAGCTGGAAGACCGCCTTGAGCTGGCTACCGCTGCTGAAGAAGGCCGCTGCGACCGCTGCAACGATAACAAGTACCCCGATCTGCCGCTGTAAGCCCGAGTGACCCGGCCCCAAACCCCGCCCATCGGGTGTTTGGGGCCACCTTTCCACCCCTTGTTCACCCTTTCCTTTTCCTGAACCATGACACCCTCATCGACCCGTTCGTATCCGAGTCTGCACGACTATCAGCAGTTTTTCGACCGCCTGACGACGGCTGCACCCGTTGCCCCCGACGCCGGGCCGGGGTCGTCGCAGGAAAACGTGTTCCAGCAAACGCTCATCGCGCTGCTGCCCACCGTTCCGGCGGGGGCCGATCAGTTGATGATGCTGTTGTTGAAGGCCGTATCGGGCTTTCAGGCGATGAAAAAAGGGCAGCTCGACGAGGGCTTTGCCCGCCTGGAACCCGTGCTGGCGGCCATCCCCACCCTACCCACCGACGCCAACGCGCTGGCCGAAACGCTGGTGAGCCCGATGGTTTCGTTTTACCATTACCGCAAGGGCCAGTTCGACACGGCCCGCCGCTACGCCGACCGGTCGATCGCCCTCAGCAACGAGTGGCAGCACCGCTACACCGTGCTGCACATGCACCGGATTCAGCAGCTGTTCAACCTGAGCCGGATCGACCTGGCTGAGGGTCGCTACGAACTGGGGCTCGACACCATCCGGCAACTCATCAACTACCTCGCGACTGGCCAATTGCCCACCCTGCCGGGCTACTGGCACGAGCCCATGCTGCGGCAGCTACCCACCCAACTTCTGAGCGTTCAGTTCATGGAGATCGTGAACGAACTGACCTTTCTGGCCCTGAAACGGCCCGACCTTGAACCGACCATTCTGAACGACATCCTGACCGACGTTAGTCTGTCGTTGACCAATACCCTGCCCGCCGCGCCTTCGCCCTACTCGGCCCTGCTCGACTGGGCCGAAGCCAAACGCGACCTGGCGGCTCACCGTTACCGCGATTTTCTGTTGCAAACGGCCTATTTCCTGGGGCAATACCCCTCAGCCTACGACCAGATGAAGCTCTCGCTGGTGCGCGACCTGAACCAGCTCCTGTTCCGGGCCGACGCCTCGGTGCAGGCCTTCCGGCCCCGGCTGAGTCAGTACATCAACGGGCAGCTTCGGTTGCCCGCCCGGCTGATCGCCCACCTCCGGGCCAGCCGCGCCGTCGCTACGGCCTGATCAGCCTGGGGGCTTTCAGCCTGAGGCTAACGGCCCGTCGCTTCCCTCCTCTCCTTCCCCACGTACCATGACAACTTCGCCCGCTTCCGCGCTGAGCCATTTGGAAATCGCTCAGGTTGGCACCGGCATGCCAACAACGTACCTGCTGAAAACGCCCGCCACCTCGTTTTACGTCCGCGAGTCGGTTTACCGAATCATCGAAGGGCTGCGGCAGGGCCTCACCTACGCCCAGATTTCGGCTCAATTGCAAGCCGACGGGCTGAACGTACCTGAGCAGGCGGTGCAGGAACTGGCCGAAACCACGCTCACCCGCCTCAACGAGTCGGCCGCCGCCAAGTCCGACGTCGTGGCCAACATGCAGTATGTTTTTGGCAAGATTACGCTGCTGCGTCCGGCCCGGCTCCCGCGGCTGTTACGCCTGCTGGGTCACCTCTTCAACCCCGCCCTGATGCCGGTGCTGGTGGTAAGTTGCCTGCTGGCAACGGGGCTTTACTTCTACCAGGTAACCGACACGTTCATCAGCCAGCACCGCAGCATCTGGCGCGGCAACGAAGGTATCTGGCTCGTAGTGGCCTACATAATCTACTTCACCGTGTTTATCTGCCACGAGTTGGGCCACGCCAGCGCCACCCGCCGCTTCGGCCTCGACCCCGGCGACATCGGGTTCGGCTTTTACCTCATCTTCCCCGTCTTCTACGCCGACGTGTCGGTGATCTGGGCGCTCGACCGTACCCGCCGCATCGTTGTCAACCTGGGCGGCATCTATTTCCAGTTGCTGCTTAACGGCCTGTTTGTGGCGGTGGCCTATGCCTTCCCGGCAACGTACCTGTTCCTGAGCCCGATCATCATCCTGAACTCGCTGGTGATGCTCTACTCACTGAACCCCTTTCTGCGCTACGATGGCTACTGGATCTACAGCGACCTCTTCAACCTGCCCAACCTACGTACCCAGTCGCGCCGGTACTGGGCGACGCTGAAAAAACGCTGGGGCAACGTACCCATGCGGCAGCTCGTCCGGTCCACCGAATGGCCGCTGTTCGTCTACACCGTCAGCAGTACGGTCGTGATTACCATACTGGCCATCGTGTTTGTGAAAGTCCTCTATACGTCGCTCGTGGGCGTGGGTGTAGTGTTCAGCTACTACGGCCACTGGCACCTGGCCGAGTATCACCCCGACGACCTGCTGACGCTGGCCCGCACGCTCTTCCTGCTCATTATCTCGGGCTTTTTCGGCCATCGGCTCATCAAAGCCCGCCGTCGCCCAGCCTCTGTATCCAGCCCGGTTTAACCGTTTCGCCCCATGCTTATGGAAACGCTCGTTCTTCCTGCCGAAACCCAGTACACACTCTCGGCCTGCCTGAGTGTTCGGAGCCGCAGCGCCGGCAACTACCAGATTGCGCACCTGCTGACGGGCAAGCAGTACCAGATCACGGCCGACGTTGCCCGGATTCTGGCCTTGCTCCAGAAAACCGCCACGCCGAGCCAGCTCTGCGACGCCCTGCCCGACCTGCCCCCGACGGCCATCGACCGCACCATCCGGTTTCTGACCTCCGAAAAGCTGATCATCGACGCCGCCCACAGCGCCCACGAAGACCTGTTCCACATCAACCAGCTTACCAACCGGCTGTTCAACCTGCCCGATCACCAGCGGCGCAGTGAAGACCCCGGCGTAGTGTTCATCGGGGTGCCGTATGGTGGGGGAAACGGCATCTCGCCGGGTTGCGATCGGTTCCCGTCGGTGGTGCGGGCCTACACGAAGCAGCAGAAAATCAACCTGGGGCCCGACGCCAACCTGGCCAACGTGCATTTCCGGGGCCTCTACGCCACCACGCCGCCCACCCGCCTCACCGACCGCCTGCTCGCCGGTGACCTCCGCGATTGGGGCGATCTGCTCTTTTTTCCGTTCGAATCGGCCACCGACGTGTACGCCAAGATTGGGCGGGCCGTGCAACTGACGGCCCAACGCGGGCAGGTGCCGGTACTGCTCGGTGGCGATCACTCGATCAGTTACGCGGGTATTCAGGCGATTACCGAGCAATACGGGGCCATCCAGGTGCTGCACTTCGACGCCCACTGCGACACCTACGAGTCGAGCTATAACCGGCTCTACGCCCGGCGCGGGGCTCACAGCCACGGCACGTTTATGTCGCGCAGCCTTGAACTGCCCGGCCTGAAACGGGTCACGCAGATCGGCCTGCGCGGCTTCACCAATATTTCGCAGCACGACACCAGCCGCCGTCACATTCTCTGGGCCGAAGACGCCCGGCAGGCGCTGATCGCCAACACCCTGCCCACCCTCCCGACTGACTGGCCCGTGTATGTCACCTTCGACATCGACGTGCTCGACCCGGCGGTAGCGCCCGGCACCGCTACGCCCGTACCCGGCGGCTTCAGCTACGACGAAGTGTGCCACCTGCTCGCGCATTTCCTGCAAGGTCAACGCGTCGTGGGCGTCGATCTGGTGGAAGTAAACCCCGACCGCGACCGCGACCAGGTCACGGTACAAACCGCCGCCCAACTGCTGCTGCTCCTCGCCAGCTATGTAGTCTGACAAAGAGGTGAGGGCAGCTCCACGATCAGCCGCCACGACACTAAGCATTATTCACAATTCCTCCCCTGAGTGACCATGAATCCGAACCTTACGTATGAACAAGCCGTGGATGCGCTCCGCATTCACTACGACACGACCGACCTGATTACGTCGCGTCCGCAGAGCCACCTGATGGTGTCGGCCAACCTGCAAACGTTTCTGCCCAACCTGCCCGCAGCCGATTACAACCGTTTTTTCGCCGACATTCTCTACTACCAGCACCTGGCCGGTATGGATGAAAAGATCGTGACCAAAGCGGCTGAACTCGTCATCACCGGCGATGCCGACGGCCTTTGGGACGCAGCCGCGGGCAAGCCAACGATTTTCTGTACCTGCCACCTCGGCTCCTACCGGCTACTGGGCCTGCTGCTGACGCGGCTGGGACTGAAATTCAGCCTGCTGATCGACACGAACACCTTTCAGAAACAAGGCGACAAATTCCTGCGCATCCAGCGCGAAGCCGCAGCCTTGTTCAACCAGCCTAACGCCGACATGGCGCTGATCGACGCCGAACAACCTTCGGCGGGCATTCAGCTCATACGGGCGCTGAAGCAGGGCCGCATCCTGATCGCCTACCTCGACGGCAACACCGGCGCGGGCGGCGTCACCCGGCAAGACGACAAACTGGTTGGAATCGATTTTCTGGGTAAACCGCTGCTCGCCCGAAAAGGCATTGCCTTCCTGTCGGTGGCCACGCAGGCGCCCATCGTGCCCATCTTCGCCTACCGCCCCGACGCCTACACCAACGCCGTGCAGGTGTTTGCGCCCATCACGCCCACCGAAACGCCCGCTGCCGAGCGCGAGGCCGTCTGCGCCTCAATCACGCAGCGGCTCTACGACGATTTTGCCACGACGCTACGCCAATACCCGTCGCAGTGGGAAGGCTGGCTATACGTGCAGAAATACC